>JAZAIZ010000001.1:0-2859 GCA_036230545.1 Myxococcota bacterium
CGGGGGGGGCGGGGGTCGTTAATGATGTGGGGATCGTCGGCCGCGTGGTTGGGGTCGGGGGCGGTTGGGCGGATGTGATGCTGCTGGTGGACGCTACTTGCTCCACCGACGTGGTGGTACAGCGCACTCGTGCTCAGGCGAGGGTTCGCGGTCAGGGACAGGACGGGCAGGCCCGTTTGCAACTCGAATACCTTGAGAGGACCGCCGACATTGAGCCCGGAGACAGTCTCGTCACCAGTGGCGTTGGTCAGGTGTTTCCCCGGGGCATTGAGGTTGGCCAGGTGACGGTGGTGCATCGGGGGAAGTTTGGTCTCTACCAGAGCGTTGAGCTGTCTCCTTCGGTAAACTTTGCGCAGCTTGAGACGGTGATGATTCTTGTGCCTGAAGAGGCACCTGCCCTTGAAGAGTTCTCTCATCTGGAGGGTCCCCCGGCACCTTGGGGTGGGGTTGGCGGTGCGCCATGAGAACCGTCCTTTGGGTGTTGCTTGGCGGGGTGGGGATCTCTGTGTGGACCGGGCTTGGGAGTCTCTGGACCCCCGCAGGGCTTATCCCCGATGTGGCTATCACCGTCGTGGTTTTTCTCGGTATGCGCCGGGCGCCGATCCCGCTTTGTCTCGGGGCCCTCGCGCTGGGGACCATGGTTGGGGCGCAGGCGGCTGCCCCTCGGGGGGTGCATGAGTCGGCTCTGCTGGTTTGCGCGGTGGCTACTTATCGGATGTCGGGGAGCTTCAGCGGGGGAGGAGCGGCGTTTTTTGGGATCGTGACCGCCGCGTTGACGGTTTTTTACCATGGGATTCTTTTTGTGCTGGTCTCGCTTTTGGCGGAGGAGGTGGCCTTCTCAAGTTGGGCGACCGCAGCGCTCATCCCCGGAGCGGTGATGACCGGGATCGTGGGCGCGTTGTTGTATCACCCCATGGTGTGGCTGGATGAGTGCTTCGAGCCCCAGCGCCGGGAGGGGGCGTTGTGGCAGTAGGGGGAGGGATTCAAGCTAAGACTTCGGCCCGTGAATTGCGAAGTCGCCTTTTGTTGATCATCGCTTTGGTGGTGCTGGCCTTTGGCTTGCTGGTGGCACGACTGTATTATGTGCAGATTTTGCGGGGAGAAGAGTTTTTCTCCCGGGGGCGCAGCAACTTTATCCACCGGATTCGGACCCCCCATGATCGGGGCATCGTCTATGACCGGCGGGGCTCCATTTTGATTGACAACCGTCCCTCGGTGGATGTGGAGGTTACGCCCTATTTTCTGGGTGAAAATTCGGAGGAGGTCCGAGCTACGTTGCACGACCTCTTTGAGATTCTGCAACTCGAAGGAGAGGAGCGGGAGCAGCTGGCGGAGAAAGTGGGGGGCCAGCGAGGGTTGAATCGATTTCGACCGATGGTGATCGAGCAGGATATTTCCCATGAGAGTCTCGCCGCCATTCTGGATCGAAGGGGCATTTTTGCGCTGGATGGGGTGGAGATTGTTCCGGGCAGGCGGCGAAAATACGTGGAGGGCACGCTGGCTGCGCATCTGCTTGGTTACGTTAATGAGATCGACAGACGGCGACTCGACCGCGAGCTGAGAGATGGAAACCCCCACAACTATAAGGGAGGGGATCTCCTGGGCCGAGCGGGGATTGAGTTTCAATACGAGAAGCAGCTGCGGGGAGACGACGGCTTTGAGAAGATTGTCGTGGACGCTAAAGGTCGCTCTCAGAGTCAGTCCTATGTGGCGGAGTTGATTCAGGAGCAGCCGAGGCAGCCCCCGCGACCAGGAAACAACCTCTACCTGACCATCGATAGAGAGCTGCAAGCGGCGGCCGAGGAGGCTTTTGACGGGCGCGCCGGCAGCGTGGTGGCCTTGGATCCTCACACGGGGGCGATCAGAGCCTTGGTGTCCAAGCCTGGGTTTGACCTCAACCTGATAGGCGGGGTGATGGCGCCGGCGGTGAAGAAAGAGATGGATGAGAACATCCTGAAACCGTGGATTAATCGCTCCATCCGCGGGCAATACGCGCCGGGCTCAACCTTCAAGGTGGTGACGGCCCTGGCAGCGCTCTCCGGTGGGCTCATCTCCCCGGTCGAAAAAATCAACTGCCCGGGAAGTTATCGATTGGGGCGACACACGTGGCGTTGTCATAAAGATTCCGGGCACGGCATGGTGAACCTGAAGGAGGCGTTGAAATATTCCTGCGACACCTATTTTTACTCCCTCTCCGCGAGGATGGGGATTGAACCCATCGCGGAGGCGGGGCGATTTTTTGGGGTCGGGGAGCGGACGGGCATCGCGCTGCGGGGGGAGAAACCAGGAAATATGCCGGATAAGGCGTTTCATAACCGGGTGGAGCGACGTAGCGGTGGTTACCAGCGGGGAATGGCCCTGAACACCTCCATCGGTCAGGGCGCGGTGTTGATGACCCCCCTGCAGGTGGCTGTGATGTATGCCGCTCTGGTTAACGGAGGGAGAGTCCTTGAGCCGCAGCTTGTGGAGCGTGTTGAGACTCCCGATTTTCGTATTCGTCGGCGGGCTTTGGTGACTGGACAGGGCGAGACGGGGGAGCAGATCCAGGAAGAGATGGTGGGAACACCGCCTCGGGTGATTGCAAAGCTGAAGCCAGTGGAGAGCGGGCGTTTGCCCTATAAGGAAGAGCAGGTGGCGGCCATACGCGCCGGGCTTGTGGCGGTTGCACAGGAGCCGGGGGGGACGGGATACCTGCGTCGCTCGTCGGTGGTGTCCATGGCTGGCAAGACCGGGACGGCCCAGGTGGTTCGCCTTGGCTCTGTGCGGGAAAAGTCCGCTGATATGAAATATTTTTCTCGGGATCATGCCTGGTTTGCCAGTTACGCGCCCGTTGAAGCACCGGAGATTGTCGTTGTGGTG
>JAZAIZ010000002.1:0-19159 GCA_036230545.1 Myxococcota bacterium
TTACAATCTCCAAACCAACGAGTTGATTGCTGACTTATCCCAGCCCGGAGACCGGGTGGTGGTGGCGAAAGGCGGCCGCGGGGGTAAGGGCAACACGCATTTTAAGACCGCTCGGCGGCAAAGCCCCCGCTTCGCACAACCCGGAGAGCCCGGTGAGGAGTTCGAGCTGCGTTTGGAGCTCAAGTTACTCGCAGATGTCGGGCTGGTGGGCATGCCAAGTGTTGGCAAGTCGTCCCTGGTGGCGCGAATCTCCGCTGCCAAACCCAAGATCGCAGAATACCCCTTCACCACTCTGGCCCCAAACCTCGGGGTGGTCCAATTTGGTGAGATGCAACATTACGTTGTGGCTGATGTTCCGGGGCTCGTGGTGGGGGCCAGTGAAGGCCTGGGCCTGGGCACTCGTTTTCTGCGCCACGTTGAGCGGGTTCGACAGATTGTTCATCTAATCACCGTTTGTCCCGATGAGCCTGGTCGTGATCCTATCAAAGATTATGAAGCTATTGAGAACGAGATTGAGTGTCACGACGCATCGTTGATGAGCGTTCCCCGAGTGTTGGTGCTCAACAAGGTTGACCTTGTGGAGTGTCGTGAACAGGTTGAAGTCGTTGAGGCCTATGCTGCCGATAAGGGGCTCAAGCTCTTTGCTATCTCAACGGTGACTGGCGAAGGCATCCCGGAGCTGGTGAAGCACTTGGGCTATGTGGTGTTTGAGGCGCTTCAAGCCGAGCTTAAGGCACTTGAAGAGGTCCCTGAGGAGACGCTCCTCACCCCTCCCTCCCTCGCTGAAGTGATGGAGCAGGGGCGCTCCGAGTAAGAGTGTCAGAGAATCTCAACTAAGATCACCGGGGAGAAGGGGCCTTCATTACCCTCCCCATCCACACCTGAGATTTTGTAGTAATGAAGTCCCCTCTGTCTCTGGGGTTCGATGTGGGATTGCGCTGTCTGGTGAAGGGTGGTCAGGAGCTCAAAGGAGGTCTCTGTTTGCGTTGAGTGATAAAGTCGATAACCGGCGGAGTTGGGGGCTCCCACCCAGTGAAAGACGACGTCGTTGTTGAGGAGTCGCGCGCTGAAAAGCGAGGGGGCAAGCGGCCCTGGGAAAGGCCCAACCTCAAGACGGGTCACCGGTGAGCGCTCGCTTTCTCCGGAAGCGTTGTAGGATCGGACAATATAAAAGTAGGTGCCTCCCCCTTGAATGGAGGTGTCAAGGTAGGTGAACTCAGCCCCTTGACGCTCTCCCTCCCCTTCGTAGGGGCCGCTGAAGCTGGTGGCTCTTAGAATTCGGTAGCCGGCGACGTTGGGCACTGGGCTCCATTCCAGGTGGGCGCCGGAGCCGGTCATCTCTCCCCTGAGTGACTCCGGCGCGGCGGGGATCTCGGGAGTGTCCACGGGCGTGACGCTTACTTCGTTTGAGACGCCGCTCGTTCCTGCCGGATTGTGGGCGGTGACGAGATAATGGTAGGCCCGGTCATTAATCACGCTCTCGTCGGTTAAGGAGCTGGCGTCGGGACCCGAAAGCCTCTGAAGGATCTCATATCCTTCTCCGCTGCGCTCTGAACGAAGCACCTCGTAGCCCTGGGCGCGGGAGGAGGGGGCCCAGGTGAGCAGCACCTTGCCGTCGCCAGGAAAGGCGGCGAGGTTTTTTGGTGCTGCGGGAGTCTCGATGGGGGCATCGACCAAGCCATCTTCAAAGTCGTTCTGTGCACAGCCAACCAGCCCGATACAGAGCCCCACGACTACAAACTGCTGCGCTATTGTCTTTGCCATCATTACGACTCATCTCTCCTTTGGTGGGGAGCAGTTCGCCCAGCCTGTGCCGAGGCGCTCCACACCACCGGAGATAGTAAATAGTTGCACCCCTGATTGCAATATGCCGCCATTGCCAAATGCTGTCTGCTCCCTTTTGCCTTTTTTGGTCGAAGTTATCTTGACCCGGGCAGGTCGCCTTATTACCCATCCTTTATGCTCAAGATATTCTCTTTTTTTCTTTTGCTGGTTGGTTTTTTTGGCGGGTGCGACGAGGACTCGGAACCCCCGGCGGTGGCTAGAGGGCGAGTCCACTACGAGACCTATTGCGCGCTCTGTCATGGTGGAAAGGGTGAAGGCTACCTCTCACCGCGGGCCAACGCCCTTAATAACCCCGATTTTTTGCGTTCGGCCTCTGATCCCTTTTTGTATACGGCGGTGACCCAGGGCCGGCCAGGAACCAAGATGTCCCCTTTTGGGCAGGACTTCGCGGGACCCCTCAGTGACTCCATGGTGAAAGATTTGATCGCTTTTATGCGCTATTGGGACAAGTCACCACCGCAAACCCTCTCGGACGACCCAGTGGCAGGAGACGTGGAGCAGGGCGCTTCACTTTATGAACAGCATTGCGTGCTCTGTCACGGCGCTAACGCCGAGGGGAAAAACGCGATGAGTCTCAACAACCCCGTTTTTCTCGCCTCGGCTTCCGACGGCTTTTTGGAGTATGGGATCCGAAAGGGGCGCCGAGCCACTCCCATGCTGGCCTACGAGACTGTCCTGAGCAGCGAGGAGATCGGGCACCTCGTGGCGTTTTTGCGGAGCCTGGAGAGGCCGGTAGACTACGAGCCCCCAAGAGGGAATTCTGAAGAATGCAGCGAGCTTAAGATCTTCGGGAGCCAAAGCAACGGCGCTCCCCCCTGGCAGGTGGAGGGGCCGCTGCACGAGTCCAATCTCAGCGTTTTCAACGCCTATGACGAGGGCCGGGAGATGGTGCTCCTCGACGCTCGCCCCAAAGGAGATTACCTCTGGGGCCACATTGATGGTGCCATGTCCATGCCCTATTACGATGTTGAAAAATGCTACTCGGCCCTGCCGCGTGACACTTGGATTGTTACCTATTGTGCCTGTCCTCATAATGAGTCGGAGCACGCGGCGAACGTTCTCAAAGAGCAGGGCTTTGACAAGGTGCGGGTCTTGAATGAGGGCTACATTGAGTGGAAGGAGGCGGGTTATCCGGTGACAGAGCCGGACTCTTCTGAGGACAGCGGTGGAGATTAGTTTCAATCGGCCCTGGTTGACGGCGCTTCTTTGTTTGAGTTTGTTTGTGTGTGCGTGTGAACGCAGGCAACCCCGTCTGGATTTCAGAGTGCGGGTGGATTTTTCGCAGGTGCCCGAACTCTACGGCGTGAACATTGATTGGGACTCCCTTGCGCTGCAGTGGGACCATGAACCCTTGGGGCCTAACCCCCCCGGGGGACACGGGGTGTTGTTGGATTCCACCTGGGTAGAGCTGCCGACGAAGGCGCTGAGCACGGCTTTTGTGCGCTCGATGCACCGCTCCACTTTGCTCTATCAAAGCTACGTGTTGCCCGGGGATATGGGGAGAGTCTGGCCTCGCTCATTGCGGGTGGAGGGGGTGTTGGCGTCCGGGCGCGTAATGCCCATGGAGTCTATTCTTGAGCCGATTAGCGTGAAGTTTCCCTTGCACCCCGGTGAAACAACCACCGTGGAGGTGGTGTTAATCCCCTTGCGAAATCTTGGGGCGCGCAAGGGCACCTATGCACTCTATGTAAAATCAGCTCAGTGGGCTGAGGGCCTCTCGTTTTGAACCTCGGGGGCTCGCGCTTGCTCTACCTCGAGGATGGCTTGCTTGAGGTTGTTGTATCCCTCTTCGGTGGAGAGGTTGGTGCTGCGGGTGGTGTTTGATTGTGGGAGGTAGACCGCAAGGGTGCCGGTGTGGTCATAGATGAAGAAGTCGTCTTTCTTACCATGGTGCAGCTCCCACGCGAGCGTTTCTTCGGTGTCCTGAAAGAGCGGCAAGGTGCTGCGATAGATGGGAGCTCCGTTGCCGTGTTCTTGAATTTCTCCCTCTTGATCAAGCACGTAGAGCAGCGCGTTTTGATGACGCTCCGAGCTGGCGTTGTCTTTGTTGATGACCACGATGTTGACATCGTGGCGCTGGTCGAGCAGCTCTTTGCTGAGTCGCTCAAGTTGCAGGGCCTGCTTGCGGCAATAACTGCACCATCCCGCAAGGAGGACCACCACCGTGGTGTTCCCTTCGAAGTGGGAGAGGCCGTAGGTCTCCCCAAAGCGGTCGCTGTGGGGTTGAAAATTGTGCAACTCCCACGTGGGCCACTCCTGGCCTGGGCAGTTGGGTTCCTCACATTCAAGGGGAGGCGTCTCGGTGGGCGGAGTGTCTTCGGGGATGGAGAGCAACTCGCCAGGGGCGGGGGCTTCTGCAGGGTTTTGTGCCGGTCGCTTTGGAGATGGGGGGGCAGAGGGAGCTGCAAGGCAGCCCATGAGAAGAGCGGGCAGGAGCGCGAGAGAGAGCGGCAGTGATGCGATGCGCATGATGGGGGTGTCCTTTGGGGGAGTGGATTTCATGGAGAGCACGGGGCGGGCGTTGTGGGCAGTTTATCCCAGCAGGTTGGCGAAGGGGCGGTTGCTGAAGTCCCCTCGGGGAGCGCCTTTGTTGCCGCCTCGCTTGTTGCCCTTGCCGCCGCCTTTGGAGCGGTTTTTGTCGGAGCGGAAGTCTCGGGAGGGCTTGCTCTCTTTGTCGCCGCGGGTCTCCCGGCTGTCGGGGACCTCGGATTTGGCGCTTAAGGAGATGCGCTTCCGATCGATGTCCACCGCCAGCACCCGTACACGCAATTTGTCACCGGCCTTCACCACGTCGGCGGGGTCTTTGACGAATTCGTCGGAGAGTTGGGAGATATGAACCAGCCCGTCCTGGTGGACCCCGATGTCCACGAAGGCGCCAAAGGCGGTGACGTTGGTGACCACGCCCTCAAAGCTCATGCCCTCTTTGAGGGCGGCCATGGTGGTGACGTCGTCGCGGAATTTGGGAGGCTCAAAGCTGGCGCGAGGGTCGCGACCCGGTTTTTGCAGCTCCGCCAGGATATCCTTGAGAGTGGGTTCTCCCACGGTGTCGGTGACATATTTCTTGACGTCTATCTGCCGGATTACACCGGTGTTCCCCATGAGCTCGTGCAGGGAGAGCTTGAGGTCGGTGGCGATCTGCTCCACCAGCGAATAACGCTCGGGGTGCACCGCAGACCCGTCCAGAGGGTGCTCACCCTGGGGCACTCGCAGAAAGCCGGCGGCCTGCTCATAGGCTTTGGGGCCGAGGCCCGAGACCGTCAGGAGCCCTTGCCGACTGGTGAACACGCCCTTGTCTTCCCGGTGCCGAACGATTTTCTTGGCGACGGAGGGCCCAATGCCAGCCACAAAGGAGAGCAGGGGCGCGCTGGCGGTGTTTAGGTTGACCCCAACGTGGTTTACGCAGCTCTCGACCACTTCGGAGAGCTTGCGCGTGAGCAGGGGTTGGTGCACGTCGTGTTGGTATTGCCCCACCCCGATGGATTTGGGTTCGATCTTCACCAGCTCTGCGAGAGGATCTTGAAGGCGACGTCCGATGGAGATGGCTCCTCGAATGGTGAGGTCGAGATCTGGAAACTCCTCCCGGGCCACATCGGAGGCGCTGTAGACGCTGGCGCCCGACTCATTGACCTGCACTACCGGCACTGTGGTTTGCTTCATCTCGCGCAGGAGCTCTCTGACAAAGCTCTCGGTCTCTCGTCCGCCGGTGCCGTTGCCGACCGCAACCACGGAGGGGTTGTGGCGTTGAATAAACGCGCCGAGGTCTGCTTTGGCCTGCGCCTCACCGGCCGCGCCGCGGGTGAGGTAGATGGTCATGGTTTCAAGAAATTTGCCGGTGTTGTCCAGGGCCACGCATTTGCAGCCGGTTCGCAGACCCGGGTCGATCCCCACGGTGGCCTGCAGGCCAAGGGGGGCCGCCAACAGAAGGCTGCGGAGGTTGCTGGCAAAGATATCCACTGCCGAGCGGTCGGAGGTCATCTTGAGCTCGACCCGGATGTCGGTCTCGATGGTGGGAGCGAGGAGCCGGTGGTAGGAGTCGGTGGCGGCCTCAGCGAAGAGGGGGCCCCAAGGGCTGGTGGATTCATAGCCCGTCATGCCTTGGATGTGTGGGACGACCCGATCGGCGTCCACGTCAAGGCTGACCCGAAGAAAGCCCTCGCGCTCGCCCCGTCGAATGGCGAGAAAGCGGTGGGATGGGATTTGCGCCACCGGCTCAGAGAACTCGTAATATTGCTCAAATTTGGTGGGTTGTTGGGTTTTTTCGGGGATGGCCAGAGAGCTGAGCAGCCCATCCTCTCGGAAAACACCCCGAACCCAATTGCGGACCTCGGCGTTCTCGGAGATCACCTCGGCGACGATGTCCCGGGCTCCTTTGAGCGCTTCGTCAATTGTGGCGACGCCCTTCTCCGGGTTGATGTATCGGGCGGCCTCGGTCGCAGGGTCTCCCGTCATGGGTTGCTCAAGGAGGAGGGTGCCGAGGGGCTCGAGGCCCTTCTCTTTGGCGATGGTAGCTCGGGTGCGCCTTTTGGGCTTGTAGGGGAGGTAGAGATCTTCGAGGGCGGCTTTGGTGGTGCAGCTGAGGATCTTCTTCTGCAGCTCGGGGGTGAGCTTTCCCTGCTCGTCGATGGACTTCAGGATGGTCGCTCGGCGGTCCTCAAGCTCAAGCAAATAAGCTCGGCGCTCTTCGATGGTGCGAATCTGGACCTCATCGAGGCTTCCGGTAACTTCTTTTCGATAACGGGCGATAAAAGGGACCGTGCTGCCTTCGGCCAGGAGCGCTACCACCGCGCGGACGGCGCGCTCGGGGAGGTTCAACTCCTGGGCAATTTGTGGGGCTGGGTCGAAGGGGGGCTTTTCAGACATGGCAACTCTCTTTTTGGAGGAAATAAGCGGCGCGGCTCTACGACCATGCGCCAAGAGGTCTATTACCCGGAATGGAGAGGATAATAAAGGCCGATTGGTGGGATCCCCCGTCGATTTTGGCGGGAGATCTCAGAGGAGAGCTCCAGGGCCATTGTGGAGGCGCTTGAGTGAGCGCGGGCCCTTGTGCATGGGGTTGAATTTGATATTGGCCGCCAAGCCCCGGTCAAAGGAACCCCATGCGTTGTAGCCCCGTTACTGTGATCATCCCCACCTTCAATCGCGCTCATGTGCTTGAGCGGGCGCTTGACTCTGTTTATGCCCAGAGCGCTGCGCCGGCGGAGGTGATCGTGGTGGATGACGGCTCTACAGATGCCACTTCCACGCTTGTGAAGGAGCGCTTCCCCGGGGCGCGCTACTGCTATCAGTCCAACCAAGGCGTGAGCGCCGCCCGAAACCGTGGGATCTCCATGGCGACTCAGCCCTGGGTGGCGTTTTTGGACTCCGACGATGAGTGGCTTCCCAAAAAACTGAAACGGCAGGGGGAGGCCTTGGAGGAAAACCCCGGCTATCTCTTCTGCCACACCGATGAGATCTGGATTCGCCGGGGACGTCGGGTGAACCCCATGAACAAACATGCTAAACCAGAGGGGTGGATCTTCCCCGAGTGCCTGCCCCTTTGTTGCGTGTCTCCCTCCAGCGTTATGCTGCACCGGGACCTGCTTGAGGAGGTTGGGGGATTTGATGAGTCGCTCCCCGCCTGTGAAGATTATGACCTGTGGCTGCGAGTAGCCTCCCGCTACCCGGTGCTGCTGGTGGACGAGCTGCTGATAAACAAATACGGGGGACATGAGGACCAGCTTTCTCATAAGCATTGGGGGATGGACCGTTTTCGAATTCAGGCACTGGAGAAGGTGCTCCATGGCTCCGAGCTCGGAGAAGAAAACCGCCGGCTCGCTCGGGAAATGCTGACCAACAAACTTGAGATCTTCCTGCAGGGGGCGAAAAAACGTGGACGAGACGATGCGGAGACCCGCGGGTTTCATGAGCGGCTGACCTTTTGGCGCCTGAACGAGGATCGTCGTGACAGCCAGGGGGAGGGTGCACATGGGTAATGCGAGCTCGGCTGGCGGGCGTTTATACTGCGTGGTGGCATTGCCCGCGGAGGCCCGTCCCTTGATTGACGCCTGGAGTTTAAAGCGCTGCCCGGAGAGCACCTCTTTGCCGGTGTATAAGAGCGTCGACGAGCGTCGGTGGCTGGTCATCAGCGGTGTTGGGCGGGTAGCCGCAGCCATGGCGGTGGGCTTTCTGGCTCATTTGGCGGGGGTGACCCGTTCGGGAGCGTGGTTGAACGTGGGGGTGGCTGGCTCTGCCGCTCACCCCCTCGGCAGTGTCATTATCGGGCATAAGGTTGTCGACACCGCTGTCAAGAAAAGTTGGTACCCAAGCCAGCTCTTTCAGGGACCGCGTCTCAAGGTGTGTGCGGGCGCGGTGATCTACACCGGCGACCATCCCATCTCAGACTACCCGCCCGAGGGCGTGGTGGACATGGAGGCGTCTGCAGTGTGCGCGGCGGCGCTGCGCTTCTCCAGCGTGGAGCTGGTACAATGCTTGAAAGTTGTCTCGGACACCCCCGAGCGCGGTGTTAACCAGGTCACCAAAGACCACGTCGTGGGCTTGATGCAGGCGCAGCTGGAGACCTTTGACGCGGTGGCCGATGAGCTGCTCGTGCTCTCTGATGAGCTGGCAGGCCTCTCGCAGGAGCCGCCGCATTATTCGGAGATGCTGGAGCGCTGGCGGTGGACGACTTCGCAATCCCATCAACTCAAGAAGCTCCTCGGGCGATGGGCCCTGGTGTTTCCCGGGAAGCTCCCCTCAAACGGGCTGGATGAGCTTCGTCGCTCCAGGGATGTGCTCGCCAGACTCCGCGAGGCGCTCGATTCTGCTCCGGTCTCTTTGCACAAAAAGGGGGCGCTGTGATCAGCACCATCTACATCGAAGACTCCATCGCGGACTCCCCCCGGGCCCGGCAGGTGCTGGATAGGTTTCCCCAGGCGGTGCGCATTGCCTGTGAACGCTATGGCGAGGTGTTTAATCCTCGGGCGCAGAGCTTTCGCCTGCAGAAGAAGCGGCCGGCCCTCATTTTGGCCGAGAAGTTCGACCATTTTGTACTGCCCGCCCCCCAGGGATACGGCATCGGGGGGCAGCGAAATTTCTATTTTTCCCACATGCTCAACTGCCTCTACGATTGCCGCTACTGCTTTTTGCAGGGGATGTATCGGTCGGCCCACTACGTGTTCTTTGTTAACTACGAGGGGTTTAAGGACGCCATTGATGCCCGCCTGGCGGAGGCGCCCGAAGAGGTGATGTATTTCTTCTCTGGTTACGATTGCGACTCGCTGGCTCTGGACTCGGTGACGGGATTTGTGCAGGAGTTTGTGCCCTTTTTCGCGGAGCGTCCCCGGGGGATTCTCGAGCTTCGAACCAAGAGCCGCAACATCGAGGGGCTCCTCGTGTTGGAGGCGATCCCAAACTGCGTGGTGGCCTACAGCCTGGCCCCCGCGGCAGTCGCTGAGGCGGTGGAACACCGGGCACCTCCCATTCGACAGCGCCTGCAGGCGATGAAAGAGCTGGCATCCCGTGGGTGGAAAATAGGCTTGCGTTTCGATCCTCTGATTTACCACGAGGAGTTTCGCGAGAGCTACGCTGAACTCTTTAAAGACGTCTTCGCGCACATCCCCGTGGAGTCCGTACACTCCATCAGCTTTGGGCCCATGCGTTTTCCCAAAGCAATGGCTGAGACCATCACTCGGATGTATCCTGAGGAGCCACTCTTTGCCGGGCCCATGGAGTTGCGAGGCAGCATGGTATCCTATCGGCAGGAGCTTGAAGATGGGATGATGGCCTTTTGTCGAAGTGAGCTGGGGAAGTATGTTCCCGAGACGCTCTTTTTCACCTGCATGCCGGAGGCCGCGTGATGTCCCTGCAACCCCGCACTGTTTTAATCACCGGCTCTTCCAGCGGTATCGGCCGGGCTATCGCCGAGCGTCTCCTGGACAAGGGCCACCGGGTGGTGGGCTTTGCCCGTGACCATGAAAAATTTCAGCCCGAAACTCCAGCGTATGTTCCGGAGACGGTGGACATGACCCAACCTGACGAGGTGGCCGCGGCGGTGAACCGTGTTTTGGAGGGCTGGCCTGAATTTGACGCGGTCATCTCCAACGCAGGCGTTGGGAGCATCGGATCGCTTGAGGAGTTTTCTTTTCGCCAGATTCAAGAGGCGATGGAGATCAACCTCCTGAGTCATCTCTATCTCTCCCGGGCGGTGGTCCCCCACCTGCGCAAGCGCGGGCGGGGAGATTTGATCTTCATGGGCTCGGAGGCTTCTCGCTCTGGGGCACAAAAGGGGAGCCTCTATTGTGCGGCCAAGTTCGGTTTGCGCGGTTTGGCTCAGTCTCTGCGGCAGGAGTGTGCGCGCAGTGGTGTTCGGGTGATGGCGGTGCATCCGGGGATGGTGCGTACACCCTTCTTTGACCGCCTTGGCTTTGAGCCTGGCCCCTCTGAGGACAACGCGATTCGCCCGGAGGATGTCGCTGAGGTGGTGGAGACCATGCTTGGGCTCCCTCCCGGGACGGTCATGGACGAGGTGGACCTGAGTCCCTTGAAGAAAGTGATGATGGGCAAAAATAAGGGTTCGTAAACTTCCTCGAAAGGGTTAGACTCCCCCTATGCAACCCCTCTCATGGAGTCCCGCCTGTAAATCCATCATTGAGGAGAGCCTCCACGCGATGGCGGCTTTGTCGGTCTACGGGGAGCGTGGGTCGCAGGATGCCAATGTTGCAAAACGGGACGGCGCCGTTTTAGTGTTGGACCTTCGGGGCTTCAGTGCCATCTCTGAGCAGCTTGACCATGAGGCGGTCTATGATTTTGTGGTCAGCCTCATGCACGCTCTCTCGGAGGCGGTGCTTCTCCTGGGAGGGGAGGTTGAGCGCTTCGAAGGTGACCTCTTAATCGCGTTTTTCCCGGCCTCTCGTTTTTCGGACTCCTACTCTTCTCGCGCCGTGATCGCCGGTTTCAAGATGCAGGAGGTCGTGCAGGCCGCCAACCAAAACCTGGCGCGGTGGCCCATCTCAGTGGGAGCGCGGGTGGGGATTGATTGTGGATGGGTGCAGGGAGGCTGCGGAGATAAGAGTGAGCACGCGCTGCTGGGGGAGGTGGTGGACAGAGCCTCGTGGCTGGAGAGCAGGGCGCCAGTGGGTGGGGTGTTGGTTTCCGAAGCGGTCCGTGGCCGTTGTGGTGACGCCTTTAACTGGGAGCCCGAGCGGGGGATTGGGGGCTTAAGTGGAGGAGGTCTGGCTTATCGTTGTGTGGCCTTTCGTTCTGAGCCGCTTCACCTTGAGGTGCCCGAACTCCGCTCGTATGACGCGGATTGCGATGTCCGGGTGAAACCCTACCTGGAGGGTTTGGGGACGTTTCAGGAGCAGGTGGGAGCTCAGCTTCCCCCAACCATTGAAGGCGGTCGCCAAACCGTGACGGTGCTCTTTGTGCATGTGGAGGGTCTGGACCCCGTGGTGGAGGATAAACGGGTCCGGGCGGGGGTGAGGCTGAAGCGTGAAGTGTTTCGGGTGGTGTCGGCGGTGATTGAAGAGCTCGGGGGCTATGTCGACAAGCACGAGAGCAGCCAGGTGATGGCGGTGTTTGGTGCCATGGCCAACACCGACAACCATTGTCAAAAAGCGGTGGTTTGTGCGCTTCGGATTCAGGAACTCTGCGGGGTGTTGAATGGGGCGCTCGTGAAGCATCAACGTCGTCTTCGGATCACAAGCGGTGTGAACCTGGGACCCGTGACTCTTGCACCCGATGCCCTGGGGCACTTGACGGTGACCGGGGACGCGGTGAACGTGGCGGCGCGCATGGTGTCCTCCGCCCAGCTCGACACGATTCAAGTAACCGAGGCGGTGCGAGTCTTTTGTGGGGAGGAGTTTCGATGGCTTGATTTGGGGAGGATGCAGGTGAAAGGCAAGCAGGAGCCCCTGCGTTGCTTTCGCGTTGAGGAAATCAACGCCGTGCTCTTTGGGCGTCCTCGACGTCGTGCAAGCAGCGCCGGGCCACATTCGCTCACCCGAGCGCGAGAGGTCACCGAGCTTGTGGAACTGTGGCGAGAGTGCAGGAGGTCCGGTGCGGGGACGGTGTGCTTTCCTGTGCTGGTGGCTGAAGAGGGGATGGGCAAGTCCTTTGTGGCAGAGGGGTTGGTGCAGGAGCTTTTGGGGGAGGAGGTGGCGCTTCGGGTTGTGAGAGGTTGCACCGCGCCTTACGCACAGTCTCCTTTCTGGTTGTGGATCAGCCTGTTGCGGGATTCTATGGGGCTTGTGGCCGGCGACCCGAGTGGGTCTGAGGTGTTTAGTCGTTTTTATGTATCCCTGTGTGAAGCCGTCGGTGCCGGAGCCTTGCGGGAGGCCCTGGAGCATGCGGAGCCATTTTTGCGGGACCTGCTCTCGCTGGGTGATACATCTCCCCTGGATGGGATGGACGCTGAGGGGATTCACAACGCGGTTTTTAACGCGGTGAGCACGTTTATGCGTGCCCTTCTTGTGACTTCAGGGCCTGGGATATTTATTGTGGAGGATCTGCATTGGATCGACCCCTCTTCTCGGGCATTGTTGCTGGCGCTTATGAATTCGTCGTCCATGGATACCCCGATCTTTGTGCTGGGGATGTGTCGCTCGGAGGATGAGTTCAAGTCTATCGGGGAGCACCTCGATGAGTCGGTGATGCACCGGGTGCTGCGCCTGGCCCCGCTTGGTCGTGAAGAATGTCGGGTTGTGGCGAAGCGTCTGCTTGCTGAGGCACACGCAGGAAGAGAGGCCTCCCTGAGTGACGCGGTGACCGAATGCCTCTGGTCGCACGCTGGTGGCAACCCTCTTTACCTTCAGGAGCTTCTGCAGGAGTTGCTTGAGCGTAAACTCGTGACGCTTCATGAGGGACACTGGACCCTCGCTGGCGATGAGGTTCGGGAACTTCTTCCTGGCAGCCTCTCGGAGGTGATCGGGTCGAGGATGGGGCGCCTGACTCGCTCATTGCGGCGTACCCTTGAGCAGTGCGCCGTAATCGGTGACTCCTTCACCTTGGAGTATGTGGAGTTTATCAACCACCGTCTGTGTCGAACGGTGCCCACGGACGCTCAGTTGGAAGAGCTGGTTCAGTGTGGGTTTTTGCAACTTCAGGGGGGTGAGGGAAGAGAGGCATTTGGCTTTCGCCACATTCTGGTGAGAAATGCTGTGTATCAGACCATTCTTCACCGTAACCGGCGGGTGTTGCATCGCTGTGTGGCCGAGCATCTCGAATTGGGTGACGCGGCGGTGGTTGATGAAGGGGTGGGACTGGTAGCTCACCATTGGCACCTGGCAGGCCACACCCACAAGACCCTCCATTGGGGCCTGAGGGTTATTGAGCAGCGAAAGCGTCTATATCAAGTTCGGGATGGTTTGGCATGGGTAGAAACGCTGCAGGGTATTCTGGAGTCGGGGGGGGAGGGTGGAGAGGCCTCTGCGCGGTGGTTGGGATTAACCCTCGATAAAGAATACTTTCTCTCGCTTGCGGGAAACTTTGAGGAACGCGGGAAACTTTTAGACCAGTTGCTGCGTTGCTGTGAAGAAGAATCGTTGCGGCACTATAAACCACAGGTGTTGCAACGCTATGCGATCCTCCGGCAGCATCAGGGCAAGTTGACTGGCGCGACGGCCTTTTACAGCGAAGCTTATCATCGTTTTATGGAACAGAATGACACCGCGGGGGCCGGTCTTTGCCTTTGCAATCTCGGCTATCTTCTCTGTGAACGGGGGCACCGCTCCGAGGGAGAGGCTTATTTGAAGGTGGCGCGCAAGCTGTGCTTTGAAAAGGGCCACCGCGTTATTGAAGGGCACTGTCTCGGGCTTTTGGGAAATAGTCATTATGAGACAGGCGACTATTCTCTCGCTAGAGAATCTTATCTAAAGGCGCTTGAACTCTTTCGGGAGGAGGGCGAACTACGCTGGCAGGGGGTCGCCCTTGGCTACCTGGCACACCTGGAGAGGCTTCGTGGGGCGGAGGGTGCAGCGCCCGCTCTCAAGTTGTTTGAAGATGCATGCGAGCTGCATAGGAAAGTTCACGACCGGGAGTACCTCGCTTACGACCTGTGTCGAATGGCCGGGCTTAGAGTGGACCAAGCCCAGTGGGAGCAGGCGAGAATGCATCTTCATGAGGCGCGGGGGATTCTCAACTTTGGGAGTTATCCCAAGGTAGACCTGGTGCTCTTATCTGTGCGAGCCCGATTGGCGTTGTGCACCAACGAGCCAGGGGGGCGCGACGAAGGGGGGAGGTTGCTTGAGTGTGCGCGAACTCTCATAGAGTCGATGGGGCTCAGTGCAGCGAACGAGCGCCTCTATGATTTTCTTCTTGCGTCCCGAGCGTGAGCGGGGGGCTTCGCCTTAGGCTGTGAATAACACCCGGTTATTTTAGAAGAGTCTTTTCAAGAATTAGCGTTGGTGTTCCCCTCTTTGGGTGAATCAAATTTTCCAAATGATCGTCATAATGCGCGGAACGATGGTGTGAAATCCTGAGCCCCGGATAGAGGACGATGAATACCTCTTTCTAACTTCGGGTTTCTTCATGGGATTTTTTGTTTCGTATGGGGACAGGTCCTTGTGTGTGCGGGTGTGTGGGGAGGTGGACGCTATTTGTAGCGGGTTTTGGCGTTAGATCGGTATGCCTTTCCCGTTATAGAATTTGCCATGGATGTTGGATGAACGTTTTCGGCTTGAAAGAGCAAACGTTCATGCACGGTGTAATTTTGGGGCGGTCAAAGGACCGAAGGTGATCGGCTGGCGGGGTCGATAAAGGAGATTAATCGTGGCAGTATCTCTCTCTCAAGCGTTGTTTCCCTCTTACTTCAAGAGGGCCCTTCTTCTACTCTTTGTTGCATTCGTTATTGTGGGGTCGCTAGAGGGCTGTACGAAGGAGGTGGTGACAACGTCGGTCGCCCAGGAGGCTGTTGCTGCCTGCAACGCCAACAACCTCGGCACGCTGGATTGCCCCTGCCTGGGCGGATCTCAATGTGTCTTTGGCCTCTTTTGTGAGACGGGGGTGTGCCGCTCTCCTCTCCTTTGTGAGGGGCCGGGCACAATGAACTGCGCTTGCGATGAAGACAACGTCTGTGCTGCGACCCTCGAATGCGTCTCCGGGATTTGCAAATCCTGTGGCCTCGACATCCGGGGGTGTTCCTGCTCGGCGAACTCTGATTGTGGTTCGGGCAACATGGAGTGCATTGAGAACAGCTGCGATTGTGCGGGCGGGTACAGGGGGCCATCTTGTCAGTTCTCCAATAAGACCACCTGCAACGGCAACGGGGTGGTGAGCGCTGCAGGAAGTTGTGATTGCAGTGGCAACTGGGACGGCACGAGCTGTGATGAGTGTGCCGAGGGTTACGCGGGAGCGAAATGTCAGTTCTCTGATTCGACGACATGTTACAATCGCGGGCAAGCCCAGGACAATGGGACCTGCACCTGTGATGGGGGCTGGATTGGAGAGCGCTGCACCGACTGCTCGGAAGGCGTGTTTGGCGTGGCGTGTGCCAGCGAGTGTCCGGGCGGTGCCGCCAACCCCTGCAATGGTCGAGGAACCTGTGACGATGGGGTTAGTGGCCAGGGAACGTGCATCTGTGACACGGGGTGGAAGGCTCCCAGCTGTAACAACTGCGCTTCCGGGTTTATCAAAATGAGTCCCCCCGGTGGAGACCCTCTCTGTTGTGAGGCGGGCTCTCTGAACTGCTCTTGCAGGAGTGGTGGGGGCGATGCTTGTGATGCCGGCTCGATGTGTGTGAACAACCTCTGTGTCGAGCCGATCTGTGACCTGGGAGAAGAGGGCTGTGCATGTCGGCCGACCAGTGGGGGCGTGAGGGCCTGCGACACCAGGATTAACGAGGGCCTTGAGGAGCCCATGATGTGCGAAGCTGGGATTTGCCGAACTCGTTCGTGCAAGCCCGGAGAGGTCGGCTGCGTCTGTGTCGGGGGCGATGACCAAACCACCGGGATCTGCGCGTTTGGGACCTGCCAGGACGGCTATTGCGGTGGCTTGGTGGCGAGGAATGACTGGGATATCTCCGGAGGCTTCGATGAAGAGTGTAGAACGATTTCTGGGAATTCACCGGTGGCGGATACCTGTGACTGGGGATTTCGCTGTGATCGGAAGCCGGGGCAGTCGGGAAATGAAGTCGGAGTTTGCTTGCCCTGTGACCCGGGGACCCAGTCGTGTCAATGTCGGGTTCCTGCTTCGGATGAGGAGAGTGAATGTGAAGCGGGGCTAACCTGTATTCCCGACGGTCTCGGTGGCCGTTGTGAGTATTCGGAGTGGGCGGCGGGGCTTCCCTGCTTTGCGTATTGCGGAGCGAGCGCCGTAGGTGTCGCGACAGACCCGGACGGGAACTCGCTCAATTGCGAGGGGGGAGTTGTTCCTGCTTGTGTTTATGACCCGGCTAACCAATGTGCCTATGGTGGCTGTTATGAGCAGGACGAAGTGGATAACGAGGATTGGCGGACATGTGAGGTAGATCCTGATTGTCCTGATTTTCAGCGTTGTCTTTATGAACCGAGTTTGCGGAAGAAGATCTGCGCGTCCACTTGTGGACCCTCGATGCCATGGGCCTGCGATGAAGGGGCGGAGTGTTTGAACGGAGTGTGCCGACAGGAGTGTACTGTTGATAACGAGATTCATTGTGAAAACTCCAATGAAGACTGTCGTCCGGTTAAGAGCAGCAACGCGAATAATAAACTTGGTCACTGCTTCGCGCAAAACCCTGTGACTTACAGAGCCTATGGCTCCCAGGGGATCGCTACTTTCGCAGTAACCAGTGACGAAGATAGAGGGGACCTGGGCTGTAAAATGGCCAATGGTCAGTATGAAGTGGGAGCGGAGGGGGATTGTGCAAATAAGGTTCGGGGGGATGAGTGTGGAAGTAATACGCCCGTAAGCACCTGCGAGTACAAAACCCCGCGGGAAATTTTGAGCACATCCTTTGCGGAGGTATATAACTCGAACCCTCCTCGCTTTAGGGCGAGGTTCCGGGTAAAGAATACCGGTCCCTGGAAGCAGACATTCGCGATAACAAAGAGTCGAGAGACACTCGCTTCGTCATCGGGAGCGATGATCACCCGGACGATCCCTTCTCCCTCAGTTAGCGCCTCGGCGGGAGCGGCGTGTATTCCCGGGTCTCTTGGCTGTGTTGCGGAAAAGGGTCAGTGCCGCCCGTGGTCAGACCCCACCTATATCGACGGGGGGGAGAACTGCACAAATGATTCTGAGTGCAACCTGGGCATCGACAAAGGTCTCGTTTGCGGTGAGGAGTCGGGTCTGTGTGAGCGACCCGCAGGCCAGGGGTGCACGAGTGACAATCAGTGCGGAAGCAAAGCGGGGGCAAAATGTGTGGACGAGGTCTGCCGAAGGGTTCTGAACGCCCAATTGAATACGGAGACGATGCGTTGTGACTTAGGAGAGTCTCAGATGTCGCTCGGGGATGCGAAAAGCACCTCGCAGAAAGCGGGGGTGCTGCTTCCTTTTCTCGGTGTAAGGCTAAATGAAGAAGATGCAGAGTACCACGCAGTGCATGAAGTGGAGATTGAACCCGGCGAATCTGGAGTTGTCTGGTTGGAGTTTGAGCGGGACCTGGCGTGTGCAAACGCGGGGTCAAACGAATGTGCCTGGAAGGGAGAGGTCGATATCAGTACCGGAGGGGGAACCAGCAAGAAACTATCGTTTCGATATGACGGTGGTAAACAAAGCGTTTGGACTGGCTATACGGTTACCTTTGGTTCTTTTCCCAGGTCAGCAGATTGGGACAAACAACCGAGTGCATCCGATATCCAATTTGACCAAAGCGGTGGAAACGCCTTGGTTGAAGCTTATCTGGATTTTGATAACGCCAGCGACAAAACAAAGGCGCGTATTGAACAACTTTTTCAGGACCTCGGTTCTGCGAGGAAAGACTCGTGGAAGAAAGGGGAGGTTTGCAAGGCCGCCTGCAGCGGCAGTAGCGGAATTTGTCGACCTTCACCACAGGGCTTGGAATGCATCGGTATGTCGGGACAGGAAATGCCATCGGGTCCTCTGGAAGCACCATTTACGGCCTATTTGGACTTCTCCGGGGCAACCAATCAAAAGAGTCATGTCCTGACCAGTGAGACGCTGCATTTTCCCGGAAACCCGGCGATTAATTTATCACGCGGTTATGGTAGTCAACATCAGGCACTTAACGATTTTAAGCTCGTATCAGTGGTTGATGGAAGGTACATCCCCGGCGATTCGAACGAACCCGACACATGCAAGACGGGCTATGAAAAACACACAACTCCTTGGCTTCTGGCTGTCTCCGGCGACAGCTCCTGCCCTGGCGCTGATTGTAGTGCGCGTGAGTTTAATGAGTGTCGGGGAACCCAATACCCCTTCGTTGGTGAGCAGTCGAAGAACAAAAACTTCTCCGTGGCTAACCCCGTTGCTGATGGGAGTAGGATCAAGCGAACGATAGACCTTATTAAGGGCTATGTTCTTAACAATCAGGACCTGGTCGCATTTTTTCGAGAGACGGTTGAATACCTGGGGGAGTCGGAGTTGGAGAACTCGATGTCCTATGGGTTTATGGTGCTTAAAGACATGGCGGAAGGGGTGGATACCCGGGACGTGGTTTCTTTTGAGGATCAGGACAAGACTGTGCCTCCGAGCCCGGTGGATGTGTATAACGACCGAGATTGGTGCCGTCCGGCGTTTGATCTTTTGGAGGAAGTTAACCCGGATCTTGATACAGAGGGTCTAACAACACGGCTCAAAAATGGCTCCGGTGGACCCCAATTGGGTAAGATCAAGAAGATCGCGAATACATTGATGTACGGTGTCGCAGAACCCGAGACCGATCCGATCTACATGGACTTGATATGCGTTGGTGAGTCGTCAGGGAATGCTGATTGTGATGACGACCAGGTGATGGGGGACCCATGTGGCAGCAGTACCCCCAAAAAGAAGTGTGGGTATGACTCCACAGGAGATGAGTGGATTGTCCACTACCTGTGCGAGGAGACAGGCCTGTTCGATGACAGGTGTCCTGTCGAAAGTAAGGTTACTTATTTTTTGACCAGGAAGGGTTGGAGCGCCGGGGGAACGAAACACGGTCAATTAAACCACGCTTGTGAGACGTCGGCACCAGCTGACGCCAACTGGCAGGCAAAGGTTGATAGTTATATCGACTCACAGTTCATTGAACTTGGTCTGCGCTCGAACCCTGATTGCAAGAGTCATAATGATGTGAGCAAGGCAGGTTACGATCCCGAGAGTTCGGGATACCTTCAGGGGTCCAACTGTGGGGTCAGCACGGCCGTAGATATTTCTATCGAGATCGAGAAAGGAAACGGGGCTTCGGGCCGGGCAGAAACCTCGG
>JAZAIZ010000003.1:0-24174 GCA_036230545.1 Myxococcota bacterium
AGGACCGTCGTGAAGGCTGTGATAATCCCCTCTCGAGAGAGCTCGTCATCACGGATGTCCTGGGCCAGCTGCGTGATGAGCTCCTGGACGTGTCGAAGGTGCTGGAGGGTGTTTTCCTGCAGTTGCACCTCTGATGGATTCAAGGCCTCCTTTGGGGGGATGGGATGGGTCAGGTCCATTGCGAGCCAATCGACAAGCGCGTTGAGCACCTTGTTTTGGTTCGCTAGAACTTTCTCGTGGTGCTTGCGGGCGCTGAAGATCTGCAGTCGGTGGGCGCTGGAGACTGAGCGCTTAGGGCCGGTGACGGTGTCGTTGTCGATGGCCTCCAGGTAAAACTTCGCGCCCTGTCCCGGTGCGAGCTCAAGGCTGGCGAGGGACCAGCTGAAGCGGCCCTCGCGGCGCTTCTCGAGCTGGTCTTCGAGACCCAGTGGGATGCGTATGGGGGCGACACGCAAGTTGCCCTCTCTGGGCTTAAGGGGGTCCGGCTCGATAACAAGATTTACCTGGCCTACACCGTGGTCGTCTTTCGCGTGCCAGATTACCGGGACGCTGTCGTTGTCCCGGAGCTCGACGTCACCGAGTGGGGAGTCGAATTGAATCTCGGGGTAGGTGTCCGCAATGGCCACGATGGGGTGGTGTCGACGCTCTTCAAGCTGCTCTCCTGCAAGGGTGTGGAGGCTAAAGGAGTATCGGCTGCTCGCCATAACACTGAAGTGGGCTTTAAGCTTTCTCCCCCCTTCGACGGTCATGGGAAGGGTCCTTGGTGGAGTTACGCCGGGGAAGATCTGCTTGAGGTGGGCTGCCTTCACGTCATGATCTGCGGTGGCGGTGATTTCGACCTCGGTGCCAATGAGGGCCCGAATGCTGCCGTTACCGCCCTCCACGTGCTGCACGCCGAGGCCTGTATAGGCGGGGTATTGATAGCGGAGTTGAATGTCGCCGGTCAGGGGGGTCTCGCTGATTTGCACCGCGTTGGGGTGCAGGACCGCCCGGAGGAGTCGGGTGCGCCCTCGCTCAAGGGTGTTGAAGAGCAGAGCGCCGATGAGGAGGCCGAGTCCCCCAAAAGCCCAGGTGTATTGCCGGGACTGGCGAAAGCGTTGGCCTAAGCGCTCGTCAAAGTTGACCAGCGAGAGTTGAGCCCGGGTTTGTCGAAGGTGTTCCGCGATGAGATCTGAAGAGGCGTTTGGAGGGAGTTGTGTATCGGGGCGGCTGAAGCTCACCGCCGAGGTGGCTGAGCTGCCAAGCTCCGGAGCAAGTTCTTCGGCCAGGCGCGCGAGCTGAGGGCGTAGCGCCATCAGGGAAGCGAAGGGTCTCCTGCCGCAATAAAAGGCCACCGCGAGGGAAAGCGCAAAGAGCAGGGCGCTGGCCTTAAGCCCGCCTTGAATGTAGCCGTGGTGGGCGAGGGTCACCGCCAGCCCGACCGTTAGCCCGGCAGCCCCCAGTCCCGTGACGATGATTTGACCGGCCAGCCGCCTTCTCCATTGCCGGTGGAGGGGGTGCAGCTGCTCGTTGATGGGCCCGTGTGATCTCAGGGACAACTCCTTTTGAGCGCTTATCTCTTTTGGGTTTTATCGTCACTGGCTACGGATAGCCAGCATCGGGTTCAATTAGGCGCTGCGCGGCGGGGGGCCCCGGATGCCGCTTCTATTCTAAAAATAGGGCAATTTCTTCTTTTCAGGGGCAACCTGTGACACCCTGTTCAAGGGGGAGTGGACGATGGAGAACACCACGGGGAGCAATGTCTTTGAGTTTTCTGCCGAGGCGGGTGCTCATCTAAAAGAGGTTCAGCAAATTCTGGAGAACTCTCTGGAGGGAGCGTCTCCTCTTGATGAGACGATGCACGGTTTCCTCACCCTCTTAAACTCCTTTGTGCGTGCAGACATTGCTGCGGTCTTTCTGACGGAGCCGGGAGTGCAGGAGATCCGGGAGGTGCGATTAAACGCGGTGGTTGGGGCGAGCGTCAAGCGACGAAAGCCGCGGTGCGTTCCGGGGAGGCTGGCCCGAGCGCTGGAGGAGGAGCCGCAGCGTTTGCATTGGTTTGGGGAGCTGGGAGATCCTGAGGCTCCCATGGAGGCGCTCTTTCCGGTGTTGGCCAAGCGCCTTCGCCTGGGAGCGGCCATTGCACTTCAGATGGGAGGACGGAGCATCGGGCTTTTGGTGTTGGGCTATTCACAACGGGTTCATCTCTCCGGTGAGTGGTCGCCTCTGCTGGCCACCATTGGCTCTCGCCTGGCTCGAAAGGTTGATCACAAGCGCGCCTGCGAGCTTTTGGCCAACACCAGGCTTATTACCGCCGTGGAGAGCGCCGGGGAGGCCATTGAAATTACCGACGCCCAAGGGCGGCTGGAATATGTGAACCCCGCCTTTGAGGAGCTGTCGGGATATTCGTCGGCGGACATCTTAGGGGTCCCGCTGACCGCATTTTTACGAAGTGAGCCCGAAGACCTGGCGACCCTTGAGGATATGAACCGCACTCTTCGCTGTGGAGAAGTGTGGCGTGGACGGCTCGTGGGGATTCGAAAGAGCGGGCGGTGCTGGCACCAGGGCGCGACGGTGTCTCCAGTGGTGGGTCCGGGGGGCTCCATCAGTCACTTCGTGGCGGTTAAACGGGATATTACTGATCGGATAGAGGCTGAACTCGCCCTCGCCAGGAGTGAGCAGAGCCTGGCGGCGACCTTTAACAGCGTGGGAGACGCGTTGATTGTTACCGACGAGTCAGGGGTCATTGTTCGTATGAACCCCTTGGCTGCAGAGTACACCGGGTGGGAGTCTGAAGAGGCCTGCGGTCAGCCCCTCGAGCATGTGGTTCGCATGCTATCAAGGGTTACCCGGGAGGTTTTGACCAAGGGGCTTATTGAGGACGCTCTCGATGAGAGTGTCACGGCGATTCAGAATCGGGACACCGTACTGGTGGCCAGGGACGGGGTCGAGCGTTTGGTCATCACCAGCAGCGCCCCTATCCTCATGGAGTCCCAGGAGATGACCGGCGTGGTCCTGGTTTTTCATGATATGACCGCGGAGCACGCCGTCGCCGCGGCCCTTGAGGAGAGTCAGCGTGACTTCCGGGCTCTGATCGAGCACAACCCCGATGGGATCTCTATCTCGCGGGATGGGGTCTGGCTCTATGTTAACCCGGCCTTTTTAACCTCCCTTGGCTACGAGGCGGACTTTGAGTTACGCGGACACCGGGTGGATGATTATGTGCATGGGGACGAAGCAGATCGGCTCGGCACCTCACCGGAGCACGTCGCCGCTCGCTTTGAGGGGCAGGCGCAACCCTCTCTGCGGACAATGCGCTTTAAGCGAAAGAACGGAAGTGTCGCCCTGCTTGAGGTATCACCGGAGCGAGTGATTCGATTTGATGGAGAGCTGGCGGTGGTGCACGTCACCCGGGATATCACCGAGCGCAAGGAGATGGAGAGTCAGCTGATGCTCGCAGATCGCATGGTCTCTGTGGGCACTCTCGCTGCAGGGGTTGCGCATGAAATTAACAACCCCCTGGCCTACGTCATCGCGAACTTGAGGTTTGTTCAGGATGAGCTTGGGCGTTTGCGAGACCTCGTGCCAGGGGAAGCGCTGACGGAGATTGAGACGGCGTTGAAGGAGACTAACGAGGGGGCGGAGCGGGTGCGCTTGATTGTGAAGGACCTTAAGAGCTTCACCCGGGGAGATGAAGAGCGCCGGGAGTTGGTGGATGTGCGCGATGTGCTGGAGTCGTCTATCAATTTGGCAAGGAACGAGATTCGTCACCGGGCTCAACTCGTTCGGGATTTCTCAGGGGTCCCCCTGGTTGATGGCAACAAGGCTCGAATGGGACAGCTCTTCTTAAATATTTTGATCAACTCAGCACAGGCGCTGAGTGACGGCCATATTGACCACGACGTGATTCGAGTGTCCACGGCCCTGGAGGGGAGCGCCCGGGTGCGGGTCTCCATTCATGATACGGGGCCGGGAATCCCGTCGGAGGTTCGCGAGCGAATCTTTGATCCTTTTTTCACGACCAAGCCTGTTGGAGTTGGGACGGGATTGGGGCTGTCCATTTCTCATGGTATCGCGACCTCCATGGGGGGGCAGATCTGCGTTGATAGCAACCCCGGCCAAGGCACAGCTTTTCATATAAGCTTCCCCGTGCCCACCGAGGAGCGGGTGGACGAGCTTAAGGCGCTCAGCGGCGAGAGCTCATTCAGCATTCAATGATGTTAAGTGCAAGGCCGCCCCGGGAGGTTTCCTTGTAGCGGTTGGACATGTCCAGGCCGGTCTGACGCATGGTGGCGATGACCTTGTCGAGGGAGACGTGGTGCTGACCGTCTCCCTGCATGGCCATCCGTGCGGCGTTGATGGCCTTCACGGAGCCCATGGCGTTGCGCTCAATGCATGGGATTTGAACCCGGCCCCCCACGGGGTCGCAGGTGAGGCCCAGGTTGTGTTCCATGCCGATTTCAGCGGCGTTCTCCACCTGGGCGGGGGTGCCTCCAAGGGCCTCCACCAGACCTCCTGCGGCCATTGAGCAGGCGACCCCGACCTCTCCCTGGCAACCCACCTCGGCGCCGGAGATGGAGGCGTTCTCCTTGTATAAGATTCCAATGGCACCGGCGGTGAGCAGAAAACGGACGATCCCTTCGCTGGTAGCGTTGTCGGTGAAGCGGTCGTAATAATGAGCCACGGCGGGGATGATGCCGGCCGCTCCGTTGGTGGGGGCGGTGACGACCCTGCCGCCGGCCGCGTTCTCTTCATTGACCGCGAGGGCGTAGAGGTTGACCCAGTCGAGAATGTGCAGGGGGTCGCTTTCGGCGCCCTGAGCTGCAGCCTCAAGCCGACGGAAAATCTGAGGAGCCCGGCGTTGAACCTGAAGTCCTCCGGGAAGAGTCCCCTCCTGGACACAGCCCCGTTGAACACAGGCTTGCATCACGCTCCAAAGGTGAAGGAGGTTCTGCCGGACCTCTTCTTCGGATCTCCAGGTCGTCTCATTGCGAAGCATGAGGTCACTGATGGAACACTGGTGCTGTGAGCTGAGTTCAAGAAGCTCGTCGCCGCTCTGAAAGGGGTAGGGGAGTGGGTTTGCGGTGGGGCTTAAACGATTCTCTCGGGCGGCCTCCTCGTCCACGACAAATCCTCCGCCGATGGAATAATAGATGCGCTCGTAGAGAACGCTCGTGTCGTCATCGCCCGTTGTGGAGTAGGCGCGAAATCGCATGCCGTTGGAGTGCAGGGGGAGGCGCTTGCGCTTGTTGAAGCGGAGCGCTGTTGCGGGGTTGAAGGGGAGTGGGTGAGCGCCCAGCAGCTTGAGGGTCTTTTGGGTGTGGACAGGCTCAAGGAGCCCGCGGACCTGGTCGGGGTCGACGGTCTCCGGTGTCTCTCCCATTAGCCCCAGCAGGACCGCCTTGTCGGCTCCGTGTCCTTGCCCCGTGTGACCCAGGGAGCCGTAAAGATCTACCCGAACACTCCCGATGGTAGAGAGCAGTCCTCGCTCCACGAGCTCGGTCGCGAAGATCTTCGCTGCGCGCATGGGCCCCACTGTGTGGGAGCTTGAGGGCCCGATGCCGATGGAGAAGAGGTCAAAGATGCTGATGGACATGACACTTCTAATTTAACCTTTTGGAGAGGGAGATGAAACCCCGGGTTGGGAAAGGGCGACTTTTAACCTTGAGTTAGGGGTTTTGACCCCCGGGGAGAGAGGTGAAATATTGGGCCCATGCGAAAACGATACGGGCTTGGAATTCTGCTTGGTGTGCTCTTAGTGGCGAACGTCAGTTACGGGGCGTCCGACCGAGAGTTGATTGTACTGGTGCTGGTGGACGCCCTGCGTCCGGACCATATGGGGGCGTATGGGTACGATAAGAACACCTCGCCCAACCTCGACCGGTTGGCTTCGGAGGGGACCCTTTACACCCGGGCTTATGTTAACGCCCCCTGGACTCGCCCCTCAACGGCGAGTTTCTTAACGGGTCTAAACGCATCGCGTCATGGGGTGGAGACCGCCCGCGACCGCCTGTCCTCCAAGGTGGTCACCTTGGCCGAGCGGTTGGTGGAGGTGGGGTGGAAGAGCGCGGGCTTTGTGGCCAACGGCAACGGTGGCTCCCTCGCGCGCCTTCAGCAGGGGTTTGACATATTTCGAGATCCTACCAACGCCTACACCCGGAAGAAACGGGGAAAGACCTACAACGGCTTACCGCGGGGAGAGTTTTTGGTTCGAAAAGCGCTCCAACACCTGAGCAGGTCAAAGGCAAAAAAAGAGTTTCTCTTTCTTTTCCTCGTTGATCCCCATGATCCTTATGGGGCGCCGCCTCGGCTTGAGAAGCGTTTCCTGGGAGAGCATCGGGGTAAGGTCCGTCGCCGGGCGAGTTGGGAATACAACAACAACTATTCTGAGGCCGAGCGCCGGTCGATGGTGGCGCTTTATGATGCATCGATCGCTTACGCCGACGAGGCCCTCGGGACCTTCTTTGACGCTCTTAAGAAGAGGGGCCTTTATGATAACGCCACGATCATTGTCAGCGCGGACCACGGTGAGGGCTTTGGCGAGCATCAGTTTTATCTGCACGCTCACCATTTCTGGGATGAGGTTATTCGAGTACCGGTGATCATCAAGGGGAAGGGGTTTTCCAGAGCGGTAGACAAACGCTTGACCCAGAGTCTTGATATTACAAGAACAATTGTTGATGTTGCGGGGGCGTCGCCGGCGGGGTTGCCGGGGCGCTCTCTATTGGAGCCGCCCCCCCCGGGGGGATGGGTGATCAGCGAATACAACGAGTTTGGGATTCATCGCCAGGCGATTGTGGGGCAGCGCTATAAGGTGATCTGGCAGAGGCCAGCGGATGCTGCCTGGTTTGACCGTGAGGTGAAGAAACGAAAATATTTTCCCTCGGTGTCGTTTGATAAAGAGGTGATCAGGGTCTTCGACCTGGAGGCAGATCCCAAAGAGCGGGTTGATCTCGCCCTCTCGCCCCCCGGGGAGGCTAAGGAATTATTGCAAATTCTCAGGGACTTTGTGGACAAAGGGCAGGTTGAGGGAAGCTGAGGGCTCCCCTTGCGCCGACGCTGGTCGAATGCTACGTGCCCGGGGTGAAAATAACAGGCACATGGATGGTGATCGCGCTGATCTTGGGGACGTCGTGGGGCTGTACCCAAGAGGCTTCCCGGGAGGCACGCCCGGTGTTGGCGCGGGTGAATGGGGAGCCTATCTACGGGGATGACTTCAGGGAGGAGCTTCAGCGGATTGCGATTAAAAGCCCCGAGGGGCTGCCGGTTCCCGACACGTTGAAGATTCAGGCGAAGACGCTCTTGAATGATTGGGTGCAGAGAAAGTTGCTCCTGCAGGCGGTCAAAACCAGCCATTTGATGATTGGAATCGACGAGATTGAGTCGGCCTATCTCCGGGTTCGTAACGGTTGGCGGCCGAAGGGCTTTGAGGAGACCGTTCTTGAGCGGGAGTTGAGCGTCTCCGATATTAAGAGTGAGCTTCGAAACCAGCTCCTGATTCAGATGTATTTCCGAGACGTCGTGTTCTCGCGCATCGCTGTTCGCGATGAGGACATTGAAGACTACCTCGAGAAGAGTCCGGACCTGCTGGTGCTTCCAGAGCGAGTGAGGGCCCTGCAAATCGTGGTGAAGACGGAAGAGGAGGCGAAGAATATTGCACGGGAGCTGCGGAAGGGGATGTCCTTCAGGGAGGCCGCGATGAAATATTCCCAGGGGCCTGAAGCCAGGGCTGGGGGAGATCTGGGCTTCTTTGCCTCTGGTGAGATGCCGCGAATCTTTGATGAGGTGTGTTTTGATTTACCCTTGGGCGCGTTGAGTCCGGTGGTTGCTTCCGATTATGGCTTTCACCTTTTTAAGGTTGTCGAGCGACAAAAGTCCACCGAGCGCCCGGTGAAAGAGGTGCGAGAAGAGGTTGAGGCTATTTTACGGCAGGGCGCCGAAGAGCTGGCCCAGGAGAAGGCCCTTAATGAATTGTGGGACAAGGCGACGCTGGAGCTTCCCACGGAGAAAGAGTTGGATGAATTCTTATAAATACCTGGGGGCCCTGGTGGTGCTTAGTGCTGCCCTGAGCTCGAGCGCGTTGGCGGCGGAGCGCGTGTCAGTCGATCGTATTGTGGCCGTTATTGAAGAGCAAATCGTCACTGAGCGGGAGCTGGAGAAGCGGGCGGAGCCCTTTCTGGAGCGCCTCAAGAGTGTGGAGGACTCTGTTGAGCGGGCTCAACAGCGTCGGGAGATTCTGCTGAAGGTGCTGGAGATTGAAATCGGCGAAAAGGTCGTAGACCGTGAGATCAAGGCGAGCCGGGAGACTCTGGGGGTGGGAGAACCAGACATTAATCGCGCGATAGAAGAGGTTCTGCGCATGAATCGTCTCACCCGGGACCAACTTCAAGCGGCCCTTTATGGACAGGGGATGACGTGGTCGGAGTACCGTGAGAAGCTTCGTCAGCAAATCGAGCGAGCCCGCCTGATTCAAATGAAAGTGCAGGGGAAGATAGAGGTTCGTGAGTCTGCGGTGGAGCAGCGATGTCGGGAGCGGCAGTCCAGTGGTGTGACCGAACCCCTTGTGTGCGCCTCTCACCTGCTGCTGCAGATCAAGCCGGGGATGTCGTCGGAGCAGGTTGAGAAACTGCGGGTCAAAGTGGCCAGGCTGCAGGCGGAGCTCTCCAATGGGGCGGACTTTGCGGCCTACGCTTTAAAGTACTCGGATGACAAAGCCAGCCCGGACGGTTCTCTGGGCTGTTTTGCACGGGGAGAGATGGTGGGCCCCTTTGAGGAGGCAGCTTACGCCACAGCGGTGGGAGAGGTGTCGCCGGTGACTCGGACGCAATTTGGCTTTCACATTATTAAGGTCACCGATCGTCGCAACCCGGCTGTGGGGGGATGCACCACGCCCGAAGAGTTGGCTTCTTTCCGGAATGAGATTTATCAGGAGGAAATGGAGCAGCAGATGAACCATTGGATCGCTCAGCTACGCAAAGCAGCTTTTGTGGAAATTCGATTGTAGGGAGTTTGTGATGGTCGAAGATCCCACCTCTCGTCCCCCGGTGGCGGGGCTAACCCATCTGAACGAGCGGGGGCAGATGCATATGGTGGATGTGGGCGAGAAGGCCTCAACCCATCGTGTCGCTGTCGCCGAGGCCCGTGTTCTTCTCGGAGCCGAGGCGAGGCGTGTTCTCGAAGCTGGTGAGGGAAAGGGGGACGTCATGGCTGCGGCCCGTTTTGCCGGGATCACCGCAGCCAAGAAAACCTCCGAGTTGATCCCCCTCTGTCACCCCCTTGGGCTCTCCCATGTGGCGGTGGAGATCACCCCGCAGAGCTGGGGGTTGCTTGTGGAGGCTCGTGCCGAGACCCACGGACCCACCGGGGTTGAGATGGAGGCCATGACCGCTGCGAGTGTCGCCGCGCTTACGATTTACGATATGCTCAAGGCGGTGGAGAGGGGCATTGTGGTGGAGGGTATCGCCCTGGTGGAGAAGCTTGGGGGCCGGAGCGGCCACTGGCGGCGGGCCCCTTAGGTCGCGGACTTTTGCACCTGGTTGACGATCCCCTCTACGAGTCCCGCGATGGTGTGCTCCTTTGCGACTACTTCGGGTTGGATGCCTTGGCGCTCCAGCTCCTGGGCGGTGACCGGGCCGATACACGCGATGGATGTGCCATGGGGTAAGCTGTAGACGTTGAAAAAGCCCTGGACAGCGGAAGGGCTGGTAAAAGTTATCCAGTGTAATTGCGAGGGCAGGGCAGGGCCCTCCTGAATAGGGGTGGTCTCGTAGAGTGTCGCTACGTCCACCAGGGCTCCAGCTTCACGGAGACCCTTCACGAGATGATCTCGGCCACGCAGAGCTCGGGGGAAGAGGAAGCGATGCTGGGAGAGTTCGTGTCCATAATGGGTGAGCACCCGTTGAAGTACCCCCTCGCCGGTGAATTCTTCGCTTAGTACCAGGGGAGTAAACCCGCACTCCTTCGCGAAGGCCGCCGTCGCTGGCCCTACCACAAAGATCGTGGTGTGGTTAACGGGGGCGACCCCTGCTCCGCTGTGCCTCATGGCTTCGATCAGCGCTGCTGTGGCGTTGGCACTGGTCAGGAGGGTGGCGTCGTAGCGTTTTTCGTCGAGGCCTCTGAGCATCTCAAGAGCCTCGTCGCGCGGGGTGCCCTCGGTGGGGGAGACCTTGATGGTGGGGAGTTGCAGGGAGTGAGCTCCGCGCCGGTCGAGGGCATCTGCGAGAGCCTGGGCCTGGTGAATTGGGCGGGTGACGAGGACCCTTAGTTCTGAGAGTTCTTGGCTCATTGACGGGTTCATAGCATACTCTCTGGGGGGGCCGGCCAGTGAAAAGCGATCCGTAAAAAGGAGCGATGGCCGGGTTATTTCGGGCTGCATATAAGGGGGGAGTGCGATGTCCTTTGCGGGTAATCTAAAAGGACTGTGTGTCATTTTGGGGGTTCTTCTCGGGAGCTCCGTGGCCACAGCCGATGATTTGGATGATCTCTTTGACATTGAAGAGCATGCGACCTGGGCCAAGTATATGCGGGCCAACCGATACTCATGCCCCGGCCCCCTTGACACCCTGAGTGAGAGCCGCAGCGTCGAGATTGGGGGAAAGCGTTACATACACCGGGGTTATCAGCTGGAGCTTGCGCCCTCTTCGGCGGATAAGGACGACCTGGTGAGAGTGGGAATCGTGAGCTCCATCAAGGACGTTACCAAGGGCACCCTGCGAAACCTGCGGGCGAGCCTTGAGTGGTTCAAGAAGGAGGAGGTTGAGTGGCTGTTGGTGAACGGAGATCTGGCTAAGGATGAGTTTGACCTTGAGGAGATCATCGATTTGCTCTTGGAGACGAAGTTGCCGGTGCTGGTGAACCTGGGAAACCTTGACAGTAAGGGGAGCTGGGCCCGGGTCTATAAGGGCCGCTACAAAGACCACCCCCAACTCGTCAATGGGGTCTGGATTCGTCAGATCATCGCCGATGATGTGGAGTTCTGGATGGTCCCCGGTTATTACGATCGTCGTTTTGTGCACCAGGAGAGTGGCTGCGTTTACAAGAAAGAGGATGTGGACATTTTTCGGCGAAAGGTCAAAGCCTCAAGAAAGGTCCCCTTGGTGTTGGTGAGTCATGGGCCTCCAAAGGGAAAGGGTCGCCGGGCGCTGGATCTTATTCACGATAAAAAACATGTGGGAGATCCGGAGTTGAATCGTTTGATTCGCCGAATGAAGATCCCCTTTGGGATATACGGGCACATCCTTGAGGCTGGAGGACGCGGCGTAAAGGCGGATATGAAGACCGCGGTCAAACCCGGGAAGCCTTCGACCAGTCTTCATCTCAATAGCGGGAGTGTGTCTGCAGATCCGTGGACTTTGAACAACGGTCGAGCCTCCTACGGTATGAGTGTGATCATGGAGCTTAAAGGAGGGAAGGCCTCCTACCGGGTGAAGAGGTTTAAACACGTCTTCGGGGACTGAGGAATCGGTTAGTTGTGTCAATTTGCGACACTTTCCTTGAGGCTGAGAGCCTAACCCCTTGAATAATCACGAATCGGTTTTGGCACTTCCTGTGCTCACTCCTGAGTTAAATGGATTTAACGAGCCAGCTTTGGCTTGAGGAGTAGATGATGGAGAGTACCAAGAAGTCGGTTTATACCGTGATTGACTCGGACAAGTTGCAACGCCCCCTCTTTCGCAGGATTGGGGTGGCGTTTGTGAACGCCGACGAATCTCTAAATGTGTTGTTGGACGCGTTCCCGGTGAATGGCCGGTTGCATATTCGCGCCGAGTCCCCTCGTCGGACCGAGCAGCCCTTTTCGGGGGATACATCTGTTCAGGGGGGGAGGGAGTCATGAGGCGAGGAGCGTTGCTTGTCTTTGTGTTGGCTATGATCGTCGGAGGAGCGTGCGGAGCGGGGCCAGCTCCCCAGCGCTCGGTGAATCTGAACACCGCGGGGCTGGAGGAGCTGATGACCCTGCCGGGGGTTGGCCAGAAGCGGGCGCAGCAGATCGTAGCGTTTCGCACCCGGAGGGCCTTTCGAAGGACCTCTGAATTGTTGAGGATTCGTGGCATTGGGCGCAAGCTCTATCGCCGCCTCCTGCCCCTGGTTCGGGTGGAAGAGCCCGCCAAATAGACCCTCGTCCGGGGGAGGTGGGGGTGCCTGCATGGGCAAGGCTGAGATCGCAGGTTCGGGAAAGAGGCCTGGGGGAGAGAATCCTCCTTGACCACCGGTGGAAAACGCTTTTAGAAGCGGTGTCCTATGCTGATGCTGATCGATTTGTTCATGGCGGCGCTTCCCCTCCTCTACGGGTTGGCGACGGCCAACTATCTTATCTACTTTGTGCGCAGGGATGAGTTCGCTGAGCGGACCTGTACTCCGGTGCTTTGGGTAACCACGGTTCTGCATTTAAGCTTTGTCGTGTTGCGGGTTCTGCATTTTGAGCGGCATCCCCTTGGGAGTCTCCCGGAGGTGCTTTCGGTGGTCGCCTTTTCGGTGGCCAGCATTTATCTCTACGTTGAGCAGATCGAAAAAAGTAAGAGCACGGGAGCCTTTATTTTACCCATGGTGGTGATGCTGCAGCTGGCGGCTTCTGCGTTAATGAGTCACAACACCCCCCAAGGCCCGGGCTCGGAGCTTTTGCGCAACCCGCTCTTTGGGTTGCACACCTCGGTGGCGGTGCTGGGTTATTCGGCATTCGCGGTGGGGGCGGTCTATGGGGTGATGTTTTTGTTGCTCTATCGCGCCCTGAAAAACCGGCGGTTCGGGATTATTTTTGAACGCTTGCCCTCTCTGGATGTGCTCTCGAAGATGGCTTTTTGGCCGACTTTTTTGGGCTGGGTGTTCTTGAGCGCTACCATTGGTCTGGGGGTGGCGATGTCATTTGATCTTTTCCCGGAGTTTTACCGAGACCCCAAATTTATAACGACGGTGGCGGTCTGGGCGGTCTACGGGGGGAGCATCGTTACTTATTTTGCGTTTGGCTGGCGGGGCGCGCGCTCAGTTTATATCTCGCTTACGGGGTTTGGGTTTGCTGTTTTGGCGACCGTTGGCTCTGTCTTTCTTTGGCCTTCTTTTCATAAGTTTATGTCAGGAGCTCATTGGGATCGTTGGGAACAAGAGCGGAGGGCACTTTTGAACTCCTGGGCGCGAGCCTGCACAGCGCGCCGATTGAAGTGCTCGAGCGACTCGCGCTGGCACCAGAGGAGCTTCAGAAGCTCTATCGCCGCTTGAAAGGCGTTCAGGGTGTGGATGACGCCTTGGTGCTATCCACCTGCAATCGTACCGAAGTTTATGTGAACTCTCAGGGCGCTCAAGAGAGCTGGGGGAGGAAATGTTGGGAGATTTTACAGGAGATCATCGGAGCCAATCGCGTTCCAGGGGAAGAGCACCGCTACTCTTTTCGGGGGGAGCAGGGGGTTGAGCATCTTTTTCGTGTCTCCTGCGGACTGGACTCCGTTGTGTTGGGGGAGGCTCAGATTCTGGGCCAGGTGAAAGACGCTTACGACAGCAGCCGCGAGCATTTTCAGTCTACCTATTTTGATAAGGTGATGCAGAGCGCTTTTCGTGTTGCCAGCCGTAGTCGGAGTGAAACGGAGATCGGAGCCGGGGTTGTCTCGGTCGCTTCGGCCGGGGTTCACCTCGCGGGCAGGGTGTTCTCAGACTTTTCAGATCGCACCGTGGTGGTGATCGGAGCCGGGGATACGGGGCGACTGGTGGCGGAACACTTCGCGCGCAGGCACCCCGGGAGAATGATTATCGTCAATCGCACTCATGCTCGGGCTGAGGCCCTCGCGGTACGGGTGGGGGCCGAGGCCTGGCCCCTCGAGCGGCTTAGGGAGGCGCTTGAGGAAGCCGATATCGTCGCCTCAGCGGTGCGGGTGACCCAGCCGCTTTTGACCCGGTCTCTAATTGCAGGGGCTATGCGGCGTCGGACCAGTCGACATTTGGCGGTGTTGGATTTGGGGCTTCCTCGCAACGTGGCCGAAGAGGTGAACGGTATCGTTAATGTTTTTCTAAATGATATCGAAACTCTCAAGCAGGTGGTGGACACGAGTCTGCAGCGCCGGCGCAAAGAGGTGCCCCGGGTTGAGGGGTTTATTCACGAAGAGATTGGGAGGCTCTTAAACTGGCAGCGCTCCTTTCAGGCGGGCCCTCTCATTGGGACCCTGCGTGCGGGCCTGGAGGAGGCTCGGAAAGCTGAGGTGGTGCGGGTGACCCGGGGAATGGGCCCGGCAGAGCTGGAGGCGGTCGACCGCGCTACTCGGGCGGTGATCAATAAGCTGGCTCATGGCCCCATGAAGGCCATTCATACCTATGCCCGGGAGGCGGAGCGCGGCGCGGATGGGCTTGAACTCATTCGAACGATGTTTGAAAATATTGCCCAATCACCATCGCAAGCCCCCTCAGAGCCGGACGTTCCGCCTGCTTGAGAGGTTCTTTGGGCCCGTGGGCGCGATCATCCGTTAAACCGTTAGGTTTAGGGAACCAAAAGCCTCAATTTTACTTGACCCTCCGACTCCCCAATCCCTATATACCCCGGCCACATGCGCGATTTTCGATTAGTTCTATTCACCCTCGGTGTGACGTATCTGCTGCTCTTATTGGGTGGGCTGGTACACGCGACGGGATCTTCCCTTGCCTGCCCGGACTGGCCTTTGTGCTATGGACAGGTGTTTCCAGAAATGGTTGGCGGCGTTCTGGTGGAGCACAGCCACCGCTTGGTTGCCAGCCTGGTGGGGCTTTTGGTGATCCTGATTCTGGTGTGCCTCCTGAAAAGGAAAGAGGATCCAGCCCTTAAGCGATGGGGGATTTTTGGGCTGGTCCTGGTTATTTTCCAAGGGGTTTTGGGCGGGCTCACGGTCATCTTTCGACTTCCCATCGCGGTCTCCACGATTCATCTCGGAACCGCCATGATCTTCTTCGCCTGGTTGATCTTCATGGCTTATCGCGTTCGACCTGGAGTGGGGGCAAGGCTTGCGCTGACCCCGTCGATGAAAACCAGAAAGATGATAGCCTGGGCTGCTGGCGCGGTTTACCTGCAAATTATGTTGGGGGCGCTGGTGCGTCACACGGGCTCCGGGCTTGCCTGTAATACCGATCTTATCTCTTGTTCGGGGAGCTGGGCGCTGAGCTCCGGAGCGCAGTGGTTGCATATGATCCATCGAGGGATGGCATTTGTGACCATAGGGATGGTCGTGGCCATGACTGTTCCCGTGCTCAAGGAAGCTCGAGCCTTGGAGAGACCCCGGGTCCGCTTTCTCGCGGTGGCGTCCCACGTTATGGTATGCGTGCAGACGGTGTTAGGATTTATGACGGTTGCATCTTTTATCGCGACCCCGATCGTAACGGCCCATCTGGGGCTGGGAGCGCTGCTCTTTGCGGATCTGGTCGCGCTTTATTTCGCCATGGGCCCCATGGGCGTGGTGAAAACAAGCGCGAGGCAGTCAACTCTAAAGGCTATGGGGTAAGTTGTTGGCACAGGTGATCACAGAGTACGAAGGCAATGTGTTCAGGGAGTTGATTTCCCTGACGAAGCCCCGTTTGTCTTCTTTGGTTCTGGTGACTGCCGGGGTCGGGATTTTGGTGGCGCCTGGAAGTTTCTCCGCGTTGAGGAGCCTGCTGACCCTTGCGGCCATCGTGATGGTGGTGGGGGCTGCGAATGCCCTAAACTGCTATATGGAGCGCAAGTCTGATGGCTTGATGCACCGAACCCGCGGGCGGGCACTTCCGGCCGGGCGGCTTTCGCCTCCAGCGGCGGTCTATTTTGGCGGGGCGCTGCTGGCGCTCTCTCTTCCTCTGCTGGCGGTGGTGGCTAACCCGCTTACGGCAGGCCTCGGGGCACTGGCGACTCTTCTCTATGTGTGCGCCTACACCCCCCTAAAATATCATTCGAGTCTCGCGCTGCTGGTGGGGGCGGTTCCGGGGGCGATTCCGCCCTTGATGGGGGTGACCGCGGTCACCGGAAGTGTGGGGAGTGAAGGTTTGGCTCTTTTTGCGCTCCTTTTCTGCTGGCAGTTCACTCATTTTCTCGCGATCTCTCTCTATCTTAAAGAAGATTACGCTCGAGCGGGCATTCAAACCTACTCCTTGGTACACGGTGAAAAGCGCACCAAGGTGATGATCTCCGTCTCGATGCTTTTTTTGATCCCCATTACGGTCCTCCCGGTAGCGTTGGGAATGGCGCCGATGATCTATGGGGCGGTGGCGACTCTGCTTGGTGGCGCGCTGCTGGTGTGGAGCCTGATGGGCTTTGCTACCTCCACCACCGGGCGATGGGCGCGCCGCACGTTTTTGGCGACGGTCTATTATCTCCCTCTTTTATTAACTGCCTTGGTTATAGGCGTAGCGAAGAATTGAGAACTCTGTGGCGTCTCATCAGGTAATTTCAGTGGTCTCCGACCTGGAGATTCAAGAACCCCCCCCTCCTAAACTCTCGATTCAGGGGATGTCGCTTACCTTGGGCACCCGCGTGGTGCTTGATGACCTCTTTTTCGACGTTGAACCCGGGCAGATAGTCGGGTTACTTGGGCCCAACGGTTCGGGCAAGACCTCGTTGATGCGTTGCCTCACCGGAATGATTCGTCCCGATAGGGGGACGGTGTGGCTCGACGGCGCGTCCGTTCCCGCCCACTCTCGAGATCTGCGTGCCTCCATGGGGGTGGTTTTTCAAGAGGCGAGTTTGGACAATCATCTACGGGCTATCGAGAATCTGGAGCTCGGAGGGCGCCTCTTTGGCTTGTCGAAGCTTGAGGCGAGGGAGCGCGCCAAGGAGCTATTGCTCTTTGTTGATTTGGCTGACCGGGCGCAGGACCTCACTAAGACTTTCTCTGGTGGCATGCGACGAAGATTAGAGCTGGCGCGTGCGTTGATCCACAAACCCGATATTCTGCTTTTGGATGAGCCCACAAGTGGCCTCGATCCTCTGGCCTTTGAGCGCATCTGGCAGCGGCTCATGGCACTTCGAAAAGCAAAGGAGCTTACGATTCTGGTGAGCACGCACCGCGCCGATGAAGCCGAGCGTTGTGACAGGCTGGTGGTGATGGACAGGGGGCATATTGTAGCGAATGAAGCTCCAGAGAGCTTAATGACCCGGGTTCGCGGAGATATCATCAGTCTCGACGTTGAGGACCCGGAGCGCTGTGTGAAGGCCGTGGAGGCGGAGTTGGAGCAGCCTGCCCGGGTTGTGAGTAAGCACGGGGTGGAGCTTGAGCTTAACGACGCTCACCAATTTGTGCCTCGCTTGGTGGAGGCATTCCCGGCCGGGACCTTTCGCTCGCTGTCAATTCGGCGACCGAGCCTCGCCGACGCATTTTTTCATCTTACGGGACACTCTCTGGATGTAGAGTATGGAGGGCTGGCGTGAGCGGGACTACCTACGATTGGGCTACCATCAGTGTTTTATGGGCTCGGGATTTAAAAAGATTTTTTCGTCAACCCTCTCGGATCGCCGGTGCCCTCGGGCAGCCGATTATCTTCTGGGCGGTGATTGGTAGCGGCATGGCGACCACCTTCAAGATCCCCAACCTGGAGATGAATTACCTTGAGTTCTTCTTTCCTGGGGTGGTGTTGATGGTTTTGGTGTTTGCTTCGATTTTCGCGAGCATCAGTATCATTGATGACCGGAGCGGGGGCTTTCTGCAGGCGGTGTTGGCGGGGCCCGGCTCCCGTGGCTCGATGGTCGTGGGAAAGTGTCTGGGCGCGACGACTGTAGCATTTGTGCAGGCGGGCCTCTTTCTCTTTTTCGCCCCCCTTGCGGGCTTTGAGCTGGGGGCGATTCATTGGCCTCTTTTGATCTCTGCCATGTTCCTGGCCTCCTTTGGTTTGACGGCCTTGGGCTTTGTGGTGGCGTGGATTTTGGACAATGTTCAGGCCTATCACGCGATTCAAATGACGATCCTGGTCCCTCTCTGGGTTGTCTCGGGGGCCATGTTTCCCGCCGACCCTGATTCGAAAGTGTTTACGCTCATGATGAGTTTAAACCCCGTGGCCTACGGGGTCACCGCCGTTCGTCATGCGCTCTATGGGGGGAGCGCTCCTTTGGAGACCGTCTCCAGTACCTCGCCGCTGATGGCGATGATGGTTTTGCTCTTCTTCTGCGTCGTTAGCCTGGGGCTGGCGGTCGGAGTGTGTGAGCGGCGCCGTTAAGGAAAGAAGAGTAAGCACCGTGAGTCGTATTAGCGCGTGTTGGTTATCGTTGTTGGTTGTGGTCGGCGTTGGTTGCAAAGAATTAGAATCTCCCGAATACCAGAGCCCACAGTTGCTGGGGGGCCAAATGATCTCCGTAGAGACCCTGAGCGAAGGGCGAAGGGTGTACCGAACTCGCTGCAGGGCATGCCATGGCGACTATGGTGACGGGATGGGGCCTCTCGGGGTTCACCAGAACCCAAAGGCAGCGGATTTCCGGCGGGGGATGGTCAAGTTTGCCTCCGTTCCCGCGGGGGAGCTTCCCCTTGATTCGGATATTGAGCGGACCTTGAAAAATGGACTCAAGGGCACCGCTATGCTGGCGTGGCCTTTGGAAGACTCCGAGATAAAAGCCGTCACTCAATACATTAAAACATTCTCCGAGCGTTGGCGAGAAGAGCAGGCGGGCTCTCCCGTTGCGATGGCCTCAGACCCCTGGGGGAAGAACGAGAGTGCGTCCGCTCTTGCCCGAGGTAGTGAGGTTTATCACAATCTGGCATCCTGTGATCGGTGTCATGGTGCCAGCACTCGAGAACAAGCTGAGGCACCGGATCTCAAGCTCGATGTGCTCAAGACTGGAGATTCTCCTGAGGCGTTGTATCGGGTTATTGCCGCTGGCATCGGTGGCACGGCGATGCCCTCATGGGACAAGGCCTTAAGTGAACGGGATATTTGGGCTCTGGTGCATTATCTACGTGCCGGGCGTCAGGGCATCGCTCGAAGATGATGACGTGATACTTTGGGGAGAGTCGCCCTTGCTTAAGTGGCGTCTCCTAGCCCTTTGTTTTATTCCAGAAAGATCGCAGGTAAAACCCAAAACCACACCCGCTTATGGCTCCAAACCCGGCGAGCAGCGCTCCCTTTGTGTTTCCCTCAGATGTAAAATGATGCAGGCCCCAAGCGACAATCGCAGCGGAGAAGAGCATCGCGAAGATGATCAGCACTTTGTGAATAGTGTAGAGTTGCATGAAAGTTCCTCGCAAAGGCAAAAAAAAACCGGGACACAGTCCACAGACTGGGTCCCGGCGTAAGGGCAACGCCCGTTGACTATTGGATAGCCGTGTCTGTGTCGGCGCTCGGTTGAGCGGGGACGAATGCTGGCTGGCTTTGAAGAGCCTCACGCATCGCGTAGGCCTCCTTGGTGTCTTTCTTGGCGTAAATGCTCTGGACATAATACGCCAAGGACCAGAGGTCTTCCTCGCTTAATGAACCTTTCCATGCCGGCATAGCCGTTCCGCCGATTCCCGCCCCGATGGTCAAATAGAGTTGCTTGAGCTGCTCGTTTTGATTGTCATCGGGGTGAAGGGTCTTGATGTCGTGGTAGAGAAAGTCGATTGGGAGAATTTTAACTCCGTAATCGCTGTCCCGCAAAAAGGAGCGATACATGTCCGCGCCGAATTGAGCGGTGTCCATGTCCAAGAGCTCCTTATTATACGCCGCAATTTCCTGCTTTGTAGAATAAGCCGGGTGGCAACGGGAGCACTGAGCGGTGGCGTGATACACCTTGGCACCTCGAATCACTGCTGCCTTCTCTTTGCCCTTCCAGGGGTCCTCAGAAGCAGTGATTCGCTCACCAAGCTCATTGTCAGGATCTTGCCACCGGTGGGAGTATGTGTCGTCTTCTTCGCCCGTGGGGGACTCGGAGAAGAGCTTAATGTACTCAACAATGGCCCTCAGGCTCTCATCAGGAAGATCCCAGGGAAGCATCGCCGTTCCGGTTAGGCCACGCTTCACGAGTCGAATAAGATCTTCGTTGTGAGGCAGCTCGCCGGCGGAGACGCCGCCAAACTTAAAGAGTCCCTGCCGGAAATCCCGTGGTGGGGGACGGAGGTAGGCGGCAGCGGGGCCTTTCCCGTCCCCATCCTCTCCATGACAGGCATAGCAGTTGAGCATATATTGCTCATAACCCAGATTCAGGGTTTCTGCTGAAACAGTATGGCGCTCCTCGGTGGTTACGCCAGCGAAAGATTTGGATTCAGTAAAACGCTTGTCGCTGCATCCCACCACGACCACTAACGCAGTACCTATTGCACACAGTTTTAGAAAACTCATGACGCTCCTCAAAGAACGTAGACAGTTACAAAGATAACGCCCCAGACAATACCAACGAAATGCCAGTAAAGTGCCCAGAGTCGAACAGACAAATAACGAGCTGGTGTGTAGATTCCGCGCCATGACTGCACGGAAAGCCACCCCAGAGCAAAGAGGCCAATGACGACATGCACGGCGTGAAACGCAGTCATGGCGTAAAACACAGAGCCATAGGGCCCCGTATCAATCTGCAGGCCCTCATTCCACAACTGGATCCACACGATGGATTGCAGCAGCATAAAGAGGCAACCAAAGAGCAGGGTCAGGGGAAGACCCCATTGCAAACGGCGCACATGCCCCGCTTTGATTCCCTGATACCCAAAGTGAAGGGCGCCGCTGCTTAAGGCGATCACCAGCGTGTTAAGACCAGGCAGGTCCAGCGGTAAGGGGGGAAGATCCACCGGAGGCCACACCATCGCTCGAGCGCGGAGGGCCCCGTAGGTGAGAAAAATCCCCCCAAAGAGCATGATCCAAGAGGCCAAAAAGATGACCATCCCAAGAAATGCGTTCCAATCCCGTCTCTCGTTGGGAGAGGGGTATTTAATCAAATCACCCACCGGGATTGGCTCCGCCGACGTTGACATCATTTAAAGTTCCAATAGCTGGTTTAGTGCAAAGTCACTAAGCCAGTTGAGCCAAGGCTCCCTGAGGCTCTTCAATACCCTCAGGCATAGGCTCGGTCTGGTCGAGATAATCTCGTCCAAGTGCCGCCTTGACGTGAGGATTGGCGAACTCGTGGGGACCACGAACCACCGTAGGGATCACGTCAAAGTTGTGATGAGGGGGCGGTGATGAGACCATCCACTCAAGTGTGCCGACCTTCCAGGGGTTCATCCCAGCTTTTTCACCGGCGAAGAGGCTCTTGAAAAAGTTGATGACGAAGAAGATCTGACCAAACGCGAGCATAAAAGCTGCGTGGCTGACTGCTCGATTGAGCGGCAGGAGGTGCTCCAGGAACGTGTACTGATAGGGGTCGTAGAGCCGTCGTTGATGACCACTGTAGCCCGCCACCAATTGACCACCGAACACCAGGGTGATGAAGACGATGCTGAATGCAAAATGGGCTCTGGCCAGCTTCTCATCCATCATCCGCCCGTACATCTTGGGGAACCAAAAATAAATGGCGGAGAAAATCGCCAAAAAGCTCGCCGATGCCATGGTGAAGTGAAAGTGACCCACAACCCACATGGTGTCATGGAGGTAGATATCCGTGGAAATCGTCCCGAGCACGATTCCGGTTAATCCACCAAGACCAAAGACAAAAATGGTACCGAGGGCAAAGAGCATGGGGCTGGTGAGCTCCATAGAGCCCTTCCACATCGTGTGCAGCCAGTTCAAAAAGAGCACCTCGGCCGGAATACTGATGATGAGGGTTAAGAGCATGAACGTGTGGCTAAGCAGGGGGTTCATGCCCGTAACGTACATGTGGTGCCCGTAAACCACCGCGCTGACCACAGTTACGGTGATCATGGCGAAAACGGAGCCCTTGTACCAGTAGTGAGGCTTGCGTGTGAAAAAGGAAACCATATCGCCGACGATGCCCCACGCGGGGAGAATCAGGATATAAACTTCGGGGTGGCCGAAGATCCAGAAAAGGTGTTGAAACACCACCGGATCACCCATGCCCTCAAGGCCCGCGGCGCCGGCGATGAAGAAGCTGGTGCCAAAGGTGCGATCACAGAGCAGGAGCAGTCCTGCAGAGCCAAGCACCGGCACAAAGAGGGCGTTCAGGATGGATGTGAGAAAGAGGCCCCAAATCGTCAGAGGCATTCTCATATAGGTCATGCCGGGAGCGCGAAAACGAATCACCGTGGTGATGTAGTTCAACGCGCCCATGATCGTGGAGATTCCCGTAACAAAGAGCCCCAGCACCATCAGGCTCTGCCCGTAACCGGGCGTGCCGACGTTGGTGGAGAGTGGTGGGTAGGTTGTCCAGCCCGCAGCAGCTGCGCCCATCTCAACAAAGAAGGAGGCTATGACGATCAACTGAGAGAGCAAAAACACCCAGAACGACGCCATGTTAAGCCAGGGGAAGGCCATGTCTCGGGCGCCGATCATCAAAGGAATCGTTAAATTCCCAAACGCGCCGATAAGAAGCGGCGTGATAGCCCAAAAGACCATGATGAGGCCGTGGGTGGTGAAGAGAGTCGCATAAGTGGCCGGCGTGATGATGCCACCCTGGTGCGAGAGAAAAAGATCTCCCAACACGGGCACCTTCTCGCCCGGATAGGCCCACTGCCAGCGAATCATCATGGCCAGCATTCCGCCAAAGGCTAAAAAGAGCAGGCCCGCCCAAAGAAATTGTTTGGCGATGACCTTGTGATCACCGCTGAAGACCCATCGCTTTAGAAACGATTGGGGGGTTTCGTGAATGGGTTGTAAATCCATGGCTTACATCTCCCGCCATTTCCAGCCCCAATGGGCTTGGGCGTCTGTTTCGTCGTAGTCGCGCTCGGAGTTGATCTGAGCCTCTTTTAGCCAGGCGTCGTAGTCGTCCTGCTCAAGAATGGTCAGTTTACCCTTCATCTTGTAGTGGTACGTTCCACAATGCTGAGTGCAGGCGATGTCAAACTCACCGGTCTCTTTGGCTTCAAACCACAGTCGGTTGATCATACCCGGCATCGCATCATTCTTGATGCGAAGATTGGGTAAGAAGAAACTGTGAATCACGTCAATTGCGCCAAGCTGAAGAGATACGGGCTTGTTAACTGGCACCCGCATGTCGTTGAGCGTGACGATGTCATCTTTGGTGTTGAACATCTTGTCAGGCCCAGGGTAGCGCATAGACCAGGCCCACTGGCGACCGTTAACCTCGATGCGAACCGTCTCTTCCGTCTCTGCCGCGCCATAGTTCCAGAAGATCTCGTTGACGTCGATGATGGAGTTGTAGAAGAGGTTTCCGTCGACGACGAAGAAGATTAAAGCCGAAACGACACAGGCCGTATAAACCGAATGTTTAGACGTGCCGTAATCGTAATCGGGCGTGTGATTACGGTTGTGCTTGAAGATGGCGATCCCCATCCACACGACCATAACCACGAAAAGAAGGGCTGCAAATCCATTGGTGACGTTTAGCAACCAATCAATCCGCTCCCCTTCGACTGAGACGTCGCGGGGGAAACCATAGCCACTCTCCGGCTGGACAGCAGCGTAACTCATGGAGGAGATGAAGAGCGTTGAAGTCAACGCCAACAACTTCTTGGGGAGTCGAAGACCAGACATTACCGATGTCTCCGTAGTCTAGAGGTTAAAACAAAAAAACCTACCCATATTGCCGAGTGAGCCTCTGTTATTGGACCATGGGGTGATCGTTATGATCACCCTGCTTAATCAAATAATAAACGCCCGCGGAAACGGGGTAAGGAAGTAAAATCATTACGCCTAACATGATCAGGAAGCTTGTCTCCGAGCCGTCGTTCAACGCGCACTGGGGACAGGCTGATGCTATGCTGGGAATGGCCAAAAGGATCGAAATCACAAGGCCCCTGAGAACTGACATTGTCATAGGGGGAGCATTCTCCAGGCGGCGTCTCCGATTAACACAACGGCATAAACCGCCGGAATACTCAGGGGTAGGGCGATGCTCCATTTCATGATCGAGGTGTCATGATTGAGGTGCATATAATAAATCGCCACGATCGCGGCCTTGACTACCGCAAGCAGAATTAACGCGGTGACAAGCGAGTTTTTTGAGATACCCGGCACATACACAACTCCCACCTCCAGGGCGGTGAGCACTGCCAGGACAACAAAGATAACCCAATACTGTTTACGATCGACGTGTACCATGATGAAAACCCATTCAAACTTAGTTGGGAATTAAGTAAACAAGGGTGAAAACGAGAATCCACACCAAGTCGACGAAGTGCCAGAAGAGACCGGCGATCTCAATTTCGTTGTAATCGCCGTCGTCGTATTTACCCATCAACGTGCGAATCCATA
>JAZAIZ010000004.1:0-1555 GCA_036230545.1 Myxococcota bacterium
GCTTCTCTCGGGAATAGCCGTGAAAAAGCAGAGGAGTATAGAGGGCAGCTTGAGGAGTTGGAGAGCGGCGTCGCTGAGACCCGCCTTGAGGATGAGGCCGCGTTAGAGGAGCGCCACAAAAAGCTTCGGGAAGTCTCCGATACCCTCTTCAGGGCGAGGCAGTTGCTTCATTAAGGGAAGGTTCCGGGACCTCCCGAGGCAGCCGCCCAAGTGCCTTGTTCAGCGCGTGGGACGTGAAGGGCTTGTTCAAGGCAAAGTCAATGCCTCGGATGCGGAGCTCTTCTTCGCTGGCGTTCAAGGGCCAGCCCGTAATCAGACCAATCACCGTTTCGGGATACAAATAGCGAACAGACCTGGCCAGGTCCCACCCACTGGTCCCTGCAAGATCCAGATCTGTGATGACCAGGTCGGGAGGGGGCTCGCATTTGAAGTGTTGCATCTTTTCAAGCTCGGTGATCACGCTCACGCTGTGATGATCATCCTCAAGAAGATCTTTGATGACCTCCGCGACGGTGGAGTCGTCGTCTACAACCACGATGGACAAGGGAGAGGCTTTAAGCGTTTTGCGTTTGATGTCACCTGCCTCAAGGGGGAAGACCAGCCTGAATTGAGTTCCTTTCCCCTCTTCACTTTCGACGGTGATTCGAGCGTCGTGTCGACGCAGAATCCAATGACTGACACTTAATCCAAGTCCACTTCCCTGCTCGGCTCGGGTGGAGAAGAAGGGTTCAAAGAGGCGCGCTTGGGTCTGTGGGGGCATTCCCACGCCGTCGTCTTGAATCAGAATGACGACACTCTCTTCCTCCTTAAAGCAGGAGAGGCGAATGACTCCTTCGGTGTGGAGCGCGTCAAGCGCGTTGTTGAGGAGATTGACAAACACTTCAAGCAACTCACTTCGGTTGCCTCGAGTGAGCGGAACGGGTTGAAGGTTTTTTTCAATGCTCACTGTGGCGGGGATTTGAGTTTGCGTGAAGAGCAGTGATTCTTCCAGCAAGAGGCTTAAGTCAATCGGCCCCTGTGTCTTTTTCAAGGAGGCTGGGCGTGAAAACTCGCGAATTCTCATGACCAGGTCTCTCGCGCTTTGGGCGGCAGCCTCTATGACCGCAAGATCGTTGTGAATGGACTCATGATTGTGGAGCTTTTGTTTCGCCGTCGTTAAGCGACCAAGAATGGTGGTTAAGGTGTTGTTGAAATCGTGAGCGACACCTGCGGCGACCTCCCCAAGGGAGCGCAGCCGAAGATTGTGGGCGGCACGGTGGCGGCTCTCTTCGGAGTCCTGGAGGGGACCATGGAACTCCCGGAGCATCCCGAGACGGCGTTTGGAGGATGGGGAGTCGGGGTGTGAGAAGTGGAACTCAACGGGGTGAGAGAGGTTTTGTGAGGAGATGAGCTGCAGCTGAAAGGTGGAGGCTGGGGACGAGGTGTTTTCGAGGTAGCGTCGTAGCGTCGCCTGGTCGGAGGGAGAGACCCACTTGAGAAAATCCCTGTCGTCTTGGAGAGGGGCCTTGTTGCCGAGGACCAGGGACCAGAAGGCCGGGTTGGCCCACTCGATGGT
>JAZAIZ010000005.1:0-2177 GCA_036230545.1 Myxococcota bacterium
AGCGCGGGTGGGGGCAACGTACCTATTTTGTCGCTGGTTTATCGGGCGCATGGGGAAATCCTAGTGGTCTTGAATGGGTTCAACAGGTTATCGGTGGTGGGCGCGAATCGTTGCGTCGGCTGAGGGATAAAAAGTCACCCAAAAACAGTGCCTTAGAAACCCTTTTCTTAGGGTGGGGCCTGGTGTTTGGTGAACCCCAGTGGTGTGCTAGGGTGGTGGGTATCAATCAAAGGGAGTGGGCATGATTACTACGAAGCGGGTTTTGTCACTGATTGCTGTTTTTTGTCTCGTCATGGGGGGGGTGTACTTTTTTGGAATCGGGCAAGCGAAGATCTCGGTAGGGGATGGTGCCGACGCGGGTCTGGTGAGCCTGAGCGTCAAAGCGAACTATTTTCTCAAGCTGCTGGGAGTAACCATGTGGGGCTTGGCCTACGTGGCGTGGTCCACCCGAAACGTGAAGCGCGGCTCCGATACCGAAAGTCGACTTGTTTATGCCTTTACGGTTTTCTCCCTCGCTATGGTGGGGATGTCGGTTTACTCGCTGGTGAACCCTCCCTTTATCGGCGGTGGGGAGGATGTGGCTGGATACGACAACATCAACCTCTTTAATTACCCGCTGCTCACCATTCTTCTTGTGCTGGCGCTGGTGGGGATTCGGCGCAATGCCCCCAGACAGTCGAGGCGGCGTTGAGCCATCGCCTTCAGCCGCTTGCTGATTCTGAGGGCTTCTTCATCGCTGTAAAACGCAGAGTATCCCACCATTAACGCGAACCCGAAGGACGCGATCCCTAACACCAGCGCGATTTGGAGGTGGACCAGGGTGCCAAACCCCACCACCCAGGGGCGCAGGCGCGAGTTCCACACCAGCAGGGGAAAGGCGAGCTGAAAGAGGACGACGCTGTAGGTCCCCACCGTCAAAAGTATCAGCTGGTCACCGAGTAGGTCCCGAGCCCAGGGGTGGGTGTATTCGTCTGCGTGAAGCGCATAAAAGAGGGCCTCTCCCCGGGGCCACAGCTCCCCGCCAAACTTGGCCAGGCCCGCCGTTGCGTACACAAGGCACACCTGCAGCTTCACCGAGAGGAAGGCGAGGTTTCGCATCAGGTGCAAGCAGGGGCCGCTCCACGAGACCTTCAGCAACTCCACCACGCAGAGGTAAAAGAGCAGGTAGATCATCAGGCGGTCCCCGCCGTCAAAAATGAAGTGGGCACGCAGGACAAAGACCACGCTCAGCACAAAGCTGCCAACGGCGCTGACCTTGGGGAATTTTCCCAGCAACCCAAGCACAAGAAACACCCCATAGAGCGCCGCGGGGATGCCGTAAAAAGGGTTCAGGGCAGGATGGGAGAGCAGGTCGAGGGCGAAATAATATCGGTAGTTTTCAAACCCCTCCACCGGTGGAATATAATTTCCCGGGGCCCAGAACTCACGGTGTCCAGGCAGCATGAACGCGAAGTTTAGAAGGCACCAGAGGTACACCGCCTTGCGCAACAGCGCCTCGGTGTTTGTATAGAGAAACCTTCTCGTTGCTTGGGTTAACCAGGCTCGCATGACTTAATTCCTTGTTACTCTCTGGGGGGGCATGATTCGTCGACGAATGTCGGGCTCCTCGCCCGCTGCTTTGGACTCCGGTGAAGGAATCATTACCTGGGCGATTTGAAATTGGACCGCTTTCAGGGAGTGGTTTGGGGAGAGAGCATCGCAGTGGTCCCGGCTGTAGCGGAGGGCGTTTTGAAAGGAGGGAGTGCTTCGCAGGCGATGCGACACCTGCCGGTCACAGGCCTCTGTCACACATTGAGCGGCGGCTTCAAGGGCCTGAAGATCTCTCCCAATGCTCGTTGCCAGCCTTATGGGGATGCGGAGTTCTTTCCCGTGGTGGCTGACCCGGTAGCGATAGTGCTTCTCCAAAAGAGGGGCGATGGGATCTTGCCAGGGGCTCCAGTCGCCGTCACTGTGGCAGCGGTAATAAAACTTCTTGCTGGCCGTGGAGGGCTCTGGCGCGAAGAGTCGCCATCGCTGGTAGAAGAGCTTATGATAGTAGACGTCCAGCACCGAGGTCATCGCTTGTCGCAGGGGGTTGTCCCGTCCCACCCCCACCATGATAATCGCCCAATGACTCACGAAGGCGACCAGAATCAGCCCCAGCGCCAGGGTGTTTAGGCGACGGCGCATTGCTGAAT
>JAZAIZ010000006.1:0-15744 GCA_036230545.1 Myxococcota bacterium
CCGACGGTGACATCGTCTCCCACGATGGTGTTGAATTGATCCGTCGTGACATGAACGACGGAGAGGTCCTGAATGTTGGTTCTGGCTCCCACGGTGATGCTCCCCACATCTCCCCGAAGCACGCTACCATACCACACGCTCGCGTGGTCGCCGAGGGCCACCGAGCCCAGCACCGTGGCGTTGGAGGCGACAAAGACGTCCTTCCCAACCACCGGGCTGGTGCCATCGTAATTCATGAGCATGACGCGCTCCCCTTTCTAAGCCCTCGCAGCTTCAAGCCCTCGTTGTGAGCGCCTGGATGCCTATTTAAGCGCGGCGTCGCCGGAGAAGCAAGAAGCCCCCCATGAGCGCCATGAGGCTCCAAAGGTTGCCGGTGGAGGAGGAGCCGAGAGGCGCGGCGGCGGAGAGGCAGCCGGACTGATTCTCGCACTCGGGGTCACATGCGCAGGCCGGATCGCAGACGGTGGTATAATCGCACTCGCAGACATAAACCGGAGCCACCCCGCCGGTGGAGGGTGTCGTGCCCGTGCCCGTGCCGCCCGAGGGTGTCGTGCCCGAGCCGGCGTTGCCGCCAGTGCTGCCGCTGCCATCGGGGGATGTGCCGCCTGGTGTGGTGGTTGCGCCGCCAACGGGGTTGCAGACCCCGGTCCCTCCCTCGAGGGGCTGACAGGTTTGGCCGGGGAGCGGACACGAGGGGTCTTGGGGATTGCATTCGTACATGCAGACGGCGGTGCTGAAGGTTCCCACACAGAGCAACCCGCTCTGACATTCGGTGGCAGAGGTACAAATATCCCCTTCCACTTTGGATCCGGCCGGGAAACACGCGCCGCTGGTGACCTGTCCGTTTTGGCCGCTGAGGCCCATGCAACGATAGCCCTGAGCGCAGGTATCGGCGCCGTTGGGGTTGCACTCCTGGCGGCAGAGGGACCCGCCACCGTCTCCGCCCACGCAGACGTAGCCGTCGACGCAGACGCCGTTGGTGTCTTCGCAGCTCATGCCCGGGCCGGCCGCCTCAAGGCAGATGCCTCGCGCGGTGGAGCCTTCGATTTCGAGTTCCACGCAGCTGTTGTTGGTGGGGCATTCGGAACCATTTCCATAGGGGTTGCATTCGACGTAGCAAGTGCCGCCATCATCGCCTCCGAGGCAGATGGCCCCGCTTACGCAGACGTTGACGCAGGGCTCGCCCACGCCAGGCAGCCCCTTGCGCACACAGACGTTCTGGCCGTTAACTGGTTTGCAGGCATAGCCCGTGGGGCAGCTCCCGCAGGCCTGGCTGCAGTAGGTGAAGTCTTCGTGGGTAATGCAGGGGCCAGAAGTGCAATCCCAGTCGCCGCTGCACGCCGAGCCCAGGCCGCCGCTGACACCGGGGTCGAGCGCGCAGACGCCGTTGGCGTCGTCCTGTTGGGGGATATTAAAGTTGGCGCCCGTGGCGGCCATGACCGCTGAGCAGCTGTTGTTGCAGTAGCCATCGGTGGTGAGGCAGGGGTGCCCAAGACCAACGGAGTGTCCCATCTCGTGCAGCAGGGTCTCCTGCACGGTGTAATAGGTCCAGCCCTGATCGATGAAGCCGTTGATCAGGATGTCGGTGTCGGAGATCTCGCGGTTGTTGCAGTTCCAGCCATTGTAGGGGGAGACGGTCACCCCCAAGGTGTTGCCCGCGCCGGAACCGGTGACTTCCATCCACTCCTGAGGAGAGGTGACAAAGAACACGGCGTGCTCGTTGGAGGAGTTGTTGGCGTTGCCACCCCATCGCGCCGCGCTGGTGACAGGGAGCGCTCCTCCATAGGAGAGGAGCAGGGACGAGCAGCTGACGTTGCTCCATTGCTCCATGGCCGATTGCGCGGCCTGAATGAACTGGCTGCTGCTGATGCCGTTGCCACCCTGGCTCTCGACGCGAAAATTGATCGCCCCCGAACGCCACTTCGGAGCGGTTTGAACGTTGCAATTGCAGTCGCGGTCGGGTCGAACGATTCCCGTGGGGCAATAACCGGAAACCCCGGTGATTTCCCACCCATCGCAGAGGAACTTGTAGGCGAAGGCTGAGGAAGGAAGCAGGAGCAGCAGCCCCAGGGCGAGAATGAGAGTACGCGCTTTCATCGCTTACCTCCTTTCAGGATCGTGTTCACCTGGGTGAGGAAGTGCCCGAGGTCCACGGCGTTGGTGGTGGGGGCGGCAGCGGGCTGAAGATGTCCCCCTGCGTCACGGGCCACAAAGGAGACGTCACCAAATTGGGGGGTGACGCTGATTTTGCCGCCGCCCCGCTTGACCTGATATTTGCCGAGGCCCATGCCGTAGCTGACGAGCATGTTCTTGAAGCGCGCCGCGAAAAACACGATCTCTTCCTCGATTTGAAACGAGAGGGCGCCGGGGATGCGAAGGACCTGCCCGTTAAGCTCGCCCCCTACCTGATACACGACGACCTCCTGGGGGACTCCCTTGCCTTTGAGGGTGTTGAGGACTTCCAGGGTGGTCAGCGTGAGGATGCGAGCCCCGTTATCACTGAGGGTGACCTTTTGGGAAACCACCCGGGCATGGATGATGACCTCGGAGCCGTGGGTCATCTGCTCAAGGGAGGTACGCAGCACCTGGGTGGCGAAGGCTGGTGGGATGGCGAAACACATGAGCGCAAGGGTGATAAGACCTGAGCGGATGATGACGGGGACCATAAGTACCTCTTTTTTTTGTCAACACTAGCGGGCTAAAATGGCGAGCGATTCAACATGTGGGGTTTGGGGGAACATGTCGAACGCCGCTATTGATAACAGGCGAAAACCGTTTTGTCCAAGGGACTTTAGGTCTCTTGCGAGGGTGGCGCTGTCGCAGGAGACATAGACAATGCGCTCGAGTGCCGTAGAGTCGGCCCTGATGGCCCTGCAGACCTCTTTAGCGCCAACCCGTGGGGGGTCTAAAACGAGTATATTCGCGAACTTAGCGTGAGAGATTGCCGCGATATCGGGCTCGCCATGGGTGTCGATTTGCACGCCGGCCGCTCGGGCGTTGCGCCCTGCGAGCACGGCCGCCCGTTGATTGGACTCAAAAGACGTGACCTGGGCCCCGGCGCGGGCCAGGGGAATGGAGAAATTGCCAATGCCAGAGTGGAGTTCCAGCACCTTGGGCGAGTTGGCGGGCCGCACCGCTCGCACCACCGCTTGGACCAGGGCGTCGTTGACCTCGGGATTGGCCTGAGTGAAGAGGGATGGCTCGTAAGTGATTGAAAATTCGTCGGATTTTGCGTGATCGTAGCTCAGTTCGAGGTTGCCGTGGGACCAGCGGGCGTCCTGCGTGTGCACCTCAAGCCCCGAGAGTCCCGAGGCCTCAACCCACTCAAGATCTCCTCGAAACGCCTCCATGGACCCCTCGGAGAGGATAAAGCCCGCCACGCGTTGATCGATTCGGGAGTAGGTCAGGCGAACCTCCACCAGACGCGCTTCCCGGCCCAATCGATGCAGGGCCTGGCTTAAACGACCCACGGCTTTTTCGAGCTCGGGCCACATCACGGGGCATCCGGCGTAGGGTACAAGCTGCCGGCTGCCTTTCTCGTAAAAGCCCAGAATCCAGCCCTGTCCCGACCAGCGAGTGTGCAGGCGGACACGGTGGCGGTAATTCCAAGGGGAGGGAGCCGCGTGGAAGTCCACGGCCAGGTCCTCGGGTTGAAACCCGCCAATCCTGCGCAAGTTGTCGATAATGCGTTGCTTTTTGGCTTCAGATTGGCCCTGGTACTGCAGCTCTCGCAGGGAGCACCCACCGCAGGCGCTCAGGGAGCAGCGGGGAGTCACCCGCTGAGGCGATGGAGTGATGACCCGCTCAAGGGTCGCGTATTGTACCTTTTTTCGGACCTCTGAGAGGCTGACCTCCAGCCGGTCGCCGGGGATGCCGCCGGGGACAAACACCACCCGACCGTCCTCCAGCCGGGCGACCCCGTCTCCTCCGGAACCCAGCCCATTGATGTCAACCTCGATGCTCATGCTCTTTTGCTGTCCAGTGGCCCTTGAGTGGTTTTCCGATGACGGACTGCCCGCATCGCTTCAGCGCGGACCCGTCGCGTATCGCGACCTCGACATACCCGTCTGATCCTATTAGCGCAACCAGGGTTTTTTCGGGGGCTTCGGCGTAAGTGGTGACCCAGGGCAGCACCCGTCGGCCCAGGTTCAGGGGGTGGCCCTGGTGGACCAGCGTCCCGGGAAGATTGGTCAGGAGATTGCCGAAGCGGTCGGCTCCCAACACTTCCCCGGAGATGGTGTCCCCCTCACAGGTGGGGTCGGGAAGATTGGAGGTCAGAGGAGCGGAGAGGGGGCTGCCAACCTGCTGAAGGGGAAGTCCGGCAGCGAGTTCGGCGGCGACTGGCGCGAAGATGTCTCGACCGTGAAAGGTGGGCGAAACCGGCTGCCGAAAAAACGCCGCTTTGTCCAAATGCACGCACTGGGCGTCGGGGCGGCTCAAGGCTGCCCCCAGAACTCCATTGTCGGGCCCCACAAAGAACATGCCCCCGCTCTGCACCGCGATCCCCCGGCGCTCGCTGCCCACGCCGGGGTCGATCACCACCACGTGCACGGTGCCAAGGGGGAAGGCAAAGGCCACTCCGCGCAGCAGCAGGGCGGCCTCGCGGATGGACTGAGGAGGAACATCGTGGGAGACGTCCACCATGCGGGCCTCGGGCAGGGAGGAGAGGAGGACTCCCTTCATTTGTGCTACGTAGGAGGAGCCGGAACCAAAATCCGTGGTGAGGGCGATGGTGGGGGTCATGACGCTTCCGGGGCAGAGAGCCACACTGCGTCGTCACGGCGAGCTTCGTCCCTGAGGGCGGTGGAGATGTTCAGCTCCTTAAGGATTTCCTCCCCGTGTTCACCGAGGTGAGGAGCACGGGAGAGCCCCTCGGTGGAGAGATCAACGCCGAGGTGGGGCAGCACCACGCGGTAGCCATCAATGTCCCCTTGAGCCAGACCAAGGTCGGGGTCCTCGAGGGCTTCCGACATCGTTTTAACGGGCTCACAGCAGACCTCAGCGCCCTGAAGCAGCTCCACCCACTCCCTTTGGGTTTTGCTGAGAAAGAGCTCCCGGAGTTTAGCGATCACGGTGTCCCCCTCCTCTCCGGTGGCGTAGATGCTTGAGGCGAGCTCCGGCACCCCGGCCAGTTCGCAGAAGGTGGCGAAGAACGTCGGTTCGAGGGCTCCGAGGGACATGAATCGGCCGTCGCGGGTGGGATAGACCTGATAGCAGGGCACGCCACCGCTGAGGAAGTCTTTGCCCCGGGGAGCGTCCATTCCAAGGCCTAGGGTGGCGGTGGAGGTGGCGGCCAGGCTCAGCACGCTGCGGGTCATGGAGATGTCAAGAAAACGTCCTTTGCCGGTTTTGTCGCGTTCAATCAGCGCCGCGAGCACTCCCGTCGAGGCGGTCAGGGCGCCACCGGCGACGTCGGCCATCTGCACGCCGGGCACCGGAGGGGGCGCGTCCGCTGGCCCAAAGAGCCCGAGCACCCCTGCTCGGGCGATGTAGTTAAGGTCGTGGCCGGGCACCGAGGCAAGGGGGCCTCGCTGACCAAAGCCGGAGATGGAGCACATGATGATTCGAGGGTTGATGGCGCTGAGTTGCTCGTAGTCGATGCCGAGGCGGGTTGCGACCCCTGGCCGAAAGGACTCCACGACCACGTCGCAGTGGGGCACGAGCTCTTTGAGGATGGCAACCCCCGCCTCTTTCTTGAAGTCGAGAACGATGGATCGCTTGCCCGCATTGACCGCCCCAAAGAGCGCCGAATAGCTTCCCGACTGCGGGGGCGTGTAGCGGGCCGGATCGCCCGAGGGGGATTCGACCTTGATGATATCCGCGCCGAGGTCGGCCAACATCCGGGTCAGGTAGGGGCCTGGCAGGTAGCGGGAAAGGTCGAGAACACGGATCCCCTCAAGAGGCTTAAAGTCGGAAGTCGGCGCCATGATGCTCCCCCATTGATGTCAGGTAAAGGAGGTCGGCCCGTGTGGGCAGGCCGACCGGGTCACTCGAGGTTTAACCCAGGACAGAGCCAAGCTTCATGGCCAGGGCCATGTCGCCGGCGACTTTGATCTTGCCGGTCATGAAGGCCATTTGGCCGTTGAGCTTGCCGGTGACGATGTCGACCAAATCACCCGAGTCTACGGTGATGGTGCAGTTTGCGTCGGAGTCTTCTTCACGCACGCCGCCCTCTGCAGAAGTCAGGTCCACCACCCAGGTGCCGCCGTTGTCACCGGTGACGACAAACTTATAGCTGGCGTTCACCTTCTCGACGAGCTCGGGTTTGGCTTCGAGGCGTTTGGGCATGTGGTTTTCGAAAAGGTCTCGCGCAGATTCAACAGGCATCAGCCACTCCTTCAAGAGGGTTTGGGTATAAGTGGCGCAAATAGCACTCGGCCTCTCGGGGGTCAACTGAAGCCCCCGCTGGCTTCACCCCTCGGGGGATTTCAGGGCGGCGTCAGCGAGGTCGAGAATCTCTTGAATCACCTGCTCGGCGCTGATGAAGGAGCTGTCAAGAAGCGTGGCGTCATCAGCGGCTTTAAGGGGCGCGTGTTTACGGTTTCGGTCACGATCATCGCGGTCGCGAATCTCGGCGAGCACCTCATCAAATTGTGCGGAGAGGCCCTTCTCGATGAGCTCGTCTACCCGGCGCTGCGCGCGAACCTCCGGGGAGGCGTCAAGGAAGACCTTCACGGGGGCGTCGGGAAAGACCACCGTGCCGATGTCCCTGCCCTCGAGCACAGTGCACCCTTCGCTGGCGAAGGCCCGCTGCACGGCGAGCAACCCCTCCCGCACCAGCGGGTGCCTGGAGACGATGGACGCCCCTCGGGAGATATTGGGGGTGCGGATGAGCGGGCTGAGGTCTTCTCCGTTGACGGTGATGTGGTTGGTCTCTTTGACGAAGGTAAACTCGATGTCGAGCCCGGCGACGAGTTGCGCCAGGCCTGCCTCATCTTCCCAGGAGACGCCCTTGCGTTCGGCGACGAGAGCGAGGGACCGATAGATGGCGCCGGTGTCTACGAGGGAGTAGCCGAGGGCGCGGGCGACGCCCTTGGAGACCGTGCTCTTGCCGGCTCCAGCCGGCCCGTCGATGGCGATGGTGATGCGTTTGTTTGTGGTCATGGGCTCTCACTACGCAGCCAGGGGGGCCGCGTCAAGATTCAATCTCGATTCGCCCCCCGAGCTTGCGGAAATCCTCGATGAACGAGGGGTAGGAGACGTTGGCTACATCAAAACCAGAGAGGACGCTCACCCCGGGGGCGGCGGCCGCGAGCACGGCCGCGGTGAGGGCCACCCGGTGGTCGGAGCCCACGTCGATCTCGGCGGCGCGCAGGGTGGTGGGGCCTCGAACTTCGTAGCCGTCCGAGCGCTCGTCGACGTCGGCGCCAAAGGCGCGCAGCACCCGCGCGGTCTCTGCCACTCGGTCGGATTCTTTTACCCGTAGCTCGTGGGCGTCCTCTACTCGTGTCGTGCCTGCGCGACCACAGGCCAGCGCCCCGAGCACCACCAGCTCATCGATCAGTCTCGGGATGAGGCTGCCGCCGAGAATCACGTCGCCCACTCCCCTGCCCTCGCCTTGATACGCCACCCCGAGCGTGCCGATGTCCTCGCCCCCGGCGGCGAGCTCTGCGCTGCAGTCCACCTGATATCCAAAACGTTCAAGGGCTTCGAGGCAGCCGGTTCGAGAGGGGTTGAGCCCCACTCCCGTGATGGAGATCGCCGAGTCCGGCACCAGCAGCGCGGCGCTCGCCCAGAAGGCGGCCGAGGAGATATCCCCGGGCACCACGAGCGTGCCGAGGGCGCGAGGCGCTGGGCTCTTTCCGGCGATGGTCGCCATCATGCCACCGTCGACGGCATGGTTCTCCACGGGCACGCCCATGGCCCTGAGCATGCGCTCGCTGTGATCGCGGGAGAGAGAGGGCTCCCAGACAGAGACCTCTCGCCCAGCCATCAGGCCGGCCAGCAGAAGGCAGCTCTTGACCTGAGCGCTGGCGATGGGTTGCCGCCACTCCCCTCCCCTAAAGCTCCCTGCGGAGGTGCTCAGAGGTGGGGTCTCTTTGCCGGCGAGGTCGGCGCCTCGGATGCTGCCTCCGAGAGCCCGCAGGGGTTCACAGATCCTGCCCATGGGGCGAATGGAGAGAGACTCATCCCCCACCAGGGTGGCCGGCACTCCGCCGCCACAAAGGAGCCCCGCCAGCAGTCGAATGGTGGTCCCGCTGTTGCCGCAATCGAGGGGCTCCGTGGTGGGCGTGAGCCCGCCAGGCCCCACCCCTTGAACGCGCCAGCCTTCCTCGGTGACGCTCACCGGGACTCCAAGCTGCTGGAAAACCCGGGCCGTGGAGAAGTTGTCTTCTCCGGGGTTTTTGGCGTGAATCAGCGATTCGCCCTCGGCGATGGCGGCGAACATCAGGCCACGGTGGGTAATGGATTTGTCCGCTGGGACACAAACGCTGCCCTTTAAGGGAGCTCCTCCCTCAATGGTAACTCGCATCAGCTCAACGCCTCCGGCAGGACCCGCAGGAGCGTGTCGTTTTGCGACTCGGTGCCGAGGGTGATTCGGGCACAGGTGGTGAGCCCGTAGCCCCCCATGGGGCGCACGATAACCCCGAGCTTCATGAGCTTTTGAAACACCTCTCCAGCGTCTCGATGAAAATCCACCAGGAGAAAGTTGGCCTGACTCGGGGTTACCCCCAGGCCCAATGCTTCCAGCTGCGGCGTCACCCGGGTCATCTCACTGGCATTGAGTTCGCGGGAGCGCCGAAGGTGCTCGGTGTCTTTGAGCGCCGCAAGCGCCGCCACCTGGGCGAGGGTGTTGCAGTTAAAGGGCTGACGGCCCCGGTTGATATAATCGATGAGGGGAGCGTGGCTGATACCATAGCCGATGCGCAGCCCCGCGAGCCCGTAGCATTTTGAGAATGTCCGGGTGACCATGAGCCGCTCCCGATCCGAGAGATACTGGAGGCCGTTGGGGAAGTCCTCGGCGGTGACGTACTCAAAATAGGCCTCGTCAAGGACGACCAGCACGTGGTCGGGGATCTTCTTTAAGAATGTCTTGAGTTCGTCTCGGGTGACGTAAGTGCCCGTGGGGTTGTTGGGGTTGGCAATAAACACCAGCTTGGTGCGCTCGTCGATAGCGTCGGCCACGGCGTCGAGGTCGTAGCGGTGGTTGGTAAGGGGCACCTCTTTAATGGAACGGCCCAGCGAGAGGGTGCAGAGCTTGTAGACAATGAAGGACGACTGCACGTAGAGGAGGTTTTCGTCCGGCCGCAGGCAGGTGCGGATCACCATTTCGATGACCTCATTGGTGCCGTTACCGATGACCAGCTGTTCCGGCTGGACGCCGTGAAAGTCCGCGAGCGCCTGCTTGAGATAAAAGGCGCCGCCGTCGGGGTAGTCGTGCAGAGAGGGGATCGCCGCAGCCACCGCCTCCATGGCCTTGGGGCTTGGGCCCAGGGGGTTCTCGTTGGAAGCGAGCTTAATCACCCCCGTGATGCCCAACTCGCGCTCCGTTTCGCTCACCGGCTTGCCGGGTACGTAGGGGGTTAAGGTCTCAAACTCGCCGTTCACCAGGGGAAGCATGCCCACTCCTGCGTTAGCTAAGGCCGTTAACTCGACCGCTGCTTCTTCCTCTAACGGGATTCGCTCCGGGTCGCAATCATTTGAGGGAGAGAGGAGGATTCTAGGGGTTAATGCTTTGGCCGCGGGGGTAGGAACCCAGCACTCGAATATACTGACAGACGTCTTCGAGGCTCTGAATGGCCCGCTGGATCTCTTCCTGCTCCTGGTGCCCCTCGATGTCGATAAAAAAGAGGTAATCCCAGGCGCGCCGACGGGAGGGGCGGCTCTCGATGCGCGACATGTTGATGCCGGCGGTCGCAAAGCACGAGAGCGCGGTGTAGAGGACTCCCGGCGCGTCTTTGAGGGCAAACATAATCGAGGTGCGATCGGATCCGGTGGGCTCGGCCTGGTCGTATCCGATCACCAGGAAGCGGGTCATGTTGCTGTGCAGGTCCTGCAGATTGCTGTGGGCGATGTGCAACTCGTACATGGAGGCTGCCATGTCACTGGCCACCGCAGCGGCGGTGGCATCCTCGGCGGCGAGCTGAGCTGCTCGGGCGGTGCTGGAGACGTCGATGAGGGGCACCCCTGGCATGTTCTTTTCGAGCCAGCCGCGGCATTGGGCCAGGGCCTGGGGGTGGCTGTAGACCTTGGTAATTCCACTCTCGGTCCCCGAGGAGGTCAGCAGATGATGACTGACCCCGAGCAACACCTCTGCGCAAATGCGCAGCTCGCTGTTCATGAAGGTGTCGAGGGTGTGGCTGACCACCCCCTCGGTGGAGTTTTCAATGGGCACTACCCCATACTCGCTGCGTCCGGTCTCCACGTCGCCGAACACTTCAGGGATCGACTTGAGGGAGCGCAGCTTGGCGCTTAGCCCAAAATGACGCTTGGTGGCTTCGTGGGTGAAGGTGGCCTCTGGTCCGAGAAATGACACCGTCAAGGGGCTCTCGAGGGCGAGGCAGGCGCTGATGATCTCCTTGTAGATTAAGCGCAGCCCTTCTCCGGGGAGGGGGCCGGGGTTTTGCGCCGTCAGGCGGCTGAGTAGTTTCTGCTCACGGCTTGGGGCGTAGGCTTTTCGAGACGCCTTGGCCTTCACTTGCCCCACCGATTGAGCCAGCTGCGCGCGCTCGTTAAGCAGGGCGATTAAGCGGTCGTCGACGCCGTCGATGCTGGCGCGGAGGGTGGCGAGCGCTTCGTTGGTGGCTGCTTCCTGGGCGGCGCTGTCTGCCGCCGAAGGCGTGGTGGGGTCGCTGTCCATTTTGCCGCCGGATTCTTTCATGTCGCCCTGCTCCCTTGCCGTTCTTATTGAGCGGATGAAATATCCGGGTTTTTGTCAAGAAAGCTGCGTGGAAAAACGAGGGTTGCCCTCGCTCTTTGGGGAGAACTCAGGGGCCGGGATCGTACCCCCCGGGGCGTTGCTCCTCAACCAGCGCCTCGATAAGGGGACCCAGCTCATGGGGCGCCTGAAGCTCGTAGCGTCGAACGTCTTTTTCTTTGCGCATCCAGGTGCGTTGACGGCGGGCGTAGGACCACGTGCTCTTCTCGACCAACGCAGGCAGCTGATCGGCGTTGATCTCCCCGGCAACCAGGGACGCCACCTCCCGGTAGCCCACCGCCGACATGGCGGGACACTCCCGGCTGACGCCGCTCTGCAGGAGTTGGGTGACTTCCTCGATCCACCCCGCGTCGAGCATCTCTTCGAGTCGGGAGCGCACCCGGGATCTCAGCAGGGAGGTCTCCCAATCGAGCATCAGCACCCGCATGGGGGTCTCCTCATGGCGAAAGCCGTGCTCGGCTCGGATCCCGGAGGGGGTCTTTCCTGAGAGTTGATAAATTTCGAGGGAGCGAACGACCCGCCGCAGGTTTTTGAGGTCCACCAGGGTCGCGGCCTCCGGATCGATAGCCACGAGGTCGGCGGCGAGGCTCCCGGGCTGCTCGGCCTCACGTTGGTGGAGGGCCTCGCGGAGCGCGGGATCGGCCCCCGGGGACTCAACCAGTCCCCAGCGCAGAAGGCGTAAATAGAGCCCGGTCCCGCCACAGAGAATGGGGCGTTTTCCCCGCGCTCGGCAGTCTTCGATGGCTTCCCGGGCCCGCGTTCGGAACTGTTGGGCGTCAAAGGGCTCGCTCCAGTCGCAGATGTCGACCAAATGATGGGGAACTCGCGCTCGTTCGGCGGCGGCCGGTTTGGCGCTTCCTATGTCAAAGCCACGGTATACCTGGACGGAATCGCAGCTGATGATCTCGCCCTTGCAGTCCTCGGCGAGGGCCATGGCCAGTTGGCTCTTGCCTGAACCGGTGGGTCCGAGGATTGCGATAAGGGTTTTGTTGTCCATGGTTTGCTCTCTATACCGCTCTCTTGGTTCAATGTCTCCTCGAAAGGGGAAACTTTACAGGGGGTTCGGCCCGTGTTACCACCCCTGCCGGAGGGATATAGGAAAAAACGGTTCCAGAGAAGGGATGAAACTCCGCACCAGCAGGGTGCGTGGGGATGGAGTGATCCCGGAACCTTTTTTGTCGACTCAGGGGGTTAGAGCCTCTCTTTTTGCATCATTGCATAATCATCGCCGTGGGTGGGGTTGTTCTCACCAGGTCCATGAAAGGTCAGGTTTCTATGGAAGCATTGAAGACTCAACTTAAGCAGATTCTCATTCACGAGCTGCGTTTTGAAGATATCGCGCCGGAGGCAATTCTCGACAACGAACCCCTGCTGCGGGAAGGTTTGGGGCTGGATTCCCTCGATGCGCTGCAGTTGGCAGTGGCAGTGGAGGAGGAGTTTAACGTACAAATACGGGATGACGAGGAGGCCAGGGATATCTTCGCCTCCATCGAGGCGCTGGCTGGCTATATTGTGAAGGAGCGCGCCGGGGGAGCGGGTGTGAATTAAGGAGGGGGCTCACCGTCGAGAGGGGAAGAATTCTTCCGGCTTGTTGTTACCCGAGCTTCTGTGGGAAGAAGGGTACCTGCCTGGGAGGGATATGACGATGCGCTGGTTAACAACACCGCTTTATTGGCTCTGCTGGGGCACGAGTTTTCTCATCTGTTGCTTTTTCGCCTTGAGTTATCTGAGTGTGCCGCCGGCGCCAGAAGCGCCGGCCGAGACGCAGGGGACAGGGTTTCATCTGGAACGGGGGGGGCTTCAGATCGTCCACCTGTCCGGTGAACCCTACACCATGGGTTACCATAGCGCCCGGATTCTGGCGCCTGACGCCAGGCGCTGGGAGGCGCAGTGGCTGGATGCCCTCTTTGACTATAGCCGCCAGCCAGTGCGAGCAGGGCTGGCCCTGCGGGGCGCTTTTATTTCCCTCTCTCGCCCCCTGGCCAGGATGCTCCCGGAGGAGCAGTTGGAAGTGCTGGGGCTCAAGGAGGGGGGAGAGGACCCTTTCCCGGCTCTGGGGGACCGCTACGCACGGCTCGCGGGGTATCAGGCTCTCTTCGCCCTCTCGGAGAGCTACGGCTCCCCTGAGCGGTCCTCGGTCTCTTCGTCGATCGTGGTGGGCCGCGAGCGCGGGGTGAATCAGCACGCCTCCCTGGCGCGCAACCTTGAGATGCGCGAAATCAATCCTCCGGGCCGGGAGCGCGTTCTCTTTGTGCGCCGCCCTGCGCATGGCTTTGGGTTTGTCGCGCTGGGGTTTGCCGGACAGATTGGGGTGGTCTCAGGGATGAACGAGCATGGGTTGGCCCTCGCGGTGAATCGAAGCGCCTCAAGTCACCCCAGGGGGGGCGGGGTCCCCATCACGCTTCTGGCCCGCCGTGCGTTGCAGGGATCAAGGACGGTGGACGAGGCCATCGCACTGCTTAGCACCAGCGCGCCGCTGACCACCGCCCTGGTTAGTCTGGCCGATGGGGAGGGGGACACCGCGGTTCTGGAGTTGACTCCTGCCGACCACGGGGTGCGCCGGGGTTCCCTGCTGGCGACCACCAACCATCTTGAGACCCCGGAGTTGCGATCGGACCTGCAAAACCTCGACCATCAGAGGCGCTCCAGCACCCTCCCCCGCCGTCAGCGGCTTCAGGGCATTGTGGACAGTTTGCCTGAGCAGGTGGCGCTCACCGACCTGCTCGCCGCGCTTCGAGACCGCCAGAGCCCACTCGGTCAGCCTCTCCCCCTTGGGCACCGCCACGCGGTGGATGGGTTGAGCGCGACACATTCGGTGCTCTTTGACGCCACCGCCGGGAGCCTCTGGGTGGGTGAGGGGCCCCACACCCTCGGAGCCTACGCGGGGTACGATGTGCGGAAGCTCATTGCGGCGACGTCCCCTCGGGAGATCGAGGCCAGCGCCCTGCCCGCCCTGCCGGCGGATGAATTGCTGGTGATGGCTCCCAGCATTCAAGGGGCGCGGCAACTCTGGGAGCAGGCAGCTCGGCATCTTGAGCGCGGCGAGCTGGTTCTGGCGGAACGGGTGCTTGAGAGGGCGTCCTATTCGTCGTTGATGGCTGACCACCCCCCGCCTCTGCGCCTGCGCGGGCGCCTCGCCGAGGCCCGCGGCGAGTTTCCCTGGGCCGCGGAGTTTTTTCGCCAGGCCCTCACCAGCCCTCCCGAGAACGCCAGGGAAGCGCAGGCGTTGAAGTCCGCGCTGCTTGGGATTGAGCACCGGCACCCTCGCCTCTCTCGCAAAGCCGCGCCTTAAGGGGGGGATTGGGCTCAGGGGAGCGGGACGCCTAAGGCGCGAAGCTGTTTCTCGGCGGCCTCGCTCCAGCCGCGGTTGGCGATGGGGCTTGCAGGGCTGGGATGCAGGATGCGCCCGATGGCGACGGGAATGTCCTGAAGGGCTTCTTTGGCCCGCTTTTCGGCGTAGGCGCCAATGCCGATGACCATGGCTGGCTCGTAGTATTCGATAAAGCGCACCAGGGCCCGATCGCAGCTCTCCATCAAGGGGGTTCGCTCCTCCAGAGGGAGTTTGTCGGGAGTGCGGTTTTTTCCACTCTCTTCCAAAAACGCCAGAGGGCAATAATTAAGCACCGCGAAGTGTTTGAAGAAGGCCTTGGGGGTGTGGAAGCGCTCCTGAGCCCAACCCCACAACCGTGCGCCGCTGACCTCTCGCCGGGTGCAGTCAAAGCCCTCGATTCGGCGCTTGGGGTGTTGTTGCCTCGGGCGGACAACCGGAGCGTCGATGCCCAGCCAATCGCGCACCGAGCTGATCTCGCCAAAGGGCACGCCGGTTTGCACCATGCCGAAGGGGCCGGGGTTCATGCCCAGAAGCACGTAGTCGGGGCGGTGGCTGCCGTAGCGCTGCAGGTAATCGCGGTGGGGTTTGCTCGCGTACTCAAGGGGGTTGTAGACGTGCGTCACCGGCTCTGCGAAGCGCAGCTTTTTCAGGTCGCGAACCAGCGCGTTGGTGATCTTGATCGGCTCCATGGTGTGCCCGGCCTTTCTCGTGGGTTTAGGGCTCGCATAACGGGGAAGTCCTGCCAACGCAAGGTCTCCCGGGGAGGGTGTGCGTTGGACCGGCCCCACAATGGTGCTGGCCTCAACCCCGGCCTTGCTTTATGCTGGGAGGCGAACCTCTTCTTTGCCCTGGGGGGGCCAAAGAGACCATGCCAGCTCATTTAAGCACAGCCTCACCTCGCACCCCCTGGCCCTGTGGCCAGTGTGGTGAAGCGACGGGGCCGCGAGCGGGTGCCGGCGGCACGGCCTGGGAAGCCCGGGTGGCATTGTGGGCCAGCGTTGGGGTGTTGCTGGCGACGCTGCTGCGCGCCCCAACCTCACCGGCGCCGGGGCTCGTTCTGGTGCTGGCCACCCTGCTGCTGCTGGCGCGTTGTGGAAACCATCGCAAGGCCGCTCGGGCCTGGCGCTGTGGTCACTGCGGGCATCTGGAGCGAGCGCGAGTTCAACCGGCCCGCCCCCTGCGGGTGCTTCTGGCGATCCCCGCGCATAATGACGCCGAGACGATCTATGCTGCGGTGGAGCGGACTCGGCGGACCTGCCCCACCCTGCCTCTGGTGGTGGTTAACGACTGCTCCGATGACCTTAGTGCCCAACGAGCGAGGACGGCCGCGGCGATGACCCCTGCCTATGCGCCCTTTAAGCTCCTGCATCACTCTCATCCATCGGGGCGCGGGCAGGCGGTGGCGACGGCGCTTGAGTTCGGGCTCGCTGCGGGGTTCAGTCACGTCGCGGTGCTGGATGGGAGCGGACGGGATTGCCCCGAAGATGTGTTGCCCCTGCTTGGTGCACTTTGCCGTCAGCCGGAGGTCGTTTGG
>JAZAIZ010000007.1:0-1921 GCA_036230545.1 Myxococcota bacterium
GGCCCCTCACAGGAACCATCCCGCTCGCAGACCGGGCGGCCATCCGCAAGCACCCGGCTCCCGTCCGGCTCGATACAGACACCGTCCTCGAAGCAAAAGCGTTGTTTTTCCGTTGAGTTAGGGCACCCTGCCCCATAGATTGCGAGAGTCAGGATCCCCAATATTCTTAACGTGGCGCTGTGGTTCATGCCTCATCTTTTAGTACAAAGCCGGGGAAGAAGCCTCGCGATTTGCGGGTGAAAGGCGATATTTATCTCGATCGCACATCCCATTGGATTGCTTGACAAAGTGGGCCCGCGCCATTATTGAGCCCACCTTGTTGGAAGAGGTTCCAACTTTTATCAAGGAGCTGAGGCTATGGCATCATCCACTAAAGCATTTCGAGTGAAGAAGAAGCGAAAAGCACGACGCAAAGGCCATGATCGAAAAGCCGCGTTAGAGAGCAAGGGCACCACCCCTACTCGTGAAGCGTTCTTCGGCGACAACAAATAAGACGCTCCTCCGCTCTCCTGAGCGCAGCGAGACCCTATATTTCATTCATCGACTCAGCCGCATCGACTGTGGTTTCTTGTATTATTGAGGCCTTCACCTCAACAGCTTCCCCCAGGGGAGCTGTCGCGGCCCGAAGTCTCCTTCGGGCCACAACAGAGACTCCATCCTAAAACTCAACTCTGTCAATAAACGACGCGTACTGTGGGACCTCTCCGCGCACTGTCTTTCCGTAGACCTCCTGAAGGGTCTTGGTAATGGGGCCAGGCTTGCCGGTGCCAATACTGCGGCCATCCACCTCCCTAACGGGGGTCACCTCCGCGGCGGTGCCCGTCATGAAGATCTCATCAGCGGTGTAAAGTTCATCCCGTGTAAAGGAGTCCTCCTTCACCACGATTCCCTGATCTCGCAGGAGCTGCAGCGACGTCTCTCGGGTAATTCCCCCAAGAATCGAGGAGCCAAGACAAGGGGTGCGCACAACACCGTTTTTGGCGATGAAAATATTCTCACCGGTCCCCTCGGCCACGAGCCCAGCGGTGTCGAGCATGATGGCCTCTTCAAAACCCATCTTAAGGGCCTCGCGTTTTGCCAGAATACTGGTGACGTACTGCCCGCAGATTTTTCCCTTAGCCATAAAGGTGTCCGGGCGCCCGCGACGGTAACTGGAGATCATGGTCCGAATACCATCCCGCACACCCTCTTCGCCGAGGTAAGCTCCCCAGCGCCACCCCGCCACGGAGACATGGACAGGGTTGCTCAAAGCGGCAATCCCCATGGCTCCGGTGCCGATATAAATAATCGGTCGCAGATAACAACCGTCGCTGAAGCCGTTCTTTTTGACCACGTCCCGACAGGCCGCAACGACCTCTTCGCGAGGGAGCGGAACCTCCATGAGGCCAATATGAGCGGATTCATAGAGCCGGTCGATATGCTCCTTAAGCCGGAAAATCCCTGCGGAGCCGTCAGCCTGAGCATAACAGCGAATGCCCTCAAAGACCGCGAGACCATAATGAAGAGAGTGCGTTAAGAGGTGAACCTGAGCATCGTCCCATGCGATCATCTCTCCATCACGCCAAATCCAATCTGCTTTATCCATCTTTTACTCCCGGCTCCCTACCCTCGGGAAGCCAACAAACACTCACTAACGAAGAAGAGGCTCAACGCTAAAAGAAAATAGCTGGCGAATCCTCGCGCCGCGAAGGGATCTTCATCGGAAGCTCCCCCAACGTTCAAAGAGATGACGGCCTTTTGGTCACCACCGCTCAAGCGCCTTATCACCTCATCGAATTCAATCGGGTTAAAATCCGATTCGACGAGGGCCGGGTTCACGGCCACGTCCAGCTGCGTCATTGGTTCCCATGCTTTGCGCAGAACCTCAACCCTGTAAATGCCCATTTCATCCCAATCGTCCACCCGCAGACGATTCACACCG
>JAZAIZ010000008.1:0-12135 GCA_036230545.1 Myxococcota bacterium
CTCTATTCGTTAATCAACTTAGTGATTAAGGTGAAGGTGCAGTCTCACCAGAATTTTCAGTGACGTCATTGTTATCGTTCACCAAGGTACCGGTTGTGTTAATGGACCAATCATCGCAGTCGTAATCAGAGTCGATGTTACCAACAGCAGTAGCCGTAAAGGAACGCTCAGACTCGCCCGTAGGATTCAGTACGTTATCATCAGGACAAGAATCCTGATCAGCTCCACCTTCTCCAACGTCTCCTACACTAGGAGCTGCCGTAGAACCACCTGCTCGATAGGTGTATCGAGTAGTGGTACTGGTGCTCCAACCACAGAACCCGTTTTCACCAGTTCCCTCAGCGTTGCTGCCACACTTAAACGTATCCTGCTCACCATAAGCAGCATGCTTTGCGGTATAGATACCTTTAAGGTTAGCTTTGGCCTCAGACTGCTTGGCGCGTGACTGAAACTTGGCAAAGTTAGGAATAGCGATAGCGGCCAAAATACCGATAATCGCAACAACAATCATCAACTCTACAAGAGTAAAACCTCTTTGTAATACTTTCATTATTCTGTACTCCCTCCCCCATTCAGGGGTCAAACCACGTTGACCTCAGTCCCCGTGTGTTTTCGTGTAAATATTTACAAACTACACATTCGGCGCCAAGCAAGAAGCCCAGCGTTATCAACTATATCTGCAACAAGAATGCCAACCCCTTCAATATAACCGCTTGGTTTAACCTGTGTTTTTTTTTCGTCTCACACGCTTGTTGACAATTTTTGTCATCTCTCCCTCGAAGGTGACGTTATACAGAAAAAAATCGCCACACCAACAAAAAATATCTCCCCCCAGACCGGGGTGACTTTTTGAGCCAAGGGCCCCATTTGAGCGCCTCGCTCCCTCCCATTTCCCCACACCAGCGACCCGATTCCCTACAGCCCCCCTCCAGCAGAGAGACCATTTGCAGGCTGGTCTTCCCCCGGGCTCTCGTGCTACTAGCGGTCCCCATGTCAGAAGCAGACGCCCTACAGCCCTCCCCCGGCCCCAACGTCACTCGTTTGGAGCGCGCCGGACAGACCGATGATATTGTCGGCACCGCCCACATCTCGCGGGAGAGCATCCTGGAGGTGGAGCAAACCATCGACCTCATCCAGCCCGACACCGTCTGCGTTGAGCTCTGCGAGACCCGCCATCAGGCCCTCACCAACAAGGACCGCTGGAAAAACCTCGACATCTTCAAGGTCATCCGCGAGGGCAAAATGCTGCTGCTCCTCGCCAACCTGGCGGTGGGCGCCTATCAACGGCGGCTTGGCCAGGAGCTGGGGGTCGAGCCCGGCGCCGAGTTGATGGCGGGTGTTGAGAAGGCCCATGAGGTCGGCGCAGAGCTCTGCCTGGCCGACCGGGACATCCAAACCACCCTCAAGCGCACCTGGGCCAACCTGAGCTTCTGGCAAAAAATCAACCTCCTGGGGGGAATCCTGGGCAGCCTGGTGAGCACCGAGACCATCGACGCCGAGCAGATTGAGCAGCTCAAAGAAAAAGACCAACTCTCCGAGATGATGGAAGAGCTCGCGCGCATGCTCCCCGAGGTGCAAAAGCCCCTCATCGACGAGCGGGACCAATTTCTTATGTCGTCCATCGAAGATGCTCCCGGTAAATCCATTGTCGCCGTGGTGGGCGCGGGCCATGTCCAGGGAATGCAGACCTACTTCGGGCAACCCATTGATCGCGACACCCTCAACGAGCTCCCCGAACCCTCCCGCTGGACGGGGATGCTCAAATGGGCCATCCCTCTTATCATCCTCGCGGCCTTCGCCTTCGGCATCACCAATAACGAAGGCAGATCTTTCGAAGAGCTGGTCTACGCCTGGGTGCTCCCCAACTCCATCGCCTCAGCCCTGCTCGCGTCCTTCGGTGGGGCCAAGCCCCTCTCGGTGCTCGCCGCGTTTATCAGCTCCCCAATCACCTCCCTCAACCCCCTCATCGGCTCCGGCATGGTGGTGGGACTGGTTGAAGCCTGGCAACGCAAACCCACCGTCGCCGACTGCGAACGCATCAACGACGACGTCCGAGACCTCAAGGGGATCTACCGCAACCCCTTCACCCGGGTGCTCCTGGTCGCGGTGCTGGCCAACATCGGCTCCGCCCTCGGCGCCTGGATTGGCATCTCGTGGGTCCTCTCTCTGGTAGCGTCGGCCTAAACCATGGCTGTGCTGATTCAAATCCAAAACCTCGGCAAGCACTACGGTGACAACCAGCTCTTCGCCAACGCCAACGTCTCCATCGCCGAAGGACAAAAAATCGGCGTCATCGGACGAAACGGGGCCGGTAAGTCCACCCTCTGCCGTTTGATCCTCAACGAAGAAGAACCCGACACCGGCACCGTCATCCGACACAGCGCCCTGCGCCTGAGCTACCTGCAGCAGCACGACTCCTTCGAGCCCGGCGAGACCGTTCTTGAGTTTCTCATCCGTCACACCGGCCAGGAGGCGTGGCGCTGTGGGAAAATTGCAGGCAGCTTCCAGCTCAAACACAAGCTCCTCGACACCCCCGTCGACAAGCTCTCCGGCGGCTTTCAAACCCGGGTCAAGCTCGCCGCTATGCTGCTGGAAGACCCCAACGTGCTGCTCCTCGATGAGCCCACCAACTACCTCGATCTCAACACCCTCTTCCTGCTGGAGCGCTTCCTCCGCAATTTTCAGGGCGGCTTTCTCATCGTCTCCCACGACCGTGAGTTTCTCAAGCGCACCGCCCACCACACCCTCGACGTCGACAACGGCGAGCTCTTCCTCTTTCCCGGTGAGATCGAAGCCTACCTTGAGTTCAGAGACGAGCAAGCCCGGCAACAGGAGCGCTACAACGACAACGTCGCCACCAAGCGCAAAGAGCTGGAGACCTTCGTCACCCGCTTTCGCGCCCAGGCCAACAAAGCCCGGCAAGCCCAGTCCAAACAAAAGCAGCTCGACAAACTGGAGTTCGTCGAGACCCGACAGGCCGGCCGCCAGGTCAACATTCGCATCCCCCCTGTGGAACACCGCAAAGGCTTCGCCCTGACCACCAACGACCTGCAAGTGGGCTACCCCGAGCGCACCATCGCCTCCGGCATCGCCCTCTCCGTGCAACGGGGCGCCAAAGTGGCAGTCGTAGGCGACAATGGACAAGGCAAAACCACCTTTCTTCGCACCATTGCCCAGGACCTTCAGGCCCTCGGTGGCACCTTCCAATGGAAGAAAGACCTCAAAATCGCCTATTATGCCCAGCATGTTTATAAAGAGTTGATTGAGAGCGACACTATCCTCGAATACCTGGAGCGCAACTCCGGCACCGCTGTCACCCGCCAGCAGGTTTTAGATCTTGCGGGCAGCTTCCTCTTCAGCGGCGACGACGTCCACAAGCCCATTCGCGTGCTCAGCGGTGGCGAGCGAGCGAGGGTCTGTCTGGCCCGCATGCTCTTGAGCAAGAGCGACGTGCTCCTCCTCGATGAGCCCACCAACCACCTCGACTTTGAGACCGTAGAAGGCCTCGGCCGAGCCCTGCGCAGCTTCCCGGGAACCATCTTCTTTGTGAGCCATGACCGAACCTTTGTTCGAATGCTGGCCACCAACATCGTTGAAGTCAAAGACGGCAACATCAGCCTCTACGCCGGAGAGTATGAAGACTACCTCTATCGCCTTGAGTCCACCATTGTGGCCGAAGAAGAGGCCGAGGGCGCAGCAAGCGGACAAGAGGCTCCCGCCCCCAAAGTCTCGGACAACAAAGCCCGCTACCAGGCCCGCAAAGAGTTGCAGGCCACGCGCAAAAAAATAACCAAAGAAGTCGCCCGACTTGAGGACACCCTCCAGGAGCTACAAAGCGAGAAGCAGGAGATCGTCGATCTCTTTATCTCAGACTCCACCGCCTACAACCGAGAGCGCAACGAGCGCCTCGAACAACTGACGGCGTCCATCGAAGAATGCGAGGCCACCTGGCTGGAGCGCCAGGAAGCCCTTGAGGAGATCACTCAAGACCTTGAGGTCTTTCTTAGCTGAGCCCCCAGGGCCTGACTCACCCGACTCATCACCTCTCCCCAATCACCGGAGCGCCGCTGCCGAAAAAGCCGCATGGTGGGATACCAGGGCGTCTCTGTGGACTCCAACCCCCAGCGCCAATCACACACATCCGCCAGCAAGAGCCAGACCGGCCGCCCCAACGCACCCGCGAGGTGGGCGATGGACGTATCGCTGGTAATCACCAAAGGGAGCTGGGAGATGATCGCCGCCGAGTCCACAAAAGCTCCGTGGTCCCGATCCAGCTCCTCGCTCCAATCCACGATGGGCCAGCGCTCGGTACAAGCCGCAAGGTCTCCAAGCCCCTCTTCTTTTTGCAGCGCGACAAACGACACTCCCTCCAGCTCCATCAGTGGCTCAAATGCCTCAAGAGGAATCGAGCGAGCGCTGTCATCACGGTAGGTGGGGTTGCCCTGCCAGCAGAGACCAACCTTCATCCCTCTAAGGTCCCTTAAGCGCTCACGCCAACAAGAAGAGCGAGCCGAATGAGATGCAAGGTAGGCCCCTGAGACAGAGAGTTCTCCGCCAACTCCCAAGACGTGGGGCAAACTCATCAAAGGAAGCTGAGTGTCAAAGGGCGGCAGGGCTTCCCCCGGCAACATCCACTGATCCACCCCCTCAACCCCCTCCAACACCTTCCGCAAGGGAGCAGGACACACAAAAACCACCCTCCCCACCCGTGCGCGGGCGAGCCGAATGAATCGAACAAACTGAAACGTGTCCCCATGCCCCTGCTCAGCGTGAATCAGGAGCGTGCTTGAGGTCTCAGAGCTCCCATCCCACGAGGGTTCGTTGAATCGCGTTATGGGGATCTCCGGGATTTCACGGCGCCACTCATAAAGCTCCCACCCCGCGTGAAACTCCCCCAGGGTCAACCTCCCGAGACCGAGATTCCATTGTGCCTCGGCGAAATCCGGCGCGAGGCTGACGGCGCGCTCAAGGGCTTCAACGGACTCTCCAAGCAACCCCATGGACTTCAAGCTCGACCCCAGATTGGTCCAGCTTCGGTAGTGACTCGGCTCAACCTTCGTCACCTCCCGAAATTTCACGCAGGCCTCGGCATAACGCCCGGCCTGGTGCAGGGCGGTCCCCAGGTTAAAAACAAGCTCCACCCCATGGGGCTCAAGGCTCACGGCGTGCTCCAACTCTCGAACAGCTGCGCCGTGCTGGCCCCAGGCCAGGTAGGTTCCCCCGAGGTTGGAGCGCAATTCTGCGGACCGGGGCATTAAACGAATGGCCTCCTGGTGCCTGCACACCGCCTCTGCAAAGCGGCCTTGACGTTTGAGGGCGTTCCCCAGAGCCGTATATCCCGCGGCGTCGTCGTTGTCCTGATCCAGGCATTGCTCAAAATGACGGATGGCGAGCTCCACCTCCCCCGCCGCCAACGCCTCAAAGGCCTCCTGCCGAAGTCGCTTTCTGCTCAAACCGGGCTCCTCTCCATCTCAAGCGCCTATCCTCGCAGAACTCTACTCGCTCAACGCCGGTTAATACAATTTCAAGCGCCTTCATCCCCCAAGCCCTTTCCGGGGCTCTGACTCTGGACGAAAGACAAACAAAAGGACTATAGGCGCCCCATTTTCAACAAGGAGTTGCATCATGCGAAACTTAAGCGCTGAAGAACGTCGCGCGCTGGCCAATCGTTATCCCGAAGATGACGACATCAAAACCATCCTTAAACGCCTCGCCTCAACCGAAGATCTGCTCGAGCGATCTTTATATGAGTTTGGCTCCGAGCTGCGCATGGAGATCGAAAAACTGCTGGGCAAGCCCGGATTGCTGGACCGATGCTAAGAACACGTGAAGCGCTTGAACCCCAGGCCTCTCCATAGCAACTCGACAGAATGTGACGTGAAATAAGAAAAAGATTTATAACGTGGGGGGGCCGAACCCATGACCATCTGACCCCCCCACGATATACTTAACTAGGCACTAATTTCATCGGCGGGGTCTCTGCGAACTTAACTTTTTTTTTCGACAAACCAACCAAAAAAGAACGTCCCCGGCGTAGAGCGCCTGTTTTAAAGTCTCAGACGGCAATCGACCGAAAGGTCACACGCAGAGAGTTCCTCTGCCCCCTTTAGCAATGCTTGATGCCCCCTCCAAATCTCATTAGGGTGGGCGCCATGAATCAATCCAAACAAACGTTGACCCTCGCCCTCAACGAGCTCCGAAGAGCCTCCAACCCCACCATCCCATGGGTGTGGGATGAGCGTCACGACGTGGCCATGATGGCGCTTGAGCCCAAACTGGCGGCGCCCATTGAGGCGAGCCTGGCTCACTACTTCTCCGAAAAATGGGATCATCAAAACCACGGCTCTGCCACTGGAGAACTGAACCTGCTGATTGACTCCCTGGCAGGAATCGAGCTGGGGCAATCTCTCTATTCCTCCAAGCTCGAGGAGGGGCTCGTGGCCTTCGCCGCTTTTTGGCCCTGGGCCGGCAACACCAACGTCTCCGTTCGCATCGGGATCTTCACCAGCGATGATCATCCCGAGATCTCCCATGAGGAGAGCACCTCGGCCATCCGCAACATGTTCAACATCCCCTCCTGATCCCTCACCTTGGTTTCCCCACACTCCTGCATTCAATGGCTTCCCAAGGTCGCCATTGTGTGACAGTCTGCCCGGCTTAATCGCGTCACGGACACACAAGACGTCCCGGCCAAACAGACCTCAGGGCAGGAGGGCCCAGGCAATGAACAACACCCCATACGGCATCAGCGGACAATCGCTATACCTCCCTCAATTTGAAGTATCCCTCGAGCAATGGTGCGAGTGGACCGAGACCCCCTGGGACAAGATCCGCAAGGTGGTTGGGAGCAGCTTTCGAATCCCCGGCCCCCACGAAGACGCCTACACCATGGCCGCCAACGCCGTGCTTCGGCTCATCAACCAATACGACATCCCCTCCCACCAAATTGGCTACCTCGCCCTCGGCACAGAGTCCAGCACCGACAACGCCGTGGGAGCCGTCATCGTCAAAGGACTGGTGGACGAAGGCCTCAAGGCCCAGGGGAGAGCCCCTCTCCCCCGACAATGCGAAGTCCCCGAGATCAAACAGGCCTGCCTCGGCGGCGTCTACGCCCTCAAAGCGGCGCTGCGCTATCTCGCCTTTGATGGACAGGGAAAGCAAGCCATCGTGGTCAGCTCCGACATCGCAGCCTATCAACTCGGCAGCACCGGCGAGCAGACCCAGGGAGCCGGGGCTGTTGCCCAATGGGTCACCGCAAACCCCACCCTCCTGGAGGTTCACCTCCCCGCCACGGGCTCCTCAAGCCACTATCGAGGCCTCGACTTTCGCAAGCCCGTCAAGCGCTACCTGACCGAGCAGTACAAACCCGGCAACGATCGCTTTCACGACTTTCCGGTCTTCAACGGCCCCTTCTCAACCAATTGCTTTGTGGACGAGACCTATCAGGCCCTGCGCTCCATGGCCGAGAAGCTCGGGGTTGATCTGATGGATTACCTGGGCTCCACCGCCGGCATCTTCGCCCATCGCCCCTACCAGCGCATGCCGGAGACCGCCCTGGGCATTGCCTGCCTGCTCCACATGGCCCACGAACCCTCGCTCCAACCCCGCCTGAAAGAGCTCGCCGAAGTAGCCAACGTGTCCTTCAGCGATGTCCTGCAGGAGGCAAACCACACGCAACCTCTGAGCTGCTTCTCGGATGCCCAGGACGTCCACAAGGCCCCCTACGCCAATCTCATGAAGGTCCTGCGCGCCTTTCGGGACACCTCCGAACATCAGCGCCTGGTCACCGGCAAGACAAAACTCGGGTCAGACTGCATCCGACAATTCGGCAACCTCTACTCGGCAGCGCTTCCAGCCTGGCTCGGGGCCGGACTCGAAGATGCCTGGAGAAATAACCTCGACCTGGCCGGCGCGCCGATCTGCATGCTGGGATATGGCAGTGGTGATGCCGCCGAGGCGATCCCCATGCGGGTAGCCCAAGGCTGGCGAGAGGCCGCATCCAACCTCTGCTTTCAGGAGGCGCTGCAAAACCCGGTGGTGCTGAGCCAGGAGCAATATACCCAACTCCACGAAGGCCTCCCCACCACGCTCGAAAGCAGCCCCAAAGGGGAGTTCGCCATCCACCACGTGGGCAAGGGAGAAGACTCCAGCGTCGAAGACGCCGGAATCGACTTTTATCAATTCATTCCCTAATGCACCTGCTGGGAATCCAGAGAATATTCAACCACCAGGACAAAAGGCTGCACAATCAAAAACTGGAAATATTTTCCAGGCTCTTGGTTCCACGCCTCCAGCGTCTCTTCGGTGGGCTTTTGAAAAAGTCCCTCGGTGATCCACGCGTTGACCTTTTCGGCCTCATCTCCGGCCACCGCCATCGCCGCTTCCACCAGATCCAACCCCTCGGAGACGCAAATCAAAGCCCCCCGTTCAGCGTGCGGCTGGAGGGTCTCCCAAGCCGCCACGGAGAGCTCCCCACGCAGTTTTTCTTCAAGATCACTCATGCTAAAACCCTTCCTGGCCTGCGGTCACGTCATGACTCCCGAGAGCCCCTTGTCCGATGGATGCGGCCCATCAAAGGTGGCGCTCTATCGGAGAAAACACGCAGTAGTAAACCCCGACGACCAGCCCAGAGGCCCTTAATCACATCCCGTTCAGGGGTTGGCCCCTAAGCACCCGGGCCAGCTGGGATTTCAGCTCCTTGTCGGGTTCCCGTAACTGAGCAGACTGAATCAGCTCGATGACTTCCTTGGTCCACCACTCCCGCCCCCAACAGGCCAGGGCCCGCAAAGCGGTCACACGGTTTCGAACCACCGGACTGGAGAGCCCCGCCTTAATTAAGCAGATCCCCATCCCGGGGAATCTACCCAGCTCGTAAATAATGCTGTCCAGGTAGCGATGCTCACGAAACTTCTTACCCACCCCGAGCTCCAGAGCCGGCCCGCTCCCAATATCTTCGAGGGGAAAGGTCTCCCTGGCCAGCTCAACCACTCTGGAGATGCGCTCCGTGTCGTTGGTCTGCATCACCTGCGACCAATAGGCCCCCCCTTTTTCCAAGCGAAGGAAAAACTCGGGCCATGTATCAATATCGAGATATTTCGCCGCGAGAACGGCCGTGCCAAACTCCAGCTCATCGTTGGACTTCAAGCCAGACACGATCTTATCGCTCCACGCCTCCTCCGAAACAAAGGCGTCCGCCTCTTTAATAAGCTGAAAGCGTCGATAGCTCGTCCACCCCCGATCTGCCTGCAATTGCCAGTTGATGTCCTCGGCTTTCAAAAACTCCAAAATAGTCTGAGCGATTAAGAATTCGTCCAAGGCCCTCCCGGACTCCTTCACATGCCGCAGGTAATGATCCACCGACTCCGCGCCATCCGCATAATCAAAGATGTTCATGGAGGCCCCACTTCTGGCTCGAATCATTGCGTCCAGGATGTCACCGGCCCCCACAAGCAGGTCCTCGTCCACCTCAGGTCGCCTCAAATCCGCGTGCAGATCTCCTGTGGTGGCACAGGTGTAGGCGAGGTATTCGTAATTAATGGAGTTGCGGTACCCCTCACGGAGCATCCACTGCCGAATCCGAAAGTTGTCGGTCCCGGCCATCCGCTCCACCGCCTGGACTCTCCCCCACCCATCCACACACTTCGCCAGCTCCCACAAGGCATCATCAGGCTCCCGGGCCGAGTTGGAAATCGCAATGGACGCATAAAGAGTGAACTCTTCGTGCTTCCCAAGGACCATAAAAAGCTCAACGTCACTCTCCCGCGCAAAGAGCCCCATCACCGCAACAAAGGTCTTCACCACTTCACGGTGGGGGGAACGGGTCGCGAAGAAATGCGCCACGTCGTGCAGGCGTGTATTGTGAAATTGACGATCATCAATCAGGCACTCCAGGAGCGGATCAACGTAGCTGAGGGCTTTTCGCCCCTCAAACAAGGCATAGAGTTCCTGAAACCGCCGCTCCGTCGGTCGACGAAGAACCCCCGCCAAAGCTCGCGCTATCCTCCGAGCCGTGACGATGTCCTCACCGTAAGAGCCGTGATGCCCCATGCTCCCATCGATCCCACCAGCGACCCACGTCAGGCTCTCAGAGTCCCGCTCCTCGTCATCAGGCAAGACACAATGATCTTCCATGCTATCGACACGATCGTGGGTCTCCAAAAAGCTTTTGATCGACTCGTAGACGCTCCCCTCTTCGCCCCAGGGCACCACAAACTGAGACGGCTCCCATGTCACCTCGGGAATCACCCGTTTGATCATCGCTTCTAAAAACGTCATCCTACTTTGCACCCCGGAGATAAAGCTCTGCCCGGAAGACGCCTGAATACAACGGCCTCCCCCCCCTGTTTAAGTGTACCCAACTCCGGAGATTTCACCAAATTCGCCCTCCTTGACAGACACGGGTAAAGGGCGGCAAAAGCCATTAAGACGTCAGCCCAAATCTCCAGAGAAATGAGGTGGTTTCATGTTCGCGGTCCTCTCCCCAGCCAAGAAGTTGGATTTAACTCCACTTTCACCCAGCCACAGGGCTGAGTTGACCTGCACCCTCCCCCCACTGCTGCATGAAACCGAGGCCCTGCTGAAGATCACACGGACACTAAGCCCTGAGACCATCGCTCAACTGATGAAGCTGAGCGCCCCCCTCGCCCAACTCAATTATGAGCGCTTTCAGACCTTCTCCCTCCCCTTTACCCCCGAAAACGCCAAACCTGCAGCGCTCTGCTTTAACGGCGACACCTACCTTGGTCTGGACGCCCCCACTCTCGCCAACGCTGCGCTGGAGGACGCTCACTCACGGGTGGGGATCCTGTCGGGGCTCTATGGGATCCTGCGCCCCCTCGATTTAATCCAGCCCTATCGACTCGAGATGGGGACTCGCCTCGAAAACCCGCGCGGCTCCAACCTCTATCACTTCTGGGGAACCCTCATCGCGGAGGAGATCAACCACTCCCTCGCCCGCGCCTCCTCCCCCACACTCATCAACCTGGCCTCCAACGAATACTTCAAGGCGGTTCCCCAGGCGAGCGTGCAAGGCACCATCATCACCCCGGTCTTTAAAGAGATCAAAAAGAATGCTCCCCCAAAAGTCATCAGCTTCTGTGCCAAACGGGCCCGCGGCATGATGGCCCGGTACATGATAGACCAGCAACTCACCCGTCCCGAAGACCTGAAAACATTCTCGGTCGCCGGGTACGGCTTCGACGCCTCCCTCTCGAGCCCCACCGAATGGGTCTTCACCCGGAAAATCGATTAACCATGCACACCCGAATCCTCACCCAAAAGGACGTCAAGGCAGCCATCACCATGCCGCGGGCCATCACCGCCGTGGAAGAGGCCCTCGGCGCCTACCACCGGGGAGAGGCGCAAATGCCTCCCAAGGTCTACCTCTCTCTCGACGAGTTTAACGGCGACTTTCGAGCGATGCCCGCTTATTTTGGTAAAACGGCGGGCGTTAAGTGGGTCAATTCCCACCCCGACAACACCCGAGAGCACCAGCTCCCCACGGTCATGGGCGTCTACATTCTCAACGACCCCCAAACCGCCCTGCCCCTTGCGGTTCTCGACGGAACCTACCTCACGGCCATGCGCACAGGCGCCGCGGCCGCGGTCGCGTCCCGCTTCCTCGCTCCTCCTGAGTCCACCTCCCTGGGGCTCCTTGGCTGCGGGGTCCAAGCGCAGTTTCTACTCGACGCTCATCAAGCGGTCTTTCCTGGTATTCAGGTGCTCGTCGCAGATCGCGACGCTCCCACTGCTCAGCACTTCGCGGAAAAAAACAACGCCCGTGTTGTGAATGCAGAAGAACTCGCGCAATGCGATATTCTCTGCACCTCCACCCCCTCGCGAACCCCAATCATTGAATCCAGCTGGCTAAAAGACCGCTCCATTCACATCAACGCCATGGGCGCAGACGCCCCCGGCAAACAGGAGCTTCACGGAGACGCCCTTCACCACGCCAGGGTCCTGGTGGATGACTTCGACCAGGCGACCCACAGCGGCGAGGTCAACGTCCCCCTGCACAAGGGTGACTACGGCCGCGAGCAAATCGAGGGAACCCTGGGGGGCGTGATCACCGGAGCGCTCCAGCGACGCTCCCCAGGCCATGAGGGCGTCACCATCTTTGACTCCACCGGACTGGCT
>JAZAIZ010000009.1:0-20658 GCA_036230545.1 Myxococcota bacterium
CAAGCTCTCCATCGCGGGGACCGTAGCCGCCTCCTGTGTCGGGGGCGCAGACAAAGAGATGGCCATGAAAGAGGTCCGTCGGGTCGAGGCGGTGCCCAAGCTCGTCGCTGATGGCGTTGAAGAGCGCGGTGAAAAAGGCGTTTACTTCCTTGGAGTCATCGCCGGCCACAAAGCCCCTGGCGCTTTCTCCCCCGCTGCCAAGGTTAAGGCTGCGGATGCTCAGGGTAATCTCTTTGTTGCAGAGTAAGACACGGAGAGTGTCGGGAGAGCCACGTCGCTTTGATTCAATGGCCTCTAAAAGTGCAGGTGGCGCTCCGCCCTCCGGGCCTTGGAAGGAGCGATAGGGGATACTCTCTGCGAGGCCACCGGGGGGCAGGTGCCTGGTTTTCCACAGCAGCTGCAGGGTGGCTCTGGCCTGTACCTGGCGTGGGCTCAAGGTGCGGGACTGCGTTAACTCTTTTTGGGGCAGGGGGCGTGAGGAGGGGCCCTCTCCGGGGGACTTGAGACCGGCGAGAACGGGGGATTCACCGGCTCCTTCCGAGGGCGTTTTTTTCCTCGCGATAAACTCAGCGAGAACTTCGTCGCTGATGGGCGTGGCCGTTTTTTCCGGCTTTGTGGTCTGCGCTCTTTCATTTTGAACCGGATCCGGGGGATGCGCTCCGGGGGGAAGGTTCTTGATGGCCATCCATGGCTCCTTTGCCGTATCGCCTCTTTTACATGGATTATCGAGGTGGGCGCAAAGATGCTGCAGGGGACCGCCCACAGAGGAGCTTTAGATAGAGATCGAACCCTGGCGAAAGTCAGTGGCGTCGATTTGAGCGTTGATCAAAACCGGGTGCCCATCCCGTGCCAGGGCTGCTGCCTCTCGCAGCACCGCTTCAATGTCCCTGGGGTGCTCAAGGAGCAGGCCTTTGCCCCCAAACCCTTCGGCCACCAAGTGATAGTCGGTGCGTCTCAGAACGGTTCCAACGTCGTCCTGAAGCACGGTGGTCTGCTCCCGTGCGATCTGTGCCCAGGAGGCGTCGCATCCCACCACGGCGATTACAGGGATGTTGTGGCGAACGAAGGTGTCAAACTCTGTGAGGGAATAGCCGGCTGAACCGTCTCCGTAGATGATCCAGCGTTGCGCGTCGGGGCGCGCCTGGGAGGCTCCGAGGGCAAACCCGGCTCCCACCCCGAGGGTGCCAAACACTCCCGGGTCCAACCAGGAGAGGGGGCGGCGTGGTCTCAGGATGTAGGACGCGCTCGCTACGAAGTCTCCCCCGTCCACTACGATAACGCTGTCGTCCTCCATCACGCGCTCGATGCGCTGACAGAGGAGGAGCGGGTTGATGAATTGAGTGGCGGGGAGTTCTGCCTGAGCGGCGATCTCACGTTCGCGCTCGGCCTCACGCTGATGGAGGGTCTCAAACCACGTCCCCCAGGGCCCGCCCATTCCGCCGGTCTCTTCGGCGAGGGCCTGCAGAAAGAGGGCGCCGTCGCTTTGAAGGGCCAGGGTGGGGCGACGGTTTTTTCGCAGGTCACGGGAGCTGCGGTTCACTGTGATTACTGTGGCGGAGCGGTTAATGGATTTTCCGTAGTTGAGTCTGAAGTCAAAGGGGAAGCCTGTTACGATGACCAGGTCTGCGGCCTTGAGGGCTTCACCCCGTCGGTGTCGAAACTGAACATCACTGCTTTGTCCAAGCAGCCCTCGCGCTGCGCCGCCGAGATAGGTGGGGATCCCAAGGTGGGAGATGGCTGCGGCGAGGTTGTCGCTCTGGTCCGCTTTCAGCATTGCCTGGGAGCCAACGATCAACACCGGGCGCTTGGACTTTTTGAGGTAGCCAGCAGCTTTTTGAATCTCGCCCTTGTCCGGGGGAGAGATGTGGGGCTCCATTGGCTGGGTCGAGCCTGCGTCCTCTGCGCCTGTGAACTGCCGGTGGAGGTGACGCTCAAGGTAAAGCTTGAGGGCCTTGGCGGGCAGGCTCCGGGCGTGGTCGAGTCCCGCTTCTTTGATGTACCACTCTCTGACGGTGGTTTCGTCGTAGAGAAGGTCAACCGGCACTTCAAGAAACACCGGTCCTGGGACCCCGGATTGGGCGATGCGAAACGCACGCTCGAGGATGGAGGGGATGTTGCGAACGTGTTTGACGCTGGTGGCCCATTTAACGAGGGGGCGCATGAGAGCCAGTTGATCAATGTCCTGCAGCGAGCCCCTGCCCTTTAGGACGGTGGCGGTGGCTCCCCCGATGACGATGAGCGGAGACTGCGCCATCTGAGCGTTTTTCACGGCGGTGACGGTGTTGGTGACCCCGGGGCCGGCGGTCACCACGGCCACTCCCGGGATGCCGGTCATTCGGGCCATGGCGTCCGCGGCGAAGACCGCGCTCGCTTCATTTCGGACGTCAACCACCCGCATCCCGCGTTTTTTGCACCCCACCAGGATGGGGGAGATGTGGCCGCCACACAAGGTGAAGACCGAGGTGACGCTGTGGGTGTGCAGGACCTCGGAGATGAGCTCGCCGCCGTTGACCATGATGGAACCTCCCGTGGTTGATGGTGCCCGGCCGCTCCTGGGGAGTGGGCCGGGGCCTGCGATGTCGCCCGAAGCAGGCCTGTGGAGATTGTCTGAATTGTAGGGTGGGTGCAATGGGGGGACCGGTTTTAGTAGAGGATACCACGCCTTTTGGAGGAATCTTCAGTCCTCGGTCTTTTCGAGGGGCGAGCCCTTGCGCTTCGTGCTCAGTTCTGCTTTTTCGGTGAGTAATGAACGTTCTACAGACCCACACAGGCCCCGGAATTGCCGACTTTCAGGCGAACCTCGATTACCACTCCAACCTGGCTGATGAGCTCAAAGAGCGCCTGGCTCAGGTGAGAAAGGGCGGCTCTCAACGCGCCGTGGATACCCAGCGGGCGCGAGGAAAGTTGCTGGCTCGGGAGAGAATCGAAAAACTCCTGGATCCCGACACCCCCTTCCTGGAGCTGTCTGCTCTGGCGACCTGGGGCATCTACGATGACGCTGTGCCCTCCGCTGGGATTATCACCGGTATCGGGCGGGTGTGTGGCGTTGAGTGTATGATCGTGGCTAACGACTCCACGGTGAAAGGCGGTACGTATTTTCCCGAGACCGTCAAAAAGCACGTGCGTGCCCAGGAGGTGGCCCTGGAGAATCGCCTGCCTTGTATTTATCTGGTGGACTCCGGGGGCGCATTTTTGCCTCTGCAGGCGGAGGTCTTTCCCGACAAAGAGCATTTTGGGCGCATCTTTTATAATCAGGCCAACCTCTCCGCTCAGGGGATCCCACAAATCGCAGTTGTGCTGGGAATGTGCACCGCAGGGGGCGCCTACGTGCCGGCTATGGCCGATGAGAATATCATCGTGAAGGGCAACGGGACCATCTACCTGGCCGGGCCTCCTCTGGTGAAGGCCGCCACTGGTGAAGAGGTCACCCCCGAGGAGTTGGGGGGTGGAGAGATGCATTCCCGGATGTCGGGGGTGACAGACCACCTCGCTGATGACGAAGAAGATGCTCTGCAAATCTGTCGAAATGTCATTGAGAATTTGAATTTAAAAAAAGAGGTTACGCTCGACATCCTCGCCCCCGAAGAGCCTCGCTATTCCCCCGCTGAGATCGGCGGGGTTTTGCCGAAGGACTCCAAGCATCCATTTGACGTGCATGAGATCATCGCACGGCTTGTGGATGGGAGTCGCTTTCATGAGTTCAAGGCGTCGTACGGGCCGACCCTGGTTTGTGGGTTTGCGCGCTGGATGGGCTACCCCATCGGTATCGTGGCCAACAACGGGGTGCTCTTTAGCGATTCGGCGGTGAAGGGAGCCCACTTTGTGCAGCTTTGCAATCAGCGTGGGGTGCCCCTGCTCTTCTTGCAGAACATCACCGGTTTTATGGTTGGGAAGCAATACGAGCAGGGGGGCATCGCCAAGCACGGGGCCAAGATGGTTCAGGCGGTGGCTACGGCGAAGGTGCCCCGCATCACGGTGGTGATTGGCGCGTCCCACGGCGCCGGAACTTACGCCATGTGCGGGCGGGGGTACCTGCCTCGTTTTCTGTTTACCTGGCCCAACGCCCGCATCTCGGTGATGGGGGCCGAGCAGGCCGCTTCGGTGCTGGTGCAGGTGAAGCGGGAGCAGTTGGCGAGGGAGGGCAAGGAACTCAGCGCGAAAGAAGAAGAAGCTATCCGCCGCCCGGTCATGGAAAAATACGAACATGAGGGGAGCCCCTATTATGGCTCTGCGCGCCTCTGGGACGATGGAATCATTCTGCCGAGCCAGACGAGAGAGGCGGTGGCCCTTGCCATCTCAGCTTCGCTGAACGCTCCAGTGGAGCGCGGCGCGGCGCCTGTTTACCGAATGTAAGAGAGAGGAGATCACATGCAGACCGTTCTGACAGCATGGGAGGAGGGGGTGACCACTATCACCCTGAATCGACCTGACCTGCGAAACGCCTTTAATGATGACGCCGTGCGCGAACTTCGAGCGGCCTTTGAAGCCCTTGATGAACGTACCCGACTGGTGGTGCTGACCGGCGCTGGTGACGCCTTTTGTGCCGGGGCTGATTTAAACTGGATGAAAAAGAGCGCGTCTTACTCTGAACGCGAAAATGCAACGGACGCTGGAGCGATGGTGGGCTTGTTCAAGGCTATCAACGAGTGTCCGGTGCCTGTGATTGGCCGCGTAAACGGACACGCCATGGGGGGTGGGGTTGGTCTGGTGGCGTGCTGCGATATCGTCGTTGCCAGCGAGCGGGCGAAATTCGGTTTTACGGAAGTGCGCCTCGGGCTTATTCCGGCGGTGATCTCCCCCTTTGTGCTCGGGAAGATTAACGCGGCTGACGCCCGACGCTATTTCTTAACCGGTGAAGTTTTTGGCGCGGCCGCGGCCCGTGAGATGGGCCTGGTTCAGGAAGTGGCTCCCGCCGACTCGCTCGATGATGTGGTGAAGGGGATGGTGAAGCAGCTCCTGCATAATGGGCCAGTCGCGCTTCGTCAGGCCAAGCGTTTGATTTTTGAAGTGACTCGCCGCGCTCCCGAGGATGCGCTTGCCTATGCGGTGGATGAGATCGCCCGCCTGCGGGTTTCTCCTGAAGGACAGGAAGGACTCGCGGCTTTTCTTGAGAAGCGGGCGCCCCAGTGGATATGAAAGTTTTAGTCGCTAATCGAGGTGAGATCGCCTGTCGCGTTTTGAAAACCCTGCGTCAGTCGGGGATTCCATCGGTGTCGGTTTATACTGAGCCCGACGCAGAGGCGCCCCATGTCTGGCTGGCCGATGAGCGTCAGGCCATTGGAGAGCCCAGGGCCTACTTGGATATTCAGGCGATTCTCGGGGCGGTGAAGGCCACCGGAGCCACTGCGGTTCATCCGGGCTATGGCTTTTTGTCTGAGAATGCCGACTTTGTTCGCGCATGTGAGGAGGCGGGGGTTACCTTTATTGGTCCGTCTCCCGAGGCGATGGAGACCTTTGGGGACAAGCGCGCGGCGCGTCAGGTGGCGGAGAAGGCGGGGGTGCCGGTGGTTCCGGGAGCCGAGGCCTGTGACACCCTGGAAGAGGCCCGTGATGTCTCGGCGGCCATCGGGTTTCCTGTGTTGGTGAAGGCGGCCGGCGGTGGGGGCGGGAAAGGGATGCGTCGAGTGGACGCGGCCGAAGACCTCGAGGAGGCTTTTCACTCCGCAGCCCGGGAGGCTCAGGCGGCGTTTAATGATCCGCGCCTGTTGGTTGAAAAATACGTTTATCCGGCGCGCCACGTGGAGGTGCAGATTCTGGGAGACGGAACCAACGCGGTGGTGGTGGGAGATCGCGAGTGTAGTCTGCAGCGTCGCTATCAGAAGGTTATCGAGGAGGCACCCTGCGCTGCGATCTCCGATGAAGAGCGCGCCGCGATTTATGACTCGGCCAGGACGTTGATTTGCGCGGTAGGCTACCTGGGGGCCGGTACCGTGGAGTTTTTGGTGGGGCCTGATGGAGCTCATTATTTTCTCGAAGTGAACACCCGCCTGCAGGTGGAGCATCCGATCACGGAGTTTGTGACGGGAATGGACCTTGTGGCTGCGCAGATTTCCCTGGCCCAGGGCGGCGCTTTGCCGGTGGTGCCTCCCCAGCGGGGCCATGCCATGGAGGCTCGGCTTAACGCCGAGGACGCTTATAATGGGTACCTCCCGCAGTCGGGGGATATTCTTATGCTGGAGTGGCCGCAGCTTCCCTTTATTCGTATTGACTCCGGGGTGGCACAGGGGGGCAGCATCTCGCCTCATTATGATTCGATGATCGCCAAGATCATTAGCTGGGGGGATACCCGCGAAGAAGCGAGGACGCGTTTAATCGCAGCCCTTGAGGGTTTGACCCTGCTTGGGGTCACCACCAATCAGTCCTTTTTGCTGGATATCTTGAAGGCGCCCTTCTTTGAAGAGGGCGACACCTTCACCACAACTGTTGAGGCGGAGACCTGGAGCGCCCCGGAGGTGCCAGCCCTCGCCGAGTTTGTTGGACAACGCGAGCTGCAAAAGCCTGCGCGACGAGCTGCTCCCGCCGGGGGTAACGTGGATGCCTTCTCGCCCTGGGATGGGTTGGGCAGTTTCCGGATGGGAGAATAATCAGATGCCCTGGATGTTGGTAGAGTTTGAAGGCACGGTGCATCGAGTGCCCGTGGCGCAAAGCGCAAAGGGCGTGTGGGTGGGCTGGCCAGGAGGCAGCACGTTATGTGTGCGAGATGAACTCTTTGCCGGTGGCGGGGTCGCCAAGGGGGACAATGTATTGGCCCCGATGACCGGTAAGGTGATCGAGGTTAAAGCCAGAGTTGGAGAGGCAGTGAGCAAAGACGAGCTGCTGGTGGTGCTGGAAGCCATGAAGATGGAGTATCGTCTGGTGGCGCCTCGGGATGGTGTTGTGGAAGGAGTCCACTGCAGTGGGGATGAGCTGGTGGATTTGGGCAAGGTCCTGGTCTCTCTGGGGGAGTCATGATCAGGATTGTGGAGGTTGGCCCTCGAGATGGTTTGCAAAACGAGCCTGTTCCGATTCCCACAGAGGCCAAGGTTGCCTTTGTTGATGCGCTCTCGGAGATTGGGGCGGCGGACATTGAGGTTTCGGCCTTTGTCTCGCCCAAGTGGGTTCCCCAACTTTGGGACGCGAAAGAGGTCTTTGAGCAGATAAAGCGGAACGAGGACATCACCTACTCGGCGCTGGTGCCCAACGAGCGGGGCCTGGAGCGGGCGATGGAGGCGAAGGCCGACAAGATCGCGGTGTTCACCGCGGCCAGTGAGGGCTTCTCGGGAAAGAACACTAACTGCTCCATTGACACGTCCTTCGAACGGATCGACCCGGTAATCACCCGGGCGCAGGCCATGAACCTGCCGGTGCGAGGGTATGTCTCTACGGCCTTCTGGTGCCCCTACGAGGGGCGGATAGCTCCGGAGAAAGCGGCTGATGTGATTGAGCGTCTGGCGGACTATGGGGTGACCGATGTCTCGGTTGGTGACACCATCGGCAAAGCCAGCCCCGATGAGGTGAAGGCGCTTTTGGACATTGTTCTTAAGCGGGTTCCCGCCGAACGAATCGCCATGCATTTTCACGACACCTACGGACGGGCACCCCAAAACGTTGTGGCCTCCTGGGAGTACGGCATTGAAATCTACGACGCTTGCACCGGAGGAATCGGGGGCTGTCCCTACGCTCCGGGAGCCAGCGGAAACGTCGCGACCGGGACGGTGGTGCGGACGCTTCGAGCGGTGGGGGCCGATGTTCGAATTGATTTTGAGGCGCTGGAGTCGGCGCGGCAGCGGATTATCGAATACCTCTGCAACGCCGGGGCGGAGAACGCGTTGGCGCAGGGAGAGGAATGATGGCTGGCAAGTATTGGCTCTTTAAGTCGGAGCCGAACGTCTACTCCCTGGAAGACCTGAAGGCCGAGAAGGGTGGACGGGGCGGCTGGGAAGGCGTGCGAAATTATCAGGCGCGAAACTTTTTGCGTGACAGCGTCAAAAAAGGAGACGGGGTCTTGTTTTATCACTCGCGGGTAAAGCCCATGGCGGTGATGGGGACCGCGCGGGTGGTTCGGGAGGGGTACCCTGACGCCGAGCAGTTTGATCCGAAGTCGAAATATTTTGATGCCAAAGCAGATCCGCAGAACCCGCGGTGGTTCATGGTGGACATTGAATACCAAAGCTCGTTTAAAGAGCCAATTACTCTGGCGGCTTTGAGAGAGGTGTCTGGATTGGAAGACATGATGCTGCTGCAAAAGGGCAGCCGCCTCTCCATTCAACCCGTGACTCCGAAGGAGTGGAGGGTGATCTGCAGGCTCGGGGGTGTTCGCTCTTAGCGACTGATGGTGGGGATAACCAGGGGACGCCGTCCCAGTCTGGTTTTGAAGAGCTTACGAATAACTCGTTTGATGGCAGCCTCCCGCTCTCCGTCGTCGCCACTTTTTATGCGCTCGAGGGCTCGGGTGACCTTCTCGGAGCATTCATCCAGCAGCGCCTCGTTGTTGTCGACGTAGATCACCCCGCGGGTGGTGATGGCAGGCGCCGAGAGGAGCTTCCCCTCGGCGTCGATGACCACTGAGCAGACGACGATTCCCAACTCCGAGAGTAAGCGTCGGTCTTTCAGGACGATTTCGTCCACCTCCGCCAGGCCATCCATACAGACGTAGCCAGCTTCGACGGGCTCATCCCGTCGAATGACGAGTTCATCGGGAAAACGGGAGAGGACCAGGGGCGTTCCGTTTTCAACGATGCGGATGTTGTGGTGCTCGACCCCGGTTTGTTCCGCGAGGGCGGCGTGGCGCAGCAGGTGGCGCGGGGTTCCGTGGACGGGGATAAAAGTTTTAGGTCGGCACCAGGTGAGCATCTCTTTTTGTTCGTCGCTGAACCCGTGCCCCGAGGTGTGAATGGGGGCGGCCTTGTCATCGATGACGTTGATGCCCTGTCGGACCAGGGAGTCGGTCATTTTGTAGACCGTGATCTCATTGCCGGGGATTCTACGGGAGGACATGATAACGAGGTCTTCGGGGGATAAGTGGACGCTGGGGTGGGTGCCCGTGGCGATGCGGGACATAGCGCTTCGGGGTTCTCCCTGGCAGCCGGAGGCCAGGACCAGGATTTTGGAGCGAGGAAAATCGTCAAATTGCCGCGCGTCGATGATGGTTTTGGGTTGCACCTCAAGAAAGCCCAGTTTTTTGGCGATGCCAATATTGGCGCACATGCTCCGCCCAAGGGGCAGGACGCGTCGCCCGTGCTTCTCGGCGAGCCGGATGGCGCTTTGAATACGGTGAATATGACTGGAGAAGGTGGTGACCAGGATGCGCGTGGAGGTGCCCTCGAAGAGGGCGTCCATGGCCTCGGTGACCTCCTGCTCACTTCTGCTCCAGCCTTCTTTCTCTGAGTTGGTGGAGTCGGAAAAGAGCGCCGCGATTCCTCGGTCTCCGAGCTCTCGAAAGCGCTTCTCGCCGCTGAGGCGCCCGTCAACGGGGGTGCGGTCGATCTTGAAGTCCCCGGTGTGGATGATGGTGCCCATGGGGGTGGTGATTGCCAGGGACACGGCGTCGGGGATGGAGTGCGTGATGGGGATGGGTTCAATGAGGAATTCACCGATGGTGACCTCTTTGCCATCCACCAGCTGCCGCAGCTCCTGGGCGGTCTCGCCAAAGTAGTCGAATTTTTCTTTGATGAGCGCGAGGGTGAACCCGGTGGCGTAGATCGGGACGGGGAGGGATTGGGAGAGAAAGGGCAGGGCGCCGATGTGGTCTTCGTGCCCGTGGGTGATGACCACCGCCCGTAATTTGTCGATGTTGGCGATGATGTAATTGATGTTGGGGACGAGGCAGTCCACTCCCGGTTGTTCCTGCGCGGGGAAGAGGATGCCACAGTCTACCACGATCATATCGTTGGCGGTCTCGTAGACCATGAGATTTCCACCGACCTGGCCGAGGCCGCCCAATGGGGTGGCCCTTAAATAGTGATGTTCTTCCAACCCGTCTCCTTTCGGCAAGTTGCGGCACCCTATCGGCTTCTCAGGCCTATGTAAAACACTCTTCGCTGGACAAAGGTGTCGCAAAGCTCCATGAAGCAGATTCCTCAGGAGCTTAGATTTGGAAGCAGGCAGTTCATTATGAGTAATTCACTGGTCATTCAGTCCACTATTTCGGAAGTTCGGGTCGCGTTGCTTGAAGATTCGAGCCCGGTGGAGGTTTATATCGAACGAAAAGCCGAGCGCGGCGTCGTGGGGAATGTGTATCGTGGTCGCGTGGTCCGCGTGCTGCCCGGGATGCAGGCGGCCTTCGTGGAGTTGGGGCTGGCCAGGACGGGCTTTCTCTATGTGAATGACGCGGTGGAGCGAGCGTGCGTTCCCGAGCCAGAGAATAAGGAGGGTGAGGAGTCCTCCAGTGAAGGCGCGAGCAGCGGTGTACCAGTGAACCGTGGCCTGCCGGTGGCCAATATCGCCGATGTCCTGACTGAAGGGCAGGAGATTCTGGTTCAGGTGCAAAAGGAGCCTCTGGGAACCAAGGGGGCTCGATTGACCCGCCATATTACAATCCCTGGTCGCAACCTCGTCTACATGCCTTTTTCAGATCATGTGGGGGTCTCCCTTCGGATCGCCGATCTGGAGGAGCGTGAGCGACTTCGCCTGGCGCTTGAGGAAATCCAGACTGAAGGGTGTGGCTTCATTATTCGCACTGCGGCCGAGGGAGCCGATGTGAAGGAGCTGCAGGAGGAGGCGACGATGCTTGAGAAGATCTGGCGGGACATCGAAGCCAAGGGAGCGTCCGGACCGGTTCCTGGGCTTGTGTTTTCAGATTTGGATTTGGCTCTCAGGGCCACTCGGGATTTATTCGCAGGTGGGTTGAGTGTGCTGCATGTGGACACCCGCGAAGATTATGAGCGAGTCTGCGAGTTTGTTGAAAGTTTTGAGCCGGGGGCGGCACAGCGGGTAGAGCTCTACGACAAAAAACAGCCGATCTTCGACGCATTTGGAATCGACACCGCCATCAACCGAGCCCTTCAGAGGAAGGTGTGGCTCAAGAGTGGGGGACACATTGTGATCGATCAGGCGGAGGCCCTGACGGTGGTGGATGTGAACTCAGGGGGCTTTGTGGGAAAGAGCAGCCTCGAAGACACCATTACTCACATTAATCTCGAGGCGGTCAAAGAGCTCGCCTATCAGATCAGACTGCGGAACATCGGTGGAATCGTGATTATCGATTTCATTGATATGGCGTTGGAGGCCAATCGCGAGAAAGTTTTGGAGGCCCTTGAGGTGGCCCTCAGCAAGGACAAGGCCAAAACCAACATCGTGCGCATGAGCGAGATTGGTTTGGTGGAGATGACGCGGAAGCGGGTTCGGGAGAGTCTGGGCAACACTCTGACGGAGGGGTGTCCTTATTGTAAGGCGCGGGGTTTTGTTAAGAGCGAGCAGACCATGGTGCATGAGATCCTTGGGGTTGTGACCAGGAGGCTGAGTGAGGAGAGCGCTGCCACTGTGACGCTTCGGATGAACTCGGGAGTGGCGGAGTGTTTGGGTGAAACGGAGTCCCGGGCCGTGGAGGAGATCGAGACTCGTTATCAAACTCAGTTGGTTCCGGAGCCTCGGGACGATTTCCACCGTGAACATTTTGAGGTGGTGTGCGACGGGGCGAATTGATGGGGGCTTAAGCCTTGTCGAGGGTGGTTTGGGTGAAGAGCCGAACCCGCTCGACGGGATCTTTCAGGAGGGGTTTGAGAATGGCCAGGCGGTCCGGGTTTAAACCCAGGGCAGAGATGGCAAGGACCCCGGTTTCACGACAGACGGCGTTGGTGCTGGCGAGGAGCCTGGTGAGAAGGGGCTCAAGCGTAGTGAAGCGTGACTGACCGATGGCCAGGGCAGCGCATGTGTTGATCCAGGGGTCGGGGCTTTTGATGAGCTCCTCCAGGATTTTCTCCGGGAGCAGCCTCTTCAACCCAAATTCTTGTCGGGCGAATTCAAGGTTTTGAGCGACGGAATGCTCCTCGAGGACGGGGATGACCAGGAGCTTTTCCTGCTTGTCGAGGAGATTGTCGAGGACCTCGATGGCGTTGGCGCGGGTGGCAGGGATGCGGCTGTTGAGGTTGTGGCGGACAGATTCGATGGTGGGGGAGTGGTATTTCAGGCTCAGAATGGTCAGAATCTGCTGGCTCACCATGGTGAGACGGTGCTCCAGGGCATCTCGCAGCAGCTCCGTTGAGGGGAGGTCTTCAAGGTCGTGGATAAAGCCCGAGAGCTTCAGCCAGTGCTTGGTTTCGGAATAGATGGCCTGAAGCGCGGTGTCATGCTCGAGTTTCATGTTGGGGGAGTGCCGGAGGATGGCCTGCAGGGAGCTGGCGGCGGCAGTGCGGACGTGAATGCTGTCGTCGAGGAGTTGATAGGTGAGGTTCAGGGTGCTTCGGGGGCCGGGTAGGCGGGCGAGGACCCTGCAACCGCTGGCCCGGCGGGAGTGGGGGAGGGTTTTGTCCTCAAGGAGGTTTTCGATGGTATCCTCAATGCTATCTCCGTAGTTGGCGAGGGCTCGGGTGGCGGCGCCCTGCAGCCGTGGTTTGTCGAGAATTGAGAGCAGGTGAGGGATGAGGTTGGGATTGGCGAGGGCCCCGGCGGCTTTCACCGCCGCGAGTTGGACGTCCTCAGAAGGGTCCTCAAGAAGAGCCTTCAGGGGGTGATAGAAATTCTGCACGCCGATCTCCCCCAATATCCACGCGGCGTACTCCCGCTTTTTGGGGTCGTCGCTGGTGAGAAGCTCCTTGAGGTGGTCGGCGCAGGCGAGGATCCCATCGAGACCGCCGTAACGGACCAGAGAAGCGATGGCAGACGCGCGGACCTTGGGGTTGGGGTCGGTGAGCCTTGGGGTGATGGGCTTGATAGACTGCTCGCGTTCCATGGTGCAGTAGGTGGTGATGGCGGCGGCTCGAACGAGCGCGGAGGGGTCGTTGAGGGAGGGGGCGACATCTGCCCCACCCAGGATATGTCGAACCTGAATAAATTGAAGGGCCAGGGCTCTGATTTCTTTCTTGTCGTGGGTGAGCAACAGCTGGATGTTGGCTTCAACGGGCCCGAGGAGCTTGGGGCTGATGGAGGGGAGCAGCTCGATGGCGTTCATGACCTTGCCGATGTCCGGCGAGACGAGGCACTCGTTGAGGGTGCGCACGGTGTCTTCGTCGGAGATCTGAAAGCGCGTGTCCTGAAAATTGACTCGCCGGCGGGCCAGGGTTTGCACGAGGCTGCTGAGGTATTCGCGGCGCATGTTGAAGATGACCAGCACCCAGAGGAGAATTGTCAGCAGCACCAACCAGCCCAGGTCATTAACGGATAGATCCAGAGCTATGCCAAAGCCGAGGTACTCTTTGGAAGAGAAGAGGAAGAAGATCAGCAAGCCCGCCGCACCCTTGGAGGCCTCTTTTAAGATCCCCTCGATAAACGCTTTGGCGCGTCCCCGGATGTGGGGAGAGACCGGGAGGTACATCAATTGGAGGGTGGAGTCATTGATGGTGTAGCGCAGGATCTTTTCGGAGCCGAGCAGAAACCCCGCCGCCCAGAGGGCGGGGATGAAGGCCGGGAGAAAGATAAGGGTGGCGACGCCCACGATGAGCAGCACCGGAAGCAGCAGCAGCGCGGGGAGAACACCGAAGCGTTCAAGGAGTCGAGCGGTGACCGTTAACTGAATCAGGGCCCCGACGATTCCGGTGATCAGAAAGAGGGAGGCCATGTAGATGGTTCTCCCCTCTTTGTCGGCGATGGATTCCCCCAGGATGATGGTGAACTGGTAGCTGATGAGGGTTGAGGCAAAGTAGGTGAGGACCACCGCGCTGGCGATCAGGCGTACGTGCTTTGTGGCGAACACCGGCTGAAGCGCTGGAGTCTGACCTTCGGTGAGAAAGGGGTAGGGGGTGCGGATGTGGGCTCGGGTGAGCTCAACCTGGCAGTGCTCACCGAGTCTTCGGATCATGCCCAGGCAAATGAGCAGGCAGATGACGACCAGAAAGATGAGGTTCTCCGTGCCGATGATTGGCACCACAGCACGAACGCCCCAGCCCACGGGGATGTTGGAGAGGACTCCCCCGCCGCTGATGATGGCGAAGAGCCGTTTGGCCTGCCGCGCGTGGAAGATCTCATTCATGAAGGTCCAGAACTGAATGACCAGAAAGGCTCCAAACACTTCGGCCCATACGTAGAAGAGCCAATAGACTTTCGGGCTGGCGGTGGTCATGGCCATGCGGAAGGCCATCATGACCAGGATCAGAACCACCAGGGTGATGGCGTTGGTTTGGTCCCGTCGGAGCACCCGCTCAAAGCGGGAGTAAATGAACATGCTCAGGGAGATGGTGAGGGCGGTGGTGATAATGGCGAGGGGATAGGCCTCTTTGTAGTTGGGGATCTCAAGAAAGAGCGCGGTTCGGGCGGTTCGGGCGATGGTGAAGGCGCCAATGGCGGTGAAGAGGTAGACGAAGGCGTAGGCGGTGGGGCGCGCCTCGTCCGGGTGGATACGAAAGAGGTCTTCTATGATCGAGCGTTGCCCGGATTGAACCACCACTGTTCTCACTTTCCTGTGGGCCCGATGGCCCCCCTGTGATTTATCACTCTCGGGCGCTTTGCACCAATTAGGGACCCATTCCTTAAATGATTTCCGGGCTGGTAGAGGATGCCTTAATCTGTCAGAGGGTGGATATAGATAGAACCTGGGAGAATGTGAATGTCTGATTCTTATGAGTCGCGCTTGGTTTCGGCCTCTACCATGCCCGGTGAGGTGCAGTCAGAGGTCTCTCTTCGGCCCCCGAGCTTTGGCGAGCTGGTGGGGCAGGGAGAGCTGGTGAGCAACCTGAAGGTTTTTGTGGCCGCAGCCCGGGCCCGGGGAGAGGCCCTCGACCACATTCTGCTGGCGGGCCCTCCAGGCTTGGGGAAGACCACCATCGCGCATTTGATCGCCAACGAGATGGAGGTGGACCTGCACGTCACCAGCGGTCCGGCTATTGAGCGTAAGGATTTAGCGGGGATCTTGTCGCATCTGAAGGAGCGGGATGTTCTTTTTATTGATGAGATTCATCGCCTCTCACCGGTGGTGGAAGAATACCTCTACCCGGCCATGGAAGACTTCAAATTTGATCTGGTGCTGGGGGCGGGGCCTCACGCTCGCAGCATTGAGATGCCCCTGCCGCGTTTCACGTTGATTGGGGCCACCACGCGCACGGGGCTTTTGACCGGGCCCATGCGGGATCGCTTCGGGTTTACGGGGCGGCTGCGTTATTATGACGACGATGACCTGCAGGTCATCATTGAGCGTTCGGCGGGGTTGTTGAAGATCCCCTGCAGCTCGGAGGGGGCGGCGGAGATGTCCCGGCGGTGTCGGGGCACTCCTCGGATCGCCAATCGCCTCTTGCGGCGGGTGCGTGACTTTGCGGAGATCGAAGGTTCGGGCACCATCGAGCCGGACATCGCCCGTTATGGTCTCGAGAAATTAGGGATTGATGAGAAGGGCTTTGACGAGATGGACCGTCGCTTAATGGACTCCCTCGTGCGAAAGTTTGGTGGTGGACCGGTTGGTTTGGAGACCTTGGCAGCGGCCATGGGGGAGGAGTCGGCGACGCTCGAGTATGTTTATGAGCCCTATTTGATTCAGGAGGGCCTCCTTCAGCGGACTCCACGGGGACGTGTCGCGACATTGCAGACATATTCTCATCTCGGTCTCCCTCCCCCCGCGGCGTGACCCGTCCGACCGGGTCTTGTTTTCGGGTTTTGGGGGGCTCCATTTGTCTGAAAGCAGCGCGCAGAGAGCGTCAGGACGCCCCCAGGTTGTCCTGAATTTTTTTCGGACATTGGGGGAGAGGACAATCCGGTTGCGGCTGCAGGGATCGCGTGGTACTTGGCCGCTTGATTGAATGTGTCAAGGTGGCGTAGCCGGGGGACAATGTGAGGACAGGGATGTCGCGCTTTGTGGGGTGATTGGGGAAGGTGAAGCGGGACCTTTGACGAGGATAGATTCTATCCGTTTAATAATACAGGATTTTTCGAAGGATGTGCCAGTTGGCATGGTGATTGAACCTCAGCGTAGTGGAGTGGTTTAATTGAAAGTTCCTTCGCGGGCCCCAGGCGGGCAGGAGTAAGCACCGGGATGTTACATCAGCGTACGATTCGAGAAAAAGTGGTCTGTCGCGGGATTGGGCTGCACACGGGGCAAGAGGTGACCCTTGAGCTCTTTCCGGCCCCCGTGGATTCCGGCATACGCTTTGTGCGCGCAGATTTGCCGGGACATGACGAGCTGAAGGCCTCCATCGAGAACCTGGTGGACACCCGCCTGGCCACCACCCTTGGGGTGGGAGGTGAGGGGACTCGGGTTACGATTTCTACCGTGGAGCACTTGATGGCGGCGCTGGCCGGGTTGGGAATCGATAACCTCGTGGTGCATGTCGATGGACCTGAGCTGCCCATTATGGACGGCAGCTCTGGCGAATTTGTCGCTCAGATTCAGGCGGCGGGGATTGAAGAGCAGAACAAGGGCAAACGTTATCTGGTGATTAAAAAAGAGGTGGAGGTGCGCGATGGTGACAAATTCGCGCGGCTTGCGCCCGGCTCCGCGAGCCTCCAGATGAAATGCTCTCTGGAGTTTGACCATCCCTTGATCCCCCCGAGCGCCTATGAGTTCAAGTTGAGCGAGCGCTCCTTTGTGCAAGAACTCTGTCGTGCGCGTACCTTTGGGTTTATGAAAGACGTCGAGATGCTTCAGGCTAATGGGCTCGCCCGCGGCGGCTCCCTCGACAACGCTATCGTGATTGACGACTACCAGGTGCTCAACCCCGAGGGCCTGCGTTTTCCGGACGAGTTTGTTCGGCACAAGGTGCTGGACGCTATTGGAGATCTGGCGCTCTTTGGCTTGCCGGTGATTGGCCGGGTGCGGCTGCATTGCTCGGGTCACGCCCTCAACACTCGATTGGTGGAGGCGGTGTTACAGGATCCCCGCAATTATGAGATTGTTGAGCTGGAGCTTGAGGCAGAGCCTCACGAGGCAGCGAGCAAGCTCTTGTCGGTGTTTGAGCCTGTGGAGCTCCTGGCCTGAGATTGGGCTTCTGCCCGCATGATTTTCTGAAACACCGCTACCTTCTCCCACGTCTCGGCGATCTCCCGCTCCGGGGTGCTGTCGGCGACTATTCCTCCTCCTACGGATAAACTCCACCCCTCTGCGTCTTTGAGCAGGGTTCGAATCAGAATCGAGAAGCTGGCGTAGCCGTTGGGGGCCACCAGCCCGATGGAGCCGGTATAAAAGCCTCGAGCTTCTTCTTCGAGGTCGGTGATGATCTCAATGGCCCGGCGCTTGGGCGCTCCGGTGATGGAGCCCCCGGGGAAGAGAGAGTGGAGGGCGCTGGTGAGGGTTTCGTTGGGGGCGAGGGTGCCTTCGATAGTGGAGACGCCGTGCCAGACCCCCTGATAGCCTTCAAGTCCCATGAGCCGGGGGACCTTGATGCTGCCCGGGGTGCAGATTCGTCCGAGGTCGTTTCGGACCAAATCCACAATCATGATGTGTTCAGCGCGCTCCTTGGGGGTTGCCAGAAGTTGCCTCGGGGCGGTGTCGGTGGGGGTTTCGTGGTCGCTGCGTTTGCAGGTGCCTTTGATGGGAAAGCTCGCGATGGTGCGGGTGTCGGGGGTGAGGGTCATGAGGGTCTCCATGGTGTTGGAGACCACCTCAAAGGGAGCCGAGCGGAGGTAGGCGCCGTGGGCTACGGGATTGAGGAGACTGAGGTCGGTGATGGCGCCGATGCCGTCGATGCTTCCGAGGACCCCCAGGCGTCGGGCGATGTTGGCCTGGTAGATGTCCCCGGCGGCGATGTGCTGGTGGGTTTGGCGGATGCGCTGCCCGTGAATTTGATCGCTCACCAGGGGGTGGAGGGTAGCGTGACCACAGGAGCGAAGGGGGGCAGCAGAGCGTTGGGGGGTGGAGAGCGCTCGGAGGAGGCGATCGGCGGTGGCGCCGGGGGTCCCCGCGACCATCCAGCGCTGCAGGGTGTGGTCAACGATGAGCGCGCTCTCAAGGTCAAAAACGAGCCCCGAAGGCTGATTTCGGGGGGCGAGCCGGGTGGAGAGCCGGGCCCACGATCGGCCAAGATCGTAGCCTAATCCGACGACTTTCAGGTGGTTGGGGGATTGTCTGAGCGCCTCGGGGAGGTTGGAGCCGTCGGGCAGCAGGGGGGTGGAGCGGGTCGGGATCCCCACCACGCCAAAGCGTCCCCGGGGCCCGCCGAGGGGGGTTCCGATCAGCCCAACTAGCTCAGATTCTTCAGAAAGTTGGTTAAGTGCCCAAATCTCAAGGGATTGCTGCCCGTCGATAGCGGTCCATGGAATCAGTGTTGGGAGTCCCCACATGCGCTGGTGGGGGTATCACAGGGACGCTGAATGGGCCAGCCCCCGGGTCGCAGATTGTGGATTAAACCTTATCCTTTTAGGGAGTTAGGCCCTGTTCTGGGCGGCCAAAAAACTCATTATCCGCTTGCCGGTGTAGTTGCCGACGGGTATACATGCACAGCCAATTGTCTACTAAACGTGGTTGGGTATGCATCCGACTCTGTAATTACTTAATGGAGAGAAGTACGGTGAAGAAATTATCAATGATTCTCGTAGCAGTTTTTATTTCGGCCTGTGGCGCTGAAGAGACTGCTCAAAAAGCAACCCCCCAATGCCCTGCCGATTGCGGTGGTGCCCTGGCGGGTAACCCTGGCTTTCGATGTGACCTCTACGACAGCAGTGAATACCAGTCCGGTATCGTCAGCTGCGGTTATGATGCGGCTACCAACAGCTGCATGGTAGACATCTCTCAATGTGTTGAAGTTCCCGCAGCAGCGGTTTTTCAGGCCTGCTCCGGAACCGGTCAAGGAACCTGCGAGCCGGGTCTTGAGTGTGCAGCGGTTGGTCCCAGCCAGAGCGTTTGCATGATCCCTTGTACCGACGACAGCGTTTGTACTGATGTGGGTGGCGTAGCTGGCGCTTGTGTGGCTACCAGCCAGACCGGCGGCCACTGCTTCAAGAAGACCGCGCAGCTCAACACCGAGTGCGGCATGACTAACTTCGCCATTTGCGCCGAAGGCCAGGGCCAGTGCAGCGCAACCAAGATCAACCTGATCTCCGACCCCAACGGTGGGTGGGCAGACCAGGAGATGGTGGACATGCGATGCAAGCCTATTTGTGATCCTACCGGAACCGACCCGAACGCATTCACCTGCGGCGGCGGCGATTCTTGCCTCCAGGCTCCTACCGGAACCATCATGGGCATCGAGAGCCAGTCCAACCCAGGCACCGGCGCAGACACCAGCAGCACTGCTGATTTCCGCACCTGTGACAAAGAAGCCGCTGGCGACACCACTCAGTGTTCTGCGGGATACGAGTGTGTGAGCCTTCAGCTCTCCGGCGGAAACAGCGGTGATTTCTGCACGCTCTTCGAGCACTGGTGTGGTGAGTCTGCTGTGTTCTGTGACGCCTACGACCGCGTGGGAATGACCAACTGTGCTCAGCAAAACCCATGTAATATGGCTCCCGCTTACGACATGTGCTCCATTATGGGCGCAACCGACACTCCTGCCAACGCAAGCTGCTGGGGCAACCTGCAGGTTGATGGCAACGACATCTTCCCGATTTGCATCGCGAGCTGTGAAGATGAAGAAATCAAGAACGCTGCTGGCGACGATCTGAAACTCTTGGATTGTGGTACGGGTTACTCCTGCAAGGACACCGCTCCTGGCAAGAACCTCGGCTTCGTGCACCAGTCGGCCATTGATACGGCCTTTGCTGCGGATGCAACCTGCACCGCAGACACCGAGTGTAACACTGCTAAGGGCTTTGCCTGTGTGTCATCTGGTGAGGGTCAGCCTAAGAGCTGCAACCGACCAGCTAAGACCTGTCTCGCTGACTAAGCGGTTCAAGTGAGTTGAATAAGAAAAGGGGGACCATATGGTCCCCCTTTTTTTTTGGGGAGAAGACAGTAAGGGAGAGGAAAACTCAGCACTCCACCGTGGGATGGGGGTGCGGGAGGCGATGGGGGGTTTGCGCGGGCTGGTCCAGGGGCAGGGCAGCCGGGATGGTGTCAGAGGAGAGGAACGCTCGGCTCACCATGATGGTTGCGGTGAGTCCCACCGCGAACGCCAGAGCGAAAAAGAAGAGGTAGAACGTTATTTTCCCGGCTTGCATCATACTCTTAGTTATTGCAACAGCGGTGCCAGCCCCTTTATTTCCTATAAGCTTGATATAGCGCGTTATTTGGAGCGAGCGCCCCCTGTGAGGGAGGTCACGACTCTGCCACCTTTGTCATGCCTTTGGGGGCATCCAGGGCTTTGGTGCGGAACTTGCGCTGCAGGCCAACCCCTAATCCGGAGAAGCGACTTTATTTCAGTGGGTTGGAGTATGCTGGAATTGAAGCGCGGGTTTGACTTGTTGCGTTATCGCTTTATGCCTTCTAAGGCAGGTTTGGAACGAGCCTGCGCGGGTGCTGACATGTGAGTTATGGTGCGCAATGTAGGGGTGGGGCCCACCTTTTGAGGAGAGATTAGGGGCTGGTATCGGGGAGAATACGGGTTTCGAGGGTGTAGCTGTAATGGCTTGCGTTGCTGAGGGAGCGCGAGACTTTTACGAAGAAGGTTGCCGAGCCCGGGGTAATGAGTTGGACCTTCTTTACAAATCCGGGGTTGAGATCCTGTC
>JAZAIZ010000010.1:0-3225 GCA_036230545.1 Myxococcota bacterium
GGATTCGGTCATGGATGCTTATAATGTGGAACTTGAAGTTATTCTGGCGCCCGCAAGCGTGAGTGGCCCGTAACCCGGGAGGAAATGCTCAGGGGGCGTGTTTTGAAGCACTGTGTTTTTCTTGTGAAATGTCTATGATAACTTGAGAGTAAGAGAAGGCGGCATCGTCCATCCCGAATCAGTCAAGAGCGACACGTTAATTTTCTTCGTCGCCTTCCCCACAACAGTAAAATAAGGCTCAGAAAGGTAAGGCCTGGTTCCGGTGTTTGTGCGCAGCCCCCCACAAATCCTCCCGAGTCCACCGGTTTGCTTTGGGCTCCCCGCGCAGCGAGTTTAACGTGCTCGCAATACATCCCCGAGTAACCCTGCGCACACTCACACGTGTAGATATTCACTCCATCCACACAGGTTCCACCGTTTTGGCATTGGTGATTCACGCACTCATCGGTGTTTAGCTCGCAGCGCTCACCCTCCCACCCGGCTGCGCAAAGGCACGCACCGGCGGGAGCATCGTCGGGGCGGGTTCCGCCATTTTGGCAGGCGGGCGAGTCTGGTGCGGGAACGATTGGGATGGAGCAATCGCTCCCGCGCCAGTTCTCTCCGCACAGGCAATGAAAATCGTTGAGTTCATCCACGCAAACCCCGTCGTTTTGACAAGGGTTGGGGCTGCAGTCGTCGATGTTGATGGTGCATTCACTCCCCGTCCACCCCGCAAGGCACACGCAGGCAAAGTCGTTAACTCCATCCACACACGCCCCGGCGTTTTGGCAGGGATTGCTGGCACAGTCGTCCACATTGGTTTCACAGCGTGGGCCTGTCCAGCCCGGCAGGCATTCACAGCGATAAGAGCCCCCGTCGTTAACGCAGAGCGCTTCGTTCGCACACGGGGAGGACGCACAAAAATCAATGGGCTGGGCGCATCGGCTGCCTTCCCACCCCGGGTCACACTCGCAACGAAAGCTCTCCGCGGTGATCTCGCAAACACCGTGGTTGCACTCGACGTCAGAGCACGCGTCGCCACTTTGTTCACAGCGCTCTCCATGAAACCCCGGCGGGCAATGGCACGCATAGTGGTCGCCAAGATGCACGCACTCCGCCTGGTTTTCACAGGGCATGGGAGCGCATTGCCAGGTTTGGGTGTCCACGCAACGCGTGCTTGGCTCGCCCACATCACAATCGTTCACCGGGTTGCTGGTGTTTTCCGTAAAGCAAAAGGGCCGGCTCTGTCGGTGGGGGAGGGGGTTGCGGCAGTGATTGTGCTCGCCGAGCCCGGCGTTGGGGTAGTTCTGAACCGTAAACCCATAAGCCCGTGCGATGTCTGATGTCCACGGCAGGCACTCCGTGGCGGGGTCATGCACGCTCGCCTTAGAGGTTGAGACGCTCCCCCGGTAATCTTCCGCGGCGGGTGCTTCGTAGCACTCGTGTCCGGTGTCATAATGCTCCATGGCGGGCACAAACTCGATTCCTCCACAACTCTCGGGGAGCTTCGGACAGCGATAAAGCCCCGACGCGGTGTGCCTCACCAGTGTGGTCTCGCACCCGCAGGCGCCATTAAAGAAGTTGGCATCGTCCACGGCGGGACTGTCACACTCGATGTGATCGCCCTTGGTCACCCGAAGTTGGTTGCAGTGGTTGTAGAGCTCCTCCAGAGGCTCATTGCTGTGAAGATTGGGCTTCACCACCTCCCACTCGCTCTCCGACACGCTGGTGCTGAGGCCACCGCAGGATTTTGGCAGCTCACTGCAAACAAACACCCCCAACTCCCTGTGTCGGTAGACATCCCCGCGGCATTCACAGGCTCCCTCAAAGAGCCGTGTGTCGTTAACCGCTGGGTGGTCGCAGGAAGACATCCATTTGCTCTGCGCCCGCAAGCTGTCGCAATGTTCATACAAACGCCGCAGCTCCGCACCGACCACCCGATAGTGCTCGGGGTTTTCTGCCGAGGGAAGGCTCAAACAGTTGGGCGTCCCCGAGTCACAAACAACCTCTCCACTCAAGCGGTGCTCAAGCAGCGTCCCCCCGCAGGCGCAGGTCCCGTCAAAGGTCGGGTTGGACATGCGTTTGTTCACACAGCTGTCCTGCCACCCCTGGCTCTTCTCCGTGGAGCAGATGTCAAAAATGGCCTGCAGGGCCTCCGGGCTCTTCCCATAAATCTGTTGAACGCCGCGAATGTCGGTGGGGCTCAAGTTGCCGTCTCCATTCCAGGTGGGGTTGCAGTAGTTCATCACCGAGCTCAGGTCCCAGGGCCCGATGACCCTGTCGCCATCCTTCCCCTGTTCACGCTCGTGGCACTTGGAGTCCGATCTGTTTTGCTCGTGCGCAAACCCAAGCGCGTGCCCAAACTCGTGGGTGGCCAGGGTTCGGATGCACCCCTCGCGGTCTGCCGCGCAGCGGGTGCTCCATTGTTTAAACTCAAAGTTCAAGGTGATGCCGTTGGCCACGCCGTCGAGGCCTTTGCCGAGAGCTTTGGTGGCCGGAAAAGAGTCGGCAACCCGAATTCGAATGCCATCGCTTGCCAGGCTGCAAGGGCCCCAGCCCGCAAACTCAAGGGCCGAGTGCCTGCCCCACGTGGCCTTAATTTGATCCTCCACCCACATTCGTCCCTGGCGATTGTCTTCGGTGGGGTTTTCCCAGCAAACGGGGAGGGTGGTGCTTTCCCAGAGGGTCGATTCAAGCACAAAGAGGTTGTGTTGAGAGTGCCCCACCGCACCTTCGCTCAGCAACCCACCTGCCCATCCATCCACAGACACCTCGCTCTTTGCGGGGCTGTTGGGGGGATATTGGCTGAGTTCAACGATGTCCTGGCAGGCGAAGAGAAAGATAATCCCCACAACATAGGTTCGATTTCGCAGTCTGAATGTTGGGCCGTTTTGCATACTACCACCGGCAACCAATTGTGGACGCCCATGGCGACCATTGGCCCATTAGACCACAGTTTAAACGAACCCATAAGAATGAACCGACCGGACAAGGCGGATGAAACAATGAAGGGAAGGCGAATACACCGTCCCATGGGCACAGGTGTTCAGTGAAAAAGACCTCGTTGTAGCGCGTGCCCGGCTGGCTCAGAAGTGCCTCGGAGACCAAGCAGAACGCCCGCAGTGCAACGCTGCGCTCTTGAGACGTTGGAGCCCAATAAATGCCGGATCTCTTGCAGGGCCCCAAAGAATGGGCCTCCGGCGGTGTTGGGAGCGGGGCGTTGCCCCCAGGAAAAGGCTACGCGCG
>JAZAIZ010000011.1:0-5397 GCA_036230545.1 Myxococcota bacterium
GACGGGCCTGGACGGGACGCGTCAATTCGACTCCCCCTCGACGGTCTCCAACATCACTCAGGACGGGTATGGCGCCGGGGCGCTGGCGGGGATCAAGGTGAACATGGACGGCACCATTAACGGGACCTTCACCAACGGTGAGCGGCGGGTTCTGGCGTCGGTCGCGGTGGCGCGCTTTGTGAACAACGATGGGTTGATTCGCCGAGACGCCGGTCATTGGGTGGAGTCTCCGGACTCCGGTCAGGCGCTTGTGGGGAATGCGGGCGCCGGTGGGCGAGGGAGTATCGTCGGCAACAACCTCGAGCAATCCACCGTTGAGATAGCCAACGAGTTCGTTAAGATCATCGCCTATCAGCGAGGGTTTCAAGCCAACTCCCGGGCGATTCGGACCGCTGACCAGATGTTGATGGAAGCGGTCGGCATCAAAAGGTAGGCTCTAAGGGGGGAGGGAGGTGCTGAGCGCCTCTTTTTCTCCCCCTTATTCATGGCCGGATCACCATTTAGCTTTGTTTTTAGCCTGCAGGTTATGTATAGGGATTTGCTTTTTGTTCTCAGTAACTTAGGCATGAATCGGTGCAAGCTTAGGGGCTCCCTACTTGCCCGGTATCCCGATTCATTTTAGGCTTTAAGCTATGGAGTAATGGAGTGGATTTAGGTACCGTTATAGGCTTCGTCTTAGCGTGGGGCTTCGTCCTCGCGTCGATCCTTATGGGTGGATCGTTGATGATGTTCGTCAACTATCCGAGCATGATGATCGTGGTCGGTGGTACCTTCGCGGCGACAATGATTGCCGTCCCTCTCAATCGGCTCTTTGGCATCGCTGGGGTGGTAATGCTGGCGGTTTTTGACCGCAACAGTTCCATCGCCGATACGAACGCCAAGTTGAAAGAGTTCGCCGAGAAGGTTCGCAAAGAAGACCTGCTCTCCCTTGAAAACGAAGAGATCGCTGACCCCTTTATGGGCAAGGCCGTACGCCTGGCGGTGGATGGCGTTCCGGTGGAGAGCATTCGGCAGATTCTTAACGACGAGATGTCCAGCATGAAGACCCGGCACGAGGACGCCCAGGGGGTGTTTGAGTTCGCGGCGACCATCGCGCCGGCCATGGGCATGATCGGCACCCTGGTGGGGCTGGTGCAGATGCTTCAGGCCCTGGACGACCCCGCCTCCATTGGCCCGGCCATGGCGGTGGCGATGCTCACGACGCTTTACGGAGCGCTGATCGCCAACCTGGTTTGTATCCCCATTGGCGACAAGCTAAAGGAGCGCACCAAGGTCGAGTCGCGGAATATGAAACTCGTGATTGAGGGCATCTCCTCTATCGTCAAAGGCGAGAACTCCATGATCACCACTGAAAAGCTCGAGGCGTTCCTGCCCCCCGGACTTAGAGAAGGGAACGATAAAGAGGGTTAGGGCATGGAAGAAGAAGAAGAGTGCAAATGCCCCCCAGTGGGTGCCCCGGGGTGGATGTGCACCTTCGCGGATCTTTCAACCCTGCTCTTGACGTTTTTCGTTCTCTTGCTCTCGTTCGCCAACATGGACATCGTCAAATTTCAGAAGATGTCCGGCTCCATGAAAGACGCCTTCGGCTACCAGGAAGAGAACTTTGGCAACTATCACCCAGAGATGATCGCCCGAAAGTCCAAGCTGGAGTCTGAGATTGAGCAGATCCTGATGGGGGGCCCCCGCAAGACCCTGCGTAAAATGGAGCGAAAGGTCCGTGACCTGATTCAGGCCAAGAAAATGGACAAAAAGGTCGAGGCCGAGACCAACGAGAAGGGGCTTATTATTCGGGTTAAGGACCAGGCCTTCTTCTCGGGGGGAGGGGCCCGACTAAAGCGCCAGGGCTTCCCGATTCTCGATGAGGTGTCCAAATTGCTCGCGGATTTCCCCTGTCAGATCCTGGTGGAGGGTCACACCGACGATATTCCCATTCGCACCCGGCGCTTCCCCTCCAACTGGGAGCTGTCGACATCCCGGGCGATCGCTGTGATGCGCTATATGGTCGAAGTGGGCGGCATCGATCCCACTCGGGTGGGTGCCGCGGGCTACGCCAACATGCGCCCTCTGCACCCCAACGACACCCCGGAGCATCGCCAGGCCAACCGACGGGTTGAGTTTGTTTGCCACCGGACCATGCAACAAAAGAACAAGATCTACAAAAACCTCGACGACGCCCCGGCGCCGCCAGTGGATGAGGTTGTTCCGGAGATGCAGGAGGGTGAACTCCCGGTTGAGGAGTAGGTTTCCGAGAGGATGGTCCGTCCGAGAGAGCGATGGGGAAGGCGTCAGGATCTCGTCATCGCTCCCTGAACCCTGTGGGATGCCCGACGATCGAGGCTCCACCCTGGCAGCACACCCCAACAAACCCCACGGTTAACTCCTTATATAACAGGCGTTTTGTTCGTGGCCCCCTGAAGCGTTGTTTTTGGCGCGATGGTTGCAACTACCTGAGAGAGGGTAATGAAACCCTGAACCGGTGGTAACCATGAACATCAACACTCCCCTGTTTACACCACAAGAGATTGAGGCGTTACGGGCCGATATGGTTCAGCCCAAGGAGCGTGAGCCCGAGTCCGTTGACCTCGCCAGCGGGGACCACGCCCTTCGAAAAGTGGTGCCCATTGTCGAGCGGCGACTTGAGTTCCTCTCTGGGGCAGTGGACCTCGCCCTTGGCCGAGCCTTACGGGAGAGCTTCAACAGCAAGGCTGACCCGCCGGATGTGGTGAGCCCCCGCACAGCCATTGGCACCATGCGGGAGATGTCCATGATCTGCGAGATTCACGCAGAGGAGGTCGGGCTGATTGGTTTCATCGGTGTGCAGGCCCTGTTGGGTTTTCTTATTGTAGAGCGCGCCTTTGGTGGTGCGGTGTCCGACGGCCCCAGCACGGAAGAGGCGTGGACTGCCCCTCAACGCTCCCGTTTAACGGATGTGGAACGATACACCCTTCTGCCTATGCTCAATGACGTCGCCGGCGAACTGGATGCCCGGGTGTTTGAGTCCGAGGGCGGAGGCTTGCGGCTGGTGCCTGTTCCCGCGGGGCTTCCCCCGGAGCTTCCCACCCAGGTGGAGAGCACCATTGTCTGGAAGATTCATTACGACATCGCGGGGCGCCCCGGGACCATCTCTTTGATGCTCCTGCCGAATCTGGTTGAGATTCTGATTCGAAAGGACCGACTCGACAGCAGCGTGCTACCCACCTGGATGGCCAAACACCTTTCGGAGGCGCCGGTGACGGTGCAAGCGTCTCTTGGCCAGATCAATCTTTCGATTAAAGAATTTCTTGAGTTGGAGGCCGGGGACCTTCTTCGACTGGACGCCAGTCAGGAAGACTTCGTGCCGGTACAAATCGAGGGCAAAACCAAGCTCCTCGGGGTCCCGATTCAGCAGAACGGAGCCTTTGGGGTGGAAATTAAGGCGGAATACAAATGAGCGATGCAACAGAAGAGCCAGGCGGCAACGAACCTTCAGATCCCACCGATGGTGGCCGAGTCACCGGACCCGATGATCTGGATCGCGTCCTCGACGTACGGGTCGAGCTGACCGTGGAGTTAGGCAAGCGCAAAGTGAGAATCGCAGAGGTGCTCGATTTGGGTCCGGGATCAGTCATCGAGTTTCCTAAGGCGGCGGAAGATCCTCTGGATATTCTGGTGAACGACCAATTAATCGCCCGCGGTGAAGCGGTGGTAATTGGGGAGCGATACGGAGTCCGAATCACGGAAGTCGTCAGTCCGAATCAGAGGCTCCAAACAAGTGGCGTAATTAAAGAGGTTGAGTGATGATGTTCAGGGTGTTGGTGCTGGTGGCTGTAATGGGGGTTGGAGCGGGGAGCGCAGAAGCGAAGAGCCCACGGTGGTTCAACCACACCCCTGAGATCTCGGAGACAGGATTTGAGTTGCCCCTTGGTGGCTTGCGTGCGTCTTCTCTAAAGCAGGCGAAGATTCACAAGGCCGGCAAGCGGGAGCTGCTCGTCTTTTTGCCTGGGGTGCGGACCCCACGCCGGGCCCGCCGGTTTAAGGAAGGCCCCATTGCATCCATGAAGGTGCGCCGGGTACGACGCGGGGCAATTATGGTGCTGCGAACCCGTGGCGTCTTTGAAGACCCCAAGAGCCGCCTCTCCATTGTTGCGAGCCAGGGAGGCCAGTTAAACTTCGACGCGTCGACGCTCTCTGCTCCTCTCAAGGCGGAGGCGCCCGAGTCGAAACCCGTGAACACGTTGGCGTCGACACCCAAGCCCCGTCCTGCCAGCACGGAAACGAAGGCCCTGGCGAAAACAGAGTCGCCCCCTGCGCCAGGGGAGATGAAGACCTTCCCTTGGGCCTCTCGTAAAGACAAGGGCAAGGCCGTCTCTCCCTTCAAGCCCGCTTTCTCTTCTCGACAAAGTTCCATGGCCGCTTCGGGGATGTTTGGCGTCCTCGTGCTGGGGTTGATGACGCTCTTTTGGGCGATTCGTCGCAAAAAGAGCACCCTGGCGGATGTGGGAAGCATCGAGGTGGTCGCGGTACAATCCCTTGGGGGTAAGCACAAACTGGCGCTGGTTCAAACCTGCGGCGAGCGCCTCCTGCTGGCCACCTCCGACAAAGAGGTGCGACTTCTGAGCCACGTAGGCAACAACCTTGTCGATGAGTCGAATTTCACGGACCTGAATCCCTCGGAGACTCGTATCAAGGAGTGGGGGAACCTGGTGAAGCAGGTTGAGGCCCAGGCCAAGCAGGAAGAAGACCAGACGCCCTCTGAGAAGCCAATAATGCCCAGAGGAACGGTGGGTGGAAACGTCGGCTTCCCGGTGACTGAAAACCTCTCGTCAGATCTGGAGGGGTTGGTGCGCTTGCGAAAGAACCAGTCGGAATCCCAAAAAGAGACTCCAGTTCTGCCAAAAGGCGCGGCTGCGATTCTCAACCCTCTGACGAAACAATACCAACGGGATGGAGCGGCGGCGTGAGATATGGTGGTGTCATAGGGGCCCTCGTCGCGTTTGCGGCGCTGGCGCTCCTCTCGGGAGAGGCTGCGGCGGCAGAGTCGTTCAGCATCCGGATTGGAACCGACTCCGCTAACGAGGTGGGCGCGGCCCTCAAGATCGTTGCGGTCATGACCGCCCTGACCCTGGCACCCGCATTTCTTCTCACCACCACAAGCTTTGTTCGAGTACTGGTGGTGTTGTCCCTCTTGCGAACCGCGCTCGGAACTCAATCGTCGCCCCCTCAAATGGTGCTCATCGGGTTGGCCCTCTTTATCACCATGGCCATTATGTGGCCCACGGGCACCCAGCTTTACAACAACGGACTCGAGCCCTACATGGAGGGAGCCCTCCCGGCAAAGGAGGCCTACACCGAGGGGGTCAAGCCCCTGCGTGAGTTCATGCTGCGACAAACACGCGAAGAAGACTTGATGCTCTTTTA
>JAZAIZ010000012.1:0-6746 GCA_036230545.1 Myxococcota bacterium
TGTCAACGGCAAACGAAATCTGTCTTATTCTGCGACACCGATTCTTCTGCCTCCCGCATCACTTATATAAGTCATCTCTCCGATGTACGTCCCGAGGGAAAAGAGTCTCAATTTTGAGAGGGTTAGATTGCTCGATCGACGCTCCTAATGCATACTGCAGGCGTGCAATATATTCCAGATAGCAGCGAAGCCGCCCGAGCCTTTTTAGAAGCGAAAGACATCGCCAAGCGCGCCACCAGCGAGCTCTCTTCCGCCCATCTTCTCCTGGCTCTTTTCACCTTCCCCAACCGAGCTCAGGTGCTTTTGAACGAACGCCATCTGCAGGAGGAGAATATTCTCGACGCGATCCGGGTGTTTGAAGACGAACCTCGGCGCACCGTCGACACAATTCGCAATCGGGCCCGTGAATTCGCCCGGGGCACCAGCGCCAAAGAAGTGGACTGCCTGCACATCCTCATCGCCATTACCAAGCTCAGGGACTCTTTCGCCTACACCCTGCTCAACCGCACCACCACAGTGAACGCCCTGCGCAATACCGCGGTTTCCTACGTCACGGGGGTGCTGCCTCGACGCTTCCGAAGCATCCCGCCCCCGGCCCTGCACGGCAGGACACTTATCAAACCAACCCACAAAGACCCCACCAAGAAGACGGCGCCGGCGTCCACCACCGAGGAGGCCACCACTCCCCGCCCCAAAAAAAGCAGCGCCACCCCAAAGACAGCCCCGAAAGTGGACACGAAGGCTGCGCCAAACCCCGCCGCCTCCCTTCTTGAGCAGCTCGCCCCCACCTTGGCCGGGCTGGGGACTGACCTCACCGAAGAGGCCCGAAAGAACAACCTCGACATGGTCATCAGCCGCGAGCTTGAGCTTGAGACCATCATCGATATTCTCGGCAAACGACGCGCCAACAACCCCATCCTCATTGGTCCCCCCGGCGTCGGCAAGACCGCCATCGTGGAGGGCCTGGCGGTGATGATCGCGCGGGGAGACGAAGAGGTCCTGCACTTTCAAGACACCATCCTCTTCTCTCTCAACACCGGAGCTCTGGTCGCCGGCACGAGCCTCCGCGGGGCCTTCAGTGAGCGCCTCAGCGCCATCAAAAAAGAGGTCGCTGATGCCCAGGGCAAAATCATCGTCTTCATCGACGAGATTCACACCCTGATTGGGGCCGGACAGAGCGGCGAGAGCGCCCAGGACGCTGCCAACGAGCTGAAGACAGCCCTCGCCCGAGGGGACTTCCCCTGCATCGGCGCCACCACCCACGATGAGTTTAAAAAACACATCGAAAAAGACCTCGCCCTTGAGCGACGATTCGCGCCGGTGGAAGTGCTGGAGCCCACCGTTGACGAGGCAATTCTGATCCTTGAGCGGGGCATGGAGGCCTACGCCTCCCATCACCAGGTCACCTACTGCGTGGACGCCATCCACGCCGCGGTTCAACTCACCCACCGTTTCGTCACCGAGCGTAAGCTTCCGGATAAGGCCTTCGCAGTGATGGATCTTGCGGGCTCCCGAGCCCGACGCCGGGGCTCCGACAAAGTAGAGCGCCTCGACATCGCTCGAGTGGTTCATGAGATGTCCGGAGTGCCCCTCGATCGCCTCGCCGAGGTCGACGCCAACCGCTTCGCAATGGCCGAACAAATCATCGGAGCTCAGTTCGTTGGACATCAACCCGTGGTGGAGGCGGTCTGCCGGGCCATTCGCCGGGGCTTCGCCGGCTTTAACGGGCATCGACCCATCGGGAGCTTTCTCTTCCTCGGCCCCACTGGGGTGGGCAAGACCGAGCTCGTGAAGGTCATGGCCGATTTTCTCTTTGGCCAACGAGACGCGGTAGTGCGAATCGACATGAGCGAATTTGCCGAGCAACACTCCGTCGCTCGCTTGATTGGCGCGCAGCCAGGTTACGTCGGCTACGAAGACGGCGGGCAGCTCACCGAAGCGCTCAGAAAACGCCCCTTCCAGATCGTTCTTTTTGACGAGATAGAAAAAAGCCATAAGGACGTCCACCATCTGTTGCTGCAAATCCTGGACGAAGGGCAACTCACGGACTCTAAAGGAAGAAAAATCAGCTTCGCCAACACCTTGGTGGTCCTCACCTCCAACATCGGCTCCGAGGTCTTCGCCACCAGCTCCGAGCGAGCCATTGGCTTTGGCAACAGCGGCGGACACAGCGCCCCGAAAGACTCTATCAACGACGTCCTGGACCACGCCCGAGAGGCCCTTGCACCCGAGCTCTGGGGGCGCCTGGGCGAACACCTCGTCTTCACCCCACTCAAGCCCGAGCAGGTGCGAAACATCGCTGAACTCCAGCTGCAGGAGAGCGCCCGGAGTCTCTTCGCCGAGCGAGAGATCACCCTCAACTGGAGCAAGAAGGTCCTCGACTTTCTCCTCGACAACGGAGGCTACTCCGAATCCGAAGGAGCCAGGGGCATGCGACACGCCATTGAACGCTACGTCGAAGGCCCCATCGCCGAGAAGATCCTCGAGGGAGAGTTTAGCTTTACGGACATCATTAAGATCTCCACCAAAGCCAACGCTCTGGTGATCAAAAAAGTCGTTCGCCGGGCACCAAGATCAACGACCTCCCAGGAAGAAACCCCACCCACCGCTCATGCCTGACGCCCCCGTCTTTATCATCGGCTCTGGCGCGGTGGGCGCAGGGCTCGCCCTGGCTCTTCAGGATTGCGACGTCCCCCTCACCGGACTCTGGAGTCGCCGTGAATCTGCCCACTCCACGCTACTTAAAGCAGAGGTTTCCGCTCCGCGCTTCACCGCCCCCCTGAATCAAGCCGATGCCCCACTTCGCAAAGCCCTCGGAATGTCCGAGTTGATCATCATCGCGGTCAGCGATGACGCCATCAGCGAGGTCTGCGAGGCGCTCCGCGACGGAGGTGCGCTCGCACCGGGGACAGTCATCACGCACACCTCCGGTTGCCTCAGCTCGCAGGTCCTTAGCGTCCCCGAGGACTGCTCCCGAGGGAGCCTGCACCCTCTCGCCGCGTGCCCCGATCCAGACTCCACACGCGCCATCCTCAAGGATACCTTTTTTGCGCTGGAGGGAGAGGCCAACGCCATCGCCCCCCTCACCACCCTTGTAAAGTCTCTCGGCAGTCAAAGTGCCGTCATCACCGCCGCACACAAAGTCCGCTACCACGCCGCGGCGGTGCTCTCCTCCAACCTGATGGTCGCCCTGCTCGCCCTGGCTCAAGATGAGGCCCGCGCCATTGGCCTCAAGGATATGGAACCCCACCTCACCAACCTCGCCCTCGGGGCGCTTGCGCGGGTTAAAGACCAAGGCCTTGAGCAGGGCCTGACCGGTCCCCTGGTGCGGGGGGACACTCAAACCATCAAGAAGCACCTTGAACAATTATCCCCCCAGGCCGGCACCACCTATCGGGCGCTCTCGCAACGAGCCATCCCCATCGCTCAAAACCGAGGCTTAAGCAGCTCGCGCATCGACGCGCTCACAGAGCTTCTCTCCTGAAAACACAACAAAGGGAGGCTATCGACCGGCGGCAGGCGTCTTACCAGGCAACTTCGCGCTAGGGGCCGCGCCTGGGAGGATGGTCCTCACAACGTTTCCGGGCTCAATCTCACGAATGGCTTTGGTGACAAAGCAGGTGGCGGCGTTCTCCGTTGTCCCCAGCACCAGCAACTCACCGATGTTGGTTTGAAAGAGAAGCGCCTCCTCTTCGTCATCAAACTCGTTGTCATCGTAGGGGCCCGAAGCCATCTTGCCAAACACCGAGAGCTTATGCCCTGCCTTCAGCCCGTCTTTGCGCCCCCTGTCCACCAACACGAGATAGGACTCGCCCGCCAGCTTTCGCAGGGTGTTTGTCATCACGAGGATGTGTCCCGTAATAGCCTCTTTAGGCCCGTCAATGGCCTGCACCGACACGAATGGCTCCTGCACGAAGGGGGTAAGAAACTGCCCCCGCTCCACCTCCGAATAGGTGCGACTGACCTTGCCCCGGGCGATCTTCTTTTTCACCGTATCAATGGTAACCATCCCCGTTATCTCCGTGAGATAGCCCCAGAAATCCCCGGACTCCGGGTGGTCCACCTCTGCCCGGGTGCGAAACACAAGGAAACGATCCCCCGGCCGAGTCTCCTTCGGCACCTCCACAAAGACCGCGTCTCCCTCAATCAACATCCTGTTGGCCGGGCCCGCTGTCACGATCTGACCGACCTCCTCCATCTCTGTGGGCGAGACAAAAATTCCAGAGTAAGCGCCCCGACGCCCGAAGAGCCCTTTGGACTTCCAACTCGGCACACCATGGGGAGACACCTCATCTGAATCAAGCTCATCAGATCCCGCCTTCACGACCTTATTCTCCCCCACGCTAAAGGGGCCGCTGTCCAGACTCCCCGCATAAGCTCCCCCCGCATGAACGCTCGGCTCGGGTTCCCAGGAGGGGTAAAAACGAATGACGTCCCCAGGAAAAATCCAATGGGGGTTGGTGATCTCCGGGTTGAGAGCCCAAACCCTCGGCCACAGCTCAGGCCGCCCCAGCACCTCTTCAGAGATGTCCCAGAGAGTGTCCCCCTCCTCAACAACCCGCTCGTCCACCATGGGATTAAAATCGTCCACGACCTCAGACACCTCTATGGGAGCCGCAAAGGAGCTGGCCCCGGCGAAGGCCAGCACAGCCAGCCCCGACAGGATTCCAGCGGAGACCGCCACCATTCGCATGACAGGATGAGTCATCGCTCCCCTCCTCTCTTCAGATGCGCTCTCCCCAGCTCCGCGAAGGCGGTGTCGGGAAAGAGCTTAATCAAACGCCTGAACACAAGGGCCGCTCTCTTCGGCTTCTTCAAACGCTCCAGGGAGAGCGCCAGCTTCAGCATGACATCGGCCCGCTTGACCCCCTTGGGAAATCGCTCAAGATACTCCTCCCAAGCCTTCACAGACTGATTGAACATCTCTGTCTCAAAATGACATTGTCCCAGCCAAAAGAGCGCATCCCCGGCCCGAGGATGAGACGGGTAGGCCCGACCAAACTCATGAAAGAGAACAACAGCGTCCTGATGAACTCCTTTTTGGTATACCTCCAGTCCCTTCTCAAACATCCGAGTGGCGACGCGCTCGTTGGCGATAAAATCCGGGGAGGGTGGAAGGGGGGCGACCCGCAATTGCGACGACGCTCCCCCCTCCACCGGGATTCCCCCTCTTTCCCCCAGAGCGACTTCAACACCGGCAGAGGCTTCGGTCGGTGTCAGGCGAACCACCTCCAAATGAGCCGGAATCAACGGAACGGAAGTGTTCGAAACCTTCGACTTCTTCGGGCTGCTTTGCGCTGCAATTCGAGAGGACTTCTTCACTGCCCCCGTCTTCGCCCTTAAAACGATAAGTTCACCAGAGAGGTCTTCAAGGCGTTTTTCATATCGCGCCATCTGCTCCTGGACAGTCTTTAACTTGTCATTCAGATCACGAACCTCAAGACTCTGGGAGCTCGCGCCGCACCCAACCAAAAAACATGTCCCCAGACAGGTCGCTATGAAACAGACTCGTGTACCAAGCATAGTAGGTACTGATAGTGTCTCCCGCGGGGGACACAGGGTCAAGCGGTCAGTGGTTCAAGAAACCCGTCAGACTATGATCGGCGGGCAATAATCCCACATTGTCTGCCGGTGTCGCCCTTCTCCCGCCGATAGGAGAAATAATCCGCCGAATCCACCGTGCAATGGGCCACCACCTCAATCTGCGAGGGCATCAGCCCTGCCTCTTCAAGGGCGATGGTATTCAAATCCCACAAGTTCGCAAATCCTTTACCTTTTTCGGCGTCCTGAAAGGTATCGGCCTGGGGAAAAGCCGAGCGCAGGGAGGCGAGCACCTCGGCCCCAATCTCAAAATTTGCCGGGCCAATCGCCGGCCCCAGCGCCGCCACTAAATCGCTCGGTTGAAACCCCGCGGCTCCCAATCGCTTCACCATCTCTCCCACAATCCGAGCCTCGGTCCCCCTCCAGCCTGCGTGCACCGCCGCCACAGCCCGACCGGAGCGGTGGGCGATTAAAATCGGAACACAGTCCGCCACGGTGACCGCCACCGCGGCCTCAGGGTCCTGTGTCCAAAGTCCGTCCCCCTCAATCGTTCGACTGGCCTGCCGCGTCACCTCCACCACGCATTTCCCGTGCACCTGACGCAGAGAAACCCATTGATGCTCCGGACAGCCAATGGCCTGCAGCGCCCGCGCTCGATTCTCTCGAACCACCGACGCCGGGTCTCCCACCCCACGCCCAAGGTTCAAGCTACACCGTGGCCCCTGGGAAATGCCCCCAAAGCGTGTCGAGAACCCATGGGAAATCCCCTCGACCTCCTCCAGTAGAGACGAACGCACCATCAGAGGCTTCTCTTCGGAAACAGGCTCTGCCTGCTCAAAGTCAGCCCTCTCGCTTTGACCGTAGCCAACCGGCGTCGACATCCTTTAGGACTTTTTCTTCGTCGTTGGTTTAGACATCATCTTCGTTGTCCTTATAACGCTCAGGAGTCACCAGCCCCTCCGCGGGCTTGTCCCGCAGGCGCCCCGGAATCGAGCCGATGCGCAGGCCCATCCTGGTGGTCACTCCCGCTGCGACCCCCGAAAAATCAATGACCCCTTTTTCTCCCACCAGCACCACGGTCGAGCCCAGCTCAAAAGCGCCAAGCTCTCCCCCTTTCTGCATCAGGCGAGGAGGCTCATAATGAATTGTCCGCCGAACCTGTCCCTTCTCATTAGTGTGCACATCCGGATCGTAAGAGAGGCTGA
>JAZAIZ010000013.1:0-12348 GCA_036230545.1 Myxococcota bacterium
GCACACAACACTGCCCGCAGGAGCAACCTGACTGCCTCACCTGCAAGGAAGGATTCTGCGAACCTGATCATGACGACTTCGACCACAACAACGGAGACAACGGGGACAACGGCGACAGCGGGAATAACGGAGACAACCACCAACCGCCCACCTGCAACACCAACCAGGACTGCACACAACACTGCCCGCAGGAGCAACCTGACTGCCTCACCTGCAAGGAAGGATTCTGCGAACCTGACCATGACGACGGACAGCATGGCGAAAACAACCAACACGGCCCCATGACCTGTCAGGCCGAGTCCGAGTGCGTCGACAAATGCCCACCGGAGGCAGTCGGCTGTACCTGTGCGGACGTTCCTGACGGTCAGAAACTATGCATTCCGATCTGCAGCACCGACGACGACTGCGTTCTGGGGATAGAATCCCTGACATGCAATCAGGCAAAAGGAGTCTGCGAACCTGCTACCGAGCCCCCAGCCCCATAGCCCAAGCCCACCGCAAAGGAGAGCGCTCGTATGTGCTTCGCACATTCGGGCGCTCCCTTCTCCCCTTGTTGCTTCCCGCTTCATTTTCCCCTAATGCTGAGAGCTTCACGAACTCTCCCTGGGGCCGCATGCAAACAGCCTCCACAACACACCGAAAGGATGCCACCATGAACAAAGCAAGGTCCGGACACCTGCGGACGACCATCACCCTCGCCTTCCTGGCCGCAACGCTTGGATGTTCTGAGCCAGATCCGGTTATTGAATTATACACCAACGAGTCCGAGCCCGCCCCCTGGGAACCCGATGGCACTCTCGATCTCGACCTCTTTCCCAGCGGCGTTCAAATCACAGATGTCACCTCACAGAGCGCGCTTATCGCGCTGCGCACTGAAGCAGCGAGGGTGGATCTCCTGCTGCAACGGGGAAGCGCGCAGCAGTGGCTCGAACTCAGGAGAACAAGCGGGTTCTCCCCCGCGCAGGGAAAGATGCTTCACCACACGTTGAGCAACCTCGAACCAGACACCCCTTATTCCCTGGTGTTTTATACCGACAATCGAACCCGAAGAAGTCGCGTCACCCGTTTTCGAACCGCCCCCACCCACTCCCAATCTCGAGTGCTCCGCTTTGGGGCGACCAGCTGCCTTGGCAAACTGGTCCCCTCCTTGCCCACTCTCTCCCGAGCAGCAGAGGCTCGCTTGGATTTCATGCTCTTCGCGGGCGACACGGTTTACGCAGATGGTTCAGGCAGTCTTAACGACTACCGCAGGACCTGGAGGCAGACCTTCGAAACTCAAGGGATGCGGGATCTGTCCTCCAGTACCAGCATCATAACAACATGGGATGACCACGAGATCATCAACGATTGGACCTGGGACAAATACGACGACTCTCAACGCTTCGAGAACGCTCGAACGGCCTATCTCGAAGCATTGCCCATCCGGGAAGAAACCATCTGGCGCAAACGGAGCTGGGGAAAAACACTCGACGTTCTGGTGCTGGACAGCCGAGGAGAGCGCCGCAACGGCAACTACCTTTCAATCAACCAGATGGAGTGGTTGAAAACAGAGCTGCTCACCAGCAGAGCCCGCTTTAAAATAATCCTCAACAGCGTCCCCATTACCGACATGCGGAACGTTCTCGGCACCCTGGCGATAGGTGACCGGTGGCAGGGATTTCCCCAGCAACGCATCGAGCTTCTCAACTTTATTGAGGACCACGATATTGAGGGGGTCTTCTTTATTGGCGGGGATTTCCACTACGGACAAATCGCTCAAGTCAGTCCTCCCGGGGAGCCTGGAAGTAAGCTCTGGGAAGTCCTCGTCGGGCCTGGCGGCAGTCTGGTTAACCCCTTTCTACTAACAGCCCCGGAATACGACGAGCAATTCAAACTCTTTGTGGGGGCCCACACCTACACCTACTTTGAGGCCAACCCGCAAACGGGAAAGATCCTCGTGCGCTACATCAATGATCAGGGGGAGAGCCTCGGCGAGCGGACGCTTCAGCTCTAACGCCGCCTAATCGTTCTCAATGTGGCATTCAGCGCCCAGCTCTTCGTAAACCTCGTCCACCATTTCCTTAAGAGACTCCAGCGCGTCGGCTTTGCCCTGCTCTGCCAGCCCCTCCACCACACTCCCCAAGAGCTGCGGCAGCGCTTCTGGATCCTCTTTGGGCCCGCGGGAGAACTCAATCAGCCCCTCCAGAAATGCCGCAAAGACCTCGTCATTCACCGCCTTGTAGTTCTTATTGCTCTCGCCCACCAGAAATGCCCCCGTCTGGCGCGAGGTGAGCTCCTGCCCTCCCACGAGGAAGATCTCCCGCACCACATCATGATGCAGACTCAACGCGATGGTAATCTTCTTGATAATCTCATTGTTGGTCATCGTTACAACTCCGTCTTCTCAGATTCGCCGAGCGCTTATCTACTCACTTCGATGTTGGCAATGGCCAATCGCTAAAATCCCACGCAGGGATCGCTCGCCTCGCTCCCCTGACCCGTGCTAGAATGGTTTCATCGGCTGGGGCAAGAAAACCCTTTAGAATTGGGATGCTTTCCTCGCCTTAACCCCCACACCGAATCGAGGTGTATCATGTCCATTCGCCGTACGTCCCCCTCATCCACAACCAACGCAGCCCCCTCCCCCGACGAAGCGCTGCAACACGTCGCTGACAACGACTACACCCTCACCCTCCCAGATGCCAGCAAGGGAAGCGTCCAAATCCGCCTCAAACTCAAAAGCGGTCAACAAACCGCCTCCGAAATCGGCGGGGCCCCCATCAATTGTTACGCCTTCGCTTGCAGACGTCGAGCCAATATTCCAGGGGGCACCTCCGGCCCGGTCTCCATGCCCTGGAAGGTCACCCCCGAGACCATCCACGAAGCGCTCCTTCAGGACGGCGCAATCCCCCTGGGGGTGGACCCCTACAGCGCCAACACGCGCCCCGAAGCGACCACCGACCCCGATAAGGAGTACTTTCTCATCGCCGCGATGTTCCACACCGAGGAGTTTCACTTCGCAAGGCTCTTCAACGACGGCTGGTGGGCCAAACCCTCCAAGGTTGGCCTCGCCGAACAAATGACCAGCAACATCGCTATCCCCGGAGGCAAAAATGCCTTCAAGGGCATGCTCTGCAGGGCTATCGCCGGTGGCAAAAGCTTTCACCCTGTGGGCTATTACCTCGTCCCCGCTCGATAATAATCTCCCGTCCCAAAGGATTGACAGCCCCGAGGCGAAGGGTAGAAAGAGGCTGCCCCCCACTCAAGGAGCCTCCATGGACCTCAAGGGAAAAACCATCGCCGTCACCGGCGCGACCGGATTCTTAGGCACCTACCTCTCCCTCGCCCTCCTGCGACGGGGGGCCACCGTACGAGGAGTGGTGCGCTCTCCCCACAAAGGCCCCTGGCTCGCTCAACAGGGCGTTGACTTCGCAAAGGCCGACCTCATGGAGCCCGATGCCCTCAAAGCCGCCTTCTCCGGGGTCGATGCCATCATCTCCAATGCCGCGCTCTTCACCATGGAGAAAGCAAGCTGGGACGACTTCTACCAACCCAACAGGGTGGGCACCGACAACGTCTTCCGAGCAGCCCACCAGGCCGGCGTCTCCCGAATCGTCCAAATCTCCAGTGTGGCGGTCTACCACAAACGCTTCCCCAAAAACCTGCACGAGTCCACTCCGCTGCTGACCGAGCGCCAGCGGGGGCGCTTCTGGGCCTATGCTGTCACCAAGGCCCTCAGCGAGCAGCTGGCCTGGGATCTTGCCACCGAGTTTGGTCAAGAGCTTACAGTGCTTCGCCCGGGTCCCATCTATGGGCAAGGCGACAAAAACATCATTCCCATGATTGAAAAACTCTTCCGAGCCCCCTTCCTCCCCTCCCCCTCTCTGGGCTTCCCCGCCGTCCACGCCGAAGACGTCGCCGACGCAGCGTGCGAAGCGGTCCTCAACCCCCAAAGCGCGGGCAAAGCCTACAACCTCGCCGGCCCCCCAGAGCCCATCTCCACACTCCTAAAACACTGGAAAGACATCTCCGGCCAGGGACCACTCCTCATCCCCACGCCCGTCCCCTTCGTCGCCAGCTACGATATCAGCGCGGCTCAGACCGACCTGCGCTTTAAAAACCGGCCCCTCGTCGATGGAGTGCGCGAGACCCTCTCAGGCACCATTCCCTCAACAAACTAAAGGCTCAGCTCTCCCACTGCAGCTGGTCAACATCCTCCGCCGAGCTCAAAACACTCAGCTCTCCCGACGCCACCATGCTGCCCACCCCGTCACCGAGGCGCTTGATAAGCTCCTGATGGGAATCAAAATAATTCCCAAGCAGCCCCACCCACATATCTCGGCCGCTCTTCTTCGCTGCATAGAGCGCCTCATCAGCGACGCCCACAACATCCTCCCAGCCAACCCCTTCCTTTCCCCCACCGGTCAAGGGATAGCACGCAAAGCCCACCGAGCACGTCACCTCCAATGGACTCCCCTCGCCAATTTCAAAGGAGTGCGCCCTGAAGGCATCCACCACCCGCTGCGCCAGAGTGTGAGACGATTCTCGGCTGCTCTTGGGCGCCACCATCAAAAACTCCTCGCCCCCCCACCGAACGACCCGGTCCACCTCTCGACAGGCGCCGCGTAAAATCGTCGCCGCCTGAATCAACACCTGATCTCCCGCCGCATGCCCGTGGGTGTCATTAACCGCCTTGAAATGGTCGAGGTCCACCAGCACAAAGACGATGTCCCGGTTGGGGTCCGCCTCTTCATCCTCTTCCCCCGGAGTCGAGAAATACTGTCGCTGGGAGTAGGCAAGCTCCGTCTCAATATAATCCACAAGGTAGCGCCGGTTCCGAAGTCCCGTCAGGGGGTCGGTGGTGCTGAGGTCCTGAAGTTGTTTGTTCGCCACCTCAAGTTCCTCAGTTCGCCTACTCACCAGCTCCTCGAGGTATCGCTCATGATGCTCCAATCTCGCCACGCGCTTGCGGTGAACCCAGAAGAGAAAGAGCCCCACCAGCACGAAGCACACCGCATAAAAAATCCCGGTTTGATAAATGAAAGGCTCCAGTCGAAAGCGAAAGGTCGCCGACTCTGTGCTCTCAACACCATCACGGCTGATGGACTTCACCTCAAAGGTATATTCCCCGGGCCACAGATGCGCGTACTGCGCAGTCCGCACCGACTCAGCATAAACCCACTCCTCACTCGCGCCCCTCAGGCGATACTTAAAGCGGATCCCCTCGGGCACCACAAAGGTCGGTGCCACATAGTGCAGGCGAATCGACTCCAGCCCCGGCTCGAAGGTCCACTCCTGAAGAGCCCCCATGGTCTTTCCGTCGGCCACCACCTTGCCAAGCGCCGGGCTCGGGGGCGAGCGACGAAAATCCCCGCGCGGATCAATCATGGCCACTCCGGCGATGGTGGCAAACCACAGGGTTCCATCAGCTCCCCGCACCCCGGAATTCGACCCGCTCACGTTGCACTCCACACTGCGCATCCCATCCACGATGCCAAAGTGCTCGCTTGAGACCTTCTCTTTTTTACCAGCCACCACATCAAGAGCGTCCTGCACGCTCACCCGATACACCCCCTTATTCGAACTCATCCAAAAATAACCCTGGCCATCGTTCAAAAGGGTGTACACCTTGTCGTTAAATAACCCCTCCCACACAGATATCCCTCTAAACGCCCCTGACTTAAAATGAAACAGGCCACGGTCCGTCCCAAACCACATCACTCCAGGGGTGCCCGCATGCATGGAGAATACCCGAGAACTCGTAAAGCCCTCCTGCTCTCCATAATTTGTGATTGTGCCATCTCGCAGGTAACTCAGCCCCGCGTTGGTCCCCACCCAAATGCCGCCCTCCCTATCACGAAAAAGAGAGCGCACTTCGTTGGACACCAATCCCTGCTCCACTCCCCATGTCTGAACCCTCCCCTTATGAAAATGTGCCAACCCGCCCCGCATCATCCCGATCCACATCCCCCCCGCCGGGTCGGGTATCATCGAGCGAACGTCGTTGCCCGGAAGCCCATCCTCCCGGGTTAATACCCGCTCCACCCGCGAACCGATGATATTAATCCCGCGGTCGGTCCCCACCCAAACCTTGCCCTGAACGTCTTCAGCAAACGAGTTGATAAAATTATCACTCAAGCCGGTCTCTTCGGAATAGAGCCGGGTCTTGCCCCCTAGATGCCGGGTAACGCCCTGCTCAGTCCCCACCCACATGGCGCCGTCCCGACTCTGAAAAACCGCCCACACCACATCATCCACCAGACCATCCCGCCGGGTTAGGGTGGTAAAACGACCGTCCCGAATGCGGTTAAGCCCCCCACTCCCTGTGCCGATCCAGAGGCTCCCTTCACGATCCTCCACCACACACTCAATGGTGTTCGTCTCAAGTCCCTCGTCCACGGTGATCCGAGTAAACACCCCCTCAAAATATCGCACGAGGCCCCCATAGGCCGTGGAGATCCAAAGAGCGCCCTCCCTGTCTCGATAGACGTCCCGAATGCGGTCATCCCCAAGCCCCGACCCCGCTGAGAAGGTCGTCCAGCGCCCCTTCGAATACCGACTCAACCCCTTCCCTTTGGTCCCCACCCACACCTGGTCCTTCTCTACCAACACCGACGAGACTCCCCGCCCAACCTTCTCGCTGCCCCGAAGCTTCGGCACCGCCACGTCATTCTCAATTCGAAACAGGCCCGCATCGGTCCCCACCCACAACACGCCCCCTGGCGAGATCCCCATAGCGGACACCGCGAGAGGAGCACCCTTCACCGCATAGGGCTTCGCCTCAAAAACCCCCTTATGATAACGCCCCACCCCGCTTCGAGTCCCGATCCAGATCTCTCCCTCCCTGCCCAACACGAGGCTGGTGACCTGGTCACCGGGCAAGCCATCGTCCACCGTAAAACGCTGCACCGCGCCGTCGTCCCCCCGGCGCAGGAGCCCCCCCCGGGTCGCGAACCAGAGGCGGCCCGCCACATCCTCAAGCAGCGAATAAATCTCCGGATCTATAATCGCCCGGGTGTTAAATTGATCGAGGGTCCGAAAATCGAAGCCGTCGTATTGAACCAAGCCCTCCTGGGTGGCCAACCACAGGTAACCATCCTGGGTTTGAATCACCTTCTTCACAAAGTTCTGGGGGAGTCCCTGCTCCATCTTCCACGAATCGTAGAGATAATGGTGTGGAGGGCGGCGCGGCGAGACGCCATACGCTGTCGAGCTCAGAAAACACAAGACCGCCAAAGCGGCACCAACAAGACGCAAACGCTTCATCTCCTTTAGTTTTGCGCCCCTAAGACCTAAAAGCAACCAGCGGCGCCTTCCGGGCCGCAAAAACCCGAGAAAATCACCAAATTTCAGCTTCCCTTCCTCTGCCAATCCTCTATATCAGGGGGCATGCATACCCCCAGCACCGGCTCCTTTGCCCCACTCGCCGACTACCTCTCAGGCCTGCGCGCCACCGACCCCGAGGCCCTCAACCGAGCCCTCTTTGCAGCCCATCAGGTACTCCCCTATCTGACACCACCCCACAGCCAAACCCTCAGCGCCGCGATTCTTGAGCTGACCCCTCCCTCCGAAGCGACCGCCCAATGGCTCGAGAGCCTCTTCTTCGTTGGAGGCCCCGAAGCCGAACAGGCCCTCAGCCGCTTCCTCCTCTCTGCAACCGAGCCCTCCGAGGCAGCCCTCGCACAAACCTGGCTGCGCCTCCTTGAGACCGAAAAGACCTTCGTGACGACGCCACCGCTCCCAAAGGCCCCCGCGACCCACGCCCGCTGGGAAACCACACCCCCCTCCATTGAACTGGTCCCAGCCGTGTCCGACCCCAGCTACGCTCGAGTCGTCGCCACCGATTGCGACGGCACCACCTGGCGCGGCGACATCGGCGACGCGCTCTTCAAAAAAGCCGTGGCCGAACAGCTCTTCCTTGAAGACGCCAACCCACCCCTGCAGCAATACCTTAACTCCCTTGGCTATCCCACCTCCCCGGATGTGAATGAAAACGCGGCCCGGATTCTCGAGGCCTTCGAGTCTGGCGATTTAATCCAGCGAGGGCTCCAGCAGGGGCGCCACCGCAATGAACTCATCTCCGAATACTATCAGTGCAACGCCTGGGGCTTCGCCGGGCACTCCATCGCCACCATCAAAGAATGGACCCGTGATCTCTTTCAAAACTCTTCCGATTTTGACGGGGCCCCCTGCCCCGGGGTGCTCTCCATGCTCCAGACCGCCCGCGAGCGTGGCTGTGTGGTGATCGCCGTAACCGCGTCCAATCAATGGAGCGCCGAAGTGGGCGCGGCCCTTCTCGGTATCCCGGCCCGGCACGTACGAGGCATCGAGCCAGTGGTTGAAGGTACGCGGATCACCGCCCGGCTTAAGACCCCCATCCCCTACGGTCCCGGAAAAATGGACTGCGTTCGCCAGCTGACCCAGCGGGCGCCCCTGCTGGCAATGGGCGACTCCTTTGACGCGACGGATCGTGAGATGCTTCAGGAGGCCTACGCCGCGGCCATCATCACCCCCGGCGACGACGCCCGCGCAGCCCGCCTCAAAGAAGCTGCGCTTCCCCACTGGTGTGTTCTTGATCCTAACTCGGCGGCCCTGACCCTCCCCTGAGGGATCTTAGTCGAAGGCTCCCATGCCGTCCCCAAAATAGACCACTCCCACTTGAGGCTCCCCAATCGCCAAAAGCTCCTCACACCCCTCGCTCTGCTCTGCCCAAACCCGAAGCCTGGTGTAAGAAGCATCGGGCTCTCCCACCCAATCCGCAGCGCACTCTTCATCCACCACCGACTCCAGGAGCGCCAGATCTGAGGGATCCCTGAAGATCTCCATCCCCGCGTTGATGATGCCCTCATCTCCCCAGGCCGGACACGTGGGAGGCTCCTCCCCCTGCACGCTGGTCACCTGCCAGTCGCTCCCCGCCGCATCGAAACGCATCTTCATCGGCAGCTCCAAGAACTCCTCCTCCAACCCAAGAATGGGGATCTCAATCCCCTCAAGCCCCCCGGTGATGTCCCCCGAGAGGCGCACATTGCACTCCCTCAGCCAGTCAAAATGCAACACCACTCCCATGCTTGAGGTTACCCTGCGCCCATCCAGACAACGCAACGTCACCGGCAGGCGCAAGCCGCGAGAGCGAGAGTTCCCTGCCCCCGGCGGCGGGTAGCTGGCCTCCTCGTACATCTCCCAATACTCGTCGTTCTCCTCCGGGGCAGCATGCGAAGCCGAGGAAGACACCCGAATAGCCCCTCCGGTCACCTGCTCAAAAATGGCCCCCATCAACGCTCTCTTAATATCAACCCCGCCATAGTGAGCGCAGAGCACCGGCAGTGGAATATTCTCACGAGCGGTGGCTAATCGATACTCCAGGCTCGCCAGGGTCCCCCGCACCTCCTCTCCCACACGCAATGACTCCTGCCCCTGATCGTTGGCGGCGGGGTGATAAAGCGAGAGTTCTGACTCAATCTGAAGAAAATTACTCGCTCTGGCGCGCAGTGGAGCCTGCCACTCCCTTAAAAGCTTCTCGAATTTCATTCGCTTCCCCGTCTCCCCGACGGGGAGGCATGAGCTTATTGTAGTTGTATAAGCCTCGAACACCGCCGAGGTGTCTCTTACATCGGCGTAAGAGAGGACAACTTAAGGAAGCTCGTCCACTCGGGAAATTAGCGCTTTAGGGTCGCAGAATCCAACCAGATGGTCACAGGACCGTCGTTGCAGAGCTCCACGTTCATCATGGCACCAAACTCACCGGTCCCCACAGGCACGCCCAGGGATGTCATCTCCTCAGCGAAGGCGTCACAGAGAGATGTGGCCCGCTCAGGGTCCTCGGCGTCCCCAAAAAAGGGCCGCCTGCCCCGGGTGCAGTCGGCATAGAGGGTGAATTGACTCACCACCAGGCAGGCCCCCTTCACCTCCAGGAGCGAGTGATTCATTTTGCCCGCTTCGTCCTCAAAGATTCGCAGGTTGGCGGTCTTCTTCACCATGGCCCGCACGGTGTCCATCGAATCTCCCCGGCCCACTCCGACAAAGGCGACGATGCCATGATCAATCGAACCGGTCACAGCGGAATCAACGGTGACCCGCCCCCAGGACGCTCTCTGAATTAAAACTCGCATGTTTGCAGTGTTCCCCTTCTCTTCCCGCCCCGCAGCCTACTTCATAAGAACCGCCCGCTTAAGCACCTCCCCCTCTTTAATCGCAACTTCGATCTTCATTTCAAGGCCGGTCTCACGATTTTTCAGCACCAGGACGTGCTCCCCCTCAGGGAGGCGAACCCCCTGCAGGGGAGTAACCCCAAGCTCCTTCCCCCCGATAAAAACCGTAGCCCAGCCACCGACAGCGCGCAGATAAAGCGTCCCGTAGCCTATCACCGCCTTCGGGGGAGGCGTGGGTTTCGCAGGCGCTGCCCTCTTCACGGGATTAGCGGGCGGCACCGGCTTCACCCGCGCGGGAGGCCTCGCAGGAGATCTGACGCTGCGATCGGGTGACGTCGGCTGCGAAAGCGTCTTCTTCAGGGGCTTGACCTCCGGCGCCTCCTCCAACGACGCGGGGACCTCGACCGCCTGCTGCACCGTGGCCGGAGCCACGACCGCTGGAGCCTGCGGGGGCTCCCCTTCGCCACGGCTCCAAACCACTCCCAGCAGGAGCACCAGCACTCCCATGATGATCGCCCCCCGAAAAACCCGCTCCCGGTTTTGGGGCGTCTCCCCCTCACCCGGCTCTGCAGCCAGCGCGGGCAAATTCAACGTGCGCTCCCGAGAGGACTCCGAAGTAGACCGCCTCTCCACCATCGACCGTGTGGGTGCGACGGGACGGTCTTCCAGAGCCGGCCACCCATCGCTCTTTGAGGCGTCGCCCCCCCCGAACGACACAGGGATCCCTTCAATATCAACCTCCGCCCCCGGCCTCGGCACACACAGGGTCTGATCGGAAGCGTCCTCAGCCAGAGGTCGAAAATGCGCCACCCGCTCTTCAAGATGAACCCCGCCGGCGGTACCCAGGGAAAAGCGAAACTCCCTCAACGCTCGAGCTGCGACGTCCAGATCTTCAAAGCGGTCCTCCGACTTCTTTTGCAACATCCGCTCGACAATCGCGCAGAGCGCGGCCGGAGTGTGCGGAGCAAAGCGGCGAACCTCCGGTACCTCGCACTCCGCGACCCGCTGCATCAACACCAGCCCGCTTCCCTCACCAAAGAGCCGCTGCCCCGTGAGGCATTCCCAGAGCACCACCCCAAGGGCGAATTGATCTGTACGGCGATCGACCTCTCGCCCTGCGACCTGCTCAGGCGCCATGTAGGCGACCTTGCCTTTGATGGCTCCGGTCAGGGTCTGACTCGCGCGGTCCCGAGCCTTGGCGATGCCAAAGTCTGCGATCTTCACCTCCCCCGAGCGGCTCAGCAATATATTGTGAGGGCTGACATCACGATGAACCAGCTCCAAAGAGCGCCCCTCATCGTCGAGGCTACTGTGCGCGTAGTGCAGACCACGGGCGGCCCCCTCCCCAATGGCAGCGACCTCGGCGGGCTCGAGGGACAGACCGCTCCTGGACAAATCCTGAAGCAGAGACCGAAGATCCATCCCGTCCACATACTCCATCGCGATAAAATAGGCGTCGTCCACATTGCCAAAATCGTAGATCGGCACCACGTTGGGATGAGTGAGGCGGGCCGCCAACCGAGCCTCGTCTGCGAACATGGACACAAAGGATTCATCCTCGGAGAAGTGGGGAAGAATCCGCTTAATCACCACCTCCTTGGAGAAGCCCTCGGCTCCCTCGAAGCGACCGCGAAAGATCTCAGCCATCCCTCCTCGCGCGAGACGTTCCATTAATTGAAACTTCCCAAATTGCTCTCTGACAACGGTCATTCACATCAGCAACCCAACATCGACCAGACGCAGGTCCCCCCTCACCGATCAGTATAACTCAAAAACGGGGGTTCTCCATAATCCACAAAACGCTGAAATAAGCGTCGTAGGGGCTGCTAGCCCTTAAGCACCACGTCGCCATCGCCCTCGGGCCGGCCGATCTCCTCCCGCAGCCCAGGGGCTGCCGGATTATGGCGTGGCCCCTTCTCGGGTAAGCTCTGGTATTTTTGTTCTTTTTCAGAGATTTGAGGGTCTCTTGGCCCCCCGGATCCCCGACGGAGCACCGCCGAAAAAGGGGTCGATGGCGCCGTCCTGCCCGCCCGCGCATACTCAACGCGCCGGGCCTCAAGCTCCTGAATCTTCTCCGGGCTCGACTGCCCTCCCCCGGAGATCCTGCTAATGGTCCCCTCGATCCTACGATGCTCTGAGTCTGCCAACGTTCTTCTCCCACCTCGGTGCTCCCTCAAGTTTACCCCGCCCGCCACAATTCGGCCAGCATTCTCCGCAAGTC
>JAZAIZ010000014.1:0-14940 GCA_036230545.1 Myxococcota bacterium
CGTGTCCGCTCCCGAGCCAGAACCTGAGCCCGAGCCAGAACCTGAGCCCGAGCCAGAACCTGAGCCCGAGCCAGAACCTGAGCCCGAGCCAGAACCTGAGCCCGAGCCAGAACCTGAGCCCGAGCCAGAACCCGAGCCCGAGCCAGAACCCGAGCCCGAGCCAGAACCCGAGCCAGAACCTGAGCCTCCGTCAACCAGCGCACGGGACGCTGAGGACACCAAGGCTTTGCGGGCAGGGCTGCAAAAGACCAATCAGTCGTTTATGGGCCGCATCAGCGCCCTCTTTAAGGGGCGGGCGGAGTTGGACGACGCCGTTCTCGACGAATTGGAGGACGTTCTCCTCACCGCTGACGTCGGGGTACGTTTGGTGATGGAGTTAATGGATGACCTGCGAGATCTGGTCGCCGCCAAAAAGCTCACCTCCGCAGACGACGTTCGAACCAAGCTCAAGGAGCGCCTGGAGGTCGCATTGCACCAGGGGACAGACACCCGGGACCCTCTGGCTCTCAATGGCCATTCTCCCAAGGTGATTCTCTTTGTGGGGGTGAACGGGGTTGGTAAGACTACGAGCATCGGAAAAATCGCTAACCGCTTGAAACAACAGGACCGTGAAGTGGTTCTGGCGGCCGGGGACACCTTTCGTGCGGCAGCGGTAGAGCAGCTCAAAATCTGGGGTGAGCGCACCGATTGTCGGGTTATCTCTGGAGAGGCTAACGTCGATCCGGCCAGCGTTATCTACAACGCGGTCCAGCACGCGGCCGAGAAAAAAGTGGATTTTCTCCTGGCCGATACCGCCGGGCGTCTTCACACCAAATCCGAGCTGATGGATGAGATCTCCAAGGTTCGTCGCGCCGCCGGCAAGGCCATGGAGGGGGCCCCCCACGAAGTGTGGCTGGTTGTGGACGGGACCACGGGGCAAAACGCTCTGGCCCAGGCGCGGGAGTTCAATCAGGCTCTGGGGCTCTCTGGGGTGGTGCTGACTAAACTCGATGGCACCGCCAAGGGCGGGGTTGTCATCGCCATTGCCAATGAACTCAAGCTTCCGGTTCGTTTTGTGGGGGTTGGGGAGCAAGCGGACGATTTACGGCCCTTTCAGGCGGAGGTCTTTTTGGATGCCCTCTTTGAGTCCCACGCTTAGGGAGTGTTCCCGAAAGGGGGTATTGACGAGTTTTCCGATGGGCGTATAGTGAAGAATAATCACCCTTGAGGAACTCACGATGTCTGTCTCAGACCCCACAACACGCCAAACCATTGAGGTGACTATCCTCGGGCAGCGTATGCTCTTGAAGGCGGAAGAAGACTCCAAGCACATCGAGCGGCTCGCGTCCTATGTGAATCGCAAGGTGGATGAGGTGTCCGGTGGTGGCTCGGTGGCCACAACCAAGCTCGCGATTCTCGCGGCTTTAAACATTGCCAACGATTATTTTCGTGAACTTGATCAATCCAATGAATTTAAACAGTGGGTGGCGGAGAAATCCCGCTCTCTCCTGGCTGAACTCGACTCGTCGGATTCAGATGAAATGCCCGAACAAGGGCTGGGCTAGCAGTATTACTCGTGACCGATACCGTCTCTAAAGCACTAAAGTTAATGGAAGGGCGCCGCGTTCTCATTGTGGGCGACGTCATGCTCGACAGCTATCTCTATGGGGAAACCGTTCGGGTCTCCCGGGAAGCGCCCGTCATTGTTGTTCGCAAAGACTCCGTGGAGCATCGCCTTGGGGGGGCCGCCAACACCGCAGCCAACCTGGCGGCCCTGGGGGTCGACACTGAGATCATCGGGATGGTTGGCCGGGATGAGGGTGGGGCGCATCTGCGAACGATGCTCTCCGACCAGGGGGTCGACACCGCGGGACTTGTGGAGGTCAGCGTCACGACGCCGGTCAAAACCCGAGTCATGGCTGGCGCCGTGGGGACCTCGCGCCAGCAGGTGCTGCGGATTGACGATGAGCCCAATGGCCTCCCCGCTGAGGCGGCGGTTCGTTCGGTGGTGGACTCTCTCAAGAGCCGGGCGGCGTTTGCCGATGCGATTATTCTAAGCGACTATGGCGTCGGGACCGTTGGTTCTGAGGTCATCGCGGTCGCTCGGGAACTGGTGAAGGAGGGCCACATTGTTTGTGTGGATTCCCGGCATCGCCTGCACCTTTTTAACGGTATGACCGTGGTTACCCCGAATGTCCCCGAGGCAGAAGAGCAGGTGGGCAGTGGTATCAACTCTGAGTCAGAGGCCCTGGCGGCGGGAGCGATGCTGCTTAAAAAACTCGAATGTCAGGCCTGCCTTCTCACCCAGGGGCGCGGTGGCATGAGCCTTTTTCAGGCTGGAGAGTCGCCATCGCATGTCGATATCATCGGCGGAGATGAAGTGACCGATGTGACCGGGGCGGGTGACACTGTTATTGCGACCTTTTGCGCGGCCCTTGCTGCGGGCTTAGGTATGGAGAACGCCATGCGGCTGTCCAACTGCGCTGCCGGAATCGTGGTGGGTAAAGCCGGCGCTGCGGTGGCGACGCCGACTGAGATCAACGACGCGGCTTCGCGAGTTGAATTGGAGCTCATCTCGTGGGAGGCGTAGCCAGTCTTGAGACTGTTCTTGAGACTGTGGCACAAGCCCGCTCCAAGGGCGCCTCTGTGGTTTTGACCAACGGGGCATTTGATATGCTGCATGTCGGCCATGTCCGTTACCTGCAGGGGGCAGCGCAGCAGGGCGACATTGTGGTGACGGCCGTCAACTCCGATTCCTCCGTGCGACATTCTAAAGGTCCCTCCCGGCCCGTAATTCCGGAGCAGGAGCGAGCAGAGCTTGTGGCTGCTCTTGGGGTGGTGGATTGGGTGGTGCTCTTTGATGAGCCGACCGTGACCGGTGTGATTGAGCGCCTGCGTCCGGAGGTTCACGCCAAGGGGACGGACTATTCTCCCGAGAGCGTTCCTGAGCGGAGCGTCGTCGAATCTTATGGGGGGCGAGTAGCGATTGTGGGAGATCCTAAAGATCATTCCACCACCGAGCTTGTCGAACGTCTGAAGGAAGTGCAGGGTGAGTAACGTGCGTCGTGGTGTCCCTCTTGTGATCTCCGCTCCAAGCGGCTGTGGAAAGACAACCCTGTGCCATCGTCTGATGGAGGAACTCTCTGGCCTTGAGTACTCCGTTTCGTACACCACCCGCGCCCCCCGTGGGCAGGAGGTGGACGGAGTGGATTATCACTTTGTGAGGCCGGATGCTTTTCAAAGCATGGTTGAGGCCCAGGAGTTTCTGGAGTGGGCCGAGGTGCACGCGCATCATTATGGTACCGGACTGGCCCAGACCAATCAGCGATTGAACGAGGGCATCGATGTGCTCTTTGATATCGATATTCAGGGGGGCCATCAGATCGCAGCTCGCCTCGATGACGCGGTTTTGGTGTTTATTCTCCCGCCAAGCATGGAGGTGCTGGAGGAGCGCTTGCGGGGCAGGGGGACCGACTCCGAAGAGCAGATCCAAAAACGGCTTGATGTGGCGGCGCAGGAGATTCAGGACGCGACGGGATACACCCACTGGATTGTAAACGACGACCTCGACGCCGCCCTCGAAGAACTCAAGGCCGTGGTCGTTGCAGAGCGCGTCAGGCGTCGCGACCGTGAGGCGCTCATCTCCGCTTTGTGATTGTGCTTGGGGGGATTCTTATTTTGTCAACTCAACGCCCGTAGCGATAATACGCATCTCATGGGCGGAGCCGTCAGGCTGCTTCTTGGTGAAGGTGGCGCCTTCGGCTTCATAATGGTCCACCGCTTCTTTGGTGAGCTTTTTCAACTGCACGCTTCCCTGAAGTCGGGCTGTGGCACCCGCTGAGTCAAGGGGGACAAAGAAGCCGTAGTTCTTAAAGGTCACCCGGCAGCCCTGCACCTTCTTGTCACTGGTGGGGGCCAGCTCCATCCAGCACCCTTTCTTGGTGCAGGCTTTGCGAACATAGCCTGTGACGGTGACGGTTTTGCCTTCATAGGATTGAGGAGCTCCCAGGACCTTATGCAGGGGCAGCGCCGGTTGGGGGCCGAGGGCTTCACCATAGAGGGTAGCTTTGACCGTGGTAACCTGGGGGGCCGGCGCCGATTGCAGGGAACTGCTGGCGTAGGTCGCACCCAGAAATACAAATAGTGGGGTCAAGATAAAGAATGCGCGCATGGGGGGTACTTCTTTGGGCTAAATCTTTAGGAAAGGGATGCTTTAATATAATCGCGGTTTAATTCAGCGATGACTCGAACCGGGATTTCTTTGGGGCATGCCGCCGAACACTCATAGGCGTTGGTGCAATTGCCAAACTTCTCATCGTCCATGGTGGTGACCATGTTCATGGCGCGGTCCATCCGCTCGGGCTGTCCCTGGGGCAGGTGAGCCAACTGAGATACCTTGGCTCCCACAAAGAGCATCGCGGCCGCGTTGGGACACGCCGCAACACAGGCACCGCAGCCAATGCAGGCGGCAGCGTCCATGGCCAGATCAGCTTCCTTTTTGGGGATGGGAATTGCGTTGGCGTCGGGGGTACCACCGGTGTTGATGGAGACGTACCCACCGGATTGAATTACCCGATCAAAGGAGCTGCGGTCCACTACGAGGTCGCGAACCACTGGGAAGGCTTTGGCCCGAAAGGGCTCAATGTAGATGACGTCGCCATCCTTAAACTTCCGCATATGAAGCTGACAGGTGGTGGTTCCTCGCTCCGGACCGTGAGGCATGCCGTTAATCACCAGAGAGCACATCCCGCAAATTCCTTCGCGGCAGTCATGATCAAAGGCGATGGGTTCCTCTCCCTGGGCGATGAGGTCTTCGTTGACCACGTCCAGCATCTCCAGAAAGGACATATGCTCGCTGATATCCTTAGCGTCATATTTAGTCATCTTGCCGGGGGTGGACGCGTCTTTTTGGCGCCATATATGAAGTGTCAGATTCATTATTTGTAACTCCTCTGAGTCAGCTGGACATTCTCAAATTCCATTTGTTCTTTGTGCATCTGCGGAGCCTGCTCTTCGCCCTTGAACTCCCAGACGGCGGCGTGACAGTAGTCGTCATCGTTGCGTTTGGCTTCGCCTTCCTCGGTTTGGCTCTCAAGTCGGAAGTGGCCACCGCAGGACTCGGCTCGCTCAAGAGCGTCCCGACACATCAACTCACCAAACTCCAGGAAGTCAGCGACGCGACCGGCGTTCTCAAGGGCCATGTTGAGGTTTTCGGAGTCTCCCGGCACCATCACGTTTTCCCAGAACTCCGCCCGCAGGCGTGGGATCTCCTCAAGGGCGGTTTTGAGGCCCTCTTCAGAGCGCGCCATGCCGCAGTATTGCCACATGATCTTCCCCAGATCGCGATGGAAGTCGTCCGCGGAGCGAGTCCCTTTAACGTTGAGGAGGCGGTCAATCTTAGCGCGGACCGCGTTCTCCGCTTCGGCGAAGGCCTCGTGGTCGGTGGAGACCTCTCCCTGGTATTGCGTGGCCAGGTAATTGCCGATGGTGTAAGGCAAGATAAAGTAGCCGTCCGCCAGTCCCTGCATCAGAGCGCTCGCTCCGAGTCGGTTGGCTCCGTGATCGGAGAAGTTGGCCTCTCCAATGACGTGCAGACCGGGGAGGTTGCTCATGAGGTTATAATCAACCCAGAGGCCACCCATGGTGTAGTGGACCGCGGGGAAGATGCGCATGGGCACCTCGTAGGGGTCATCGTCAGTGATGCGCTCGTACATCTGAAAGAGGTTGCCGTAACGCTGCTCGATGGTGTCTTTACCCAGGCGTCTGATGGCGTCACCGAAGTCGAGGTAAACCCCCAGCCCTGTGGAGCCAACGCCCCGGCCCTCATCGCAGGCTGCCTTGGCAGCCCGTGAGGCTACGTCCCGGGGGACGAGGTTGCCAAAGCTCGGGTAGCGGCGCTCAAGGTAATAGTCCCGCTCTTCTTCGGGGATGTCATTGGGGGCGCGGTCATCGCCTTTCTTAAGAGGGACCCACACCCGCCCGTCGTTTCGAAGGGACTCGCTCATGAGCGTCAGTTTGGACTGGTAGTCGCCGCTGACGGGGATGCACGTGGGGTGAATCTGGGTGAAGCAGGGATTGGCGAAGCCTGCGCCACGGCGGTAGGCCCGGTAGGCCGACATGACGTTGCACCCCTTGGCGTTGGTGGAGAGGAAGAAGGTGTTGCCATAGCCGCCGGTGGCGAGCACGACGGCGTCTGCGACGTGGCGTTCAATTTTTCCGGTGACCATGTCACGGGTGATGATGCCCCGGGCGTGGCCGTTGACCACTACCAGATCCAGCATCTCGGTGCGGTTGTGCATGGTCACTTTGCCAGTGTTGATCTGCCGACTCAGGGCGCTGTAGGCCCCCAGTAGAAGTTGCTGGCCGGTCTGCCCACGGGCGTAGAAGGTCCGTGAGACCTGGGCGCCCCCAAAGGAGCGATTGGAGAGATGCCCGCCATATTCACGCGCAAAGGGTACCCCCTGGGCGGCGCATTGGTCGATGATGTCCACGCTGACCTGGGCAAGACGATAGACGTTGGCCTCCCGGGAGCGGTAATCTCCGCCTTTAACGGTGTCGTAAAAGAGGCGATAAACGCTGTCTCCGTCGTTTTGGTAATTCTTGGCGGCGTTGATGCCCCCCTGAGCGGCGATGCTGTGGGCGCGGCGGGGGCTGTCCTGATAGCAAAAGCAGTCAATATCGTAGCCGAGCTCCGCCATGGTGGCGGCGGCCGAGGCACCGGCGAGACCGGAGCCGACGATGATGACCTTGTATTTTCGCTTGTTGGCCGGATTAACCAGCTTCATCTTAAATTTGTGGTTGTTCCAGGTCTCTTCGATGGGGCCCGAGGGCACATTGGGGTCGAGTCTCATTTACATTCCTCCGGGGAGCGTTAGCGCGCCCAATAGAACCGCCAGGGGCATGGAGCAATTTCCAACGACGATGATGCCAGCCAACACTGGTCCGACACTGTCAATAAAGCCATTGTATTGCGGGTGGTGCAGCCCCAGGCTCTGAAACATGCTCGAGGCGCCGTGGCTCAGGTGAAGCCCGAGCAGGAGCATGGCGACGACGTAGCTGATGGCGACGATGGGTTGCTGAAACCCGAGGATCACCATGGAATAAACATCCGGGCGACCCGCGGTGTCCACCAGGGCTTTATGATCTGGGTGGGTGACCCCGAGGGTGAAATGCAGCAGGTGGTAAATCACAAAGGCCAGCAGCACCAACGCCGAGAGTCGCATGGTGCGAGATCCCAGGGTGGCGCGAACATAGGCCTTGCGTGCATAGCCTTCAGGTCTGGCGGCTTGATTAAGCAGCGAGAGTCGAATGGCTGAAAGCACGTGGGCGATGATGGAGAGCCCCACAACAATCCGCGTTCCCCAAAGCAGAGGGGGCATGGCGTGAAGGTTGGCGGCGTAGGCGTTCAGGGCGTCTTGCCCCAGGAAAATCTGCAGGTTGCCCAGCATGTGTCCAATGACAAATCCGACGATGACAAGACCGGACAAAGCCATGACGACCTTGGCACCGATTGAAGATCTTGCGAAATTTTGTACCCAGCTCATGTGGTTGGTTTCCTTATCTCATGGTCCCAAAGGTAAAGAGCCGCAGGGCTCAGGGTGGGAGCCCTGCGGCATAATTCTATTGAGAAGGGGGGAGCATTACGAATTATAGGCGGTTTTTGGCTTCTTCAACCAGTCGGCCAACGGCCTCAACGCTTGTTTTCAACAACGCTTTATCCGAATCGGAGAGTTCCACCTCGAGGATCTTCTCGACGCCATCCTTGCCGATGATGACCGGGACGCCGAGATAGAGTCCGTCCACGTCGTATTCCCCGTTGCACATGGCTGCGCAGGGAATCACCCGCTTTTTGTCTCGCAGGTAGGCTTCGGCCATGGCGATGGCGCTCGCGGCCGGGGAGTAGAAGGCGCTGCCGTTTTTGAGGTGACCCACGATCTCACCGCCCGCTTTTCGGGTGCGGTTGGCGATGGCCTCGATGTCTTCGCGGCTCATCAGCTGGGTCAGGGGAACCCCGCCCACTGAGCAATAGTCAATGACCGGGACCATGGTGTCCCCGTGTCCGCCCAGCACAAAGGCGTTGACGTCTTCAACCGACACGTTGAGGTGTTCGGCGATGAAGTATTGGAAGCGGCCCGAGTCCAAAACCCCCGCCATGCCTACCACGTGGGAGGAGGGGCGCCCGGTGATCTCCTTGATGGTGTAGACCATGGCGTCGAGGGGGTTGGAGATGCAGATAATGAAGGCATCGGGACAATACTCTTTGAGGTTAGTAGCAACCTCTTTCATGATCTTAACGTTGGTATCGAGGAGATCATCGCGGCTCATGCCCGGCTTGCGTGGGATCCCGGCGGTGACGATGACCACGTCTGCGCCGGCGACGTCTTCGTAGGAGCTGGTCCCCATAATCTTTGCGTCGTAGTATTGCACCGGAGCCATATGCTCCAAATCAAGGGCTTTTCCCTTGGGCATCCCGTCAACGATATCAAAGAGGACGACGTCACCGAGCTGCTTCTGCGCCGCAAATAAGGCAAGATTGCCACCGATTTGGCCAGAGCCAATCAGCGCGATTTTGGGACGGGTAAATGTGCGGGCCATGGGAACCTCCAACGTGGGTTGGTAAAATAAAAGCCGCCGTCGGCCAGGACGGCGGCTTCAATAAAAAATTACATATTAGTGACGATGGCCTGACCGAACTCGCTGCATTTCAGCAGAGTGGCTCCATCCATCTGTCGCTCAAGGTCATAGGTGACCGTCTTGTTGTTAATGGCACCTTCGATGCCTCTCTCAATCAAATCCGCAGCCTCAGACCATCCAAGGTGACGGAACATCATCGCTCCGGAGAGGATGACGCTTGAGGGGTTGACCTTATCTTGACCGGCGTACTTGGGAGCGGTCCCATGAGTGGCTTCAAAGACGGAGGCTTTGTCGCCGATGTTGGCACCCGGCGCCAGCCCCAGGCCTCCCACCTGCGCGGCGCAGGCGTCGGAGAGGTAATCTCCGTTCAGGTTGGTGGTGGCGATGACCGAGTACTCGTCCGGTCGGAGTAGAATCTGCTGGAACATAGCGTCCGCGATGCGGTCTTTGATGAGGATTTTGCCCGCGGGAACTTTCCCGTCGTGCTTGTCCCACACGTCCGCTTCGGACACGACTTTGTCACCGAACTGCCGGCTTGCTACTTCGTAGCCCCAATCACGAAACGCCCCTTCGGTGAATTTCATGATGTTCCCCTTGTGCACCAGGGTGACCGAGGGGAGGTCGTTGTCGATGGCATACTGAACTGAGCGGGCGATAAGCCGCTGAGAACCCGTCACGCTGATAGGCTTGATGCCGATGCCACTGTCAGTGCGGATGGTCTTGCCGAGGCTCTTGGCCGGGCCGCTGTTGAGGTGGCGAATAAGCGCCTCAGCCTCTTTGCTGCCCTCTTTCCACTCAAGTCCAGCGTAGACATCCTCGGTGTTTTCCCGAAAGATGACGACGTTGAGCTGCTCGGGGCTCTTCACCGGCGATGCCACGCCATCGAAATAGCGGACGGGGCGCATGCAGGCGTAGAGGTCAAGCTTTTGCCGAATGGCCACGTTGAGAGAGCGGATTCCACCTCCCACCGGGGTGGTGAGGGGCCCTTTGATGGCTACGACGTGGTTTTCAATGGCGTCGAGAGAGTCCTGGGGGAGCCAGGCGTCATCGCCATAAACTTCCAGCGCTTTCTCACCCGCGTAGATTTCAAACCACACGATTTTTCGCTGGCCGCCGTAGGCCTTTTCCACCGCAGCGTCAAAGACGGGCTGGGAGGCCTTCCAGATATCAGGGCCGATGCCATCCCCTTCAATGAAGGGAATAATGGGGTTGGAGGGAACGTTTAAGCTCCCGTCAGCGTTGATTGTGATATTTTCGCCTTGGTCAGGCGTTGTGATCTTTTGATAGGACATTGTCTTCCGAACCTCTCCTCATCAAGATATTTGTTGGCGTCTGTCTTACTCTTCTCTGGGTGCTCTCGCAAGGTGTGATTCGGGGGGCCTTGGCCCTTTGATCTCTATTTTTCTTCCAAAAAGTCTCTTTGGGCGGCGCAACTTTTTGGAGTCCGGGGAGTTTGACTCTGCAGGGGGATAACCGGAGGACAGGCAAGTCCCCAATTAAAGGAGCTGGTAATGAGTAAGTTATTGAAAATGAAAGACAAAATTCATGGTCGAGCACTGGGGGTGGCGGCGGTAGCGTTGGTGGTGAGCTTGACCTCCACGGCATACGCGGCTGGGGGCTCGCATCACAGGACCCGGCAGCAGGCCAGGATCGCTCAAGGGGTATCCACCGGAAGCCTTACCATCGGGGAGGCCGCGAGCCTTCGACATCAGCAGCGCAGAATCTCGGCGATGAAACGAAGCGCCAAAGCAGATGGCCGAATCACCCGAAGAGAGTCTCGACGTATTAATAAGGCACAGAAAAAAGCTTCCGCGCGCATCTATCGATTGAAGCACAACCACCGAACCCGCTAGGGATTTCTTACTTCCCCCCTCCCCAGAGGCATCGGGGTTACCTCCTCTCTATTGGGGGAGGACTCCGGTGCCTTTCTTTCCTGCCTGCGTGGTTCAGCGGTGGTATTTGATTCCAATCTTCGATACTTCCTCTCCATGAATATTCTCGATGGACAAAAAGGATTAATCGTTGGCGTGGCCAATGAGCGAAGTATCGCCTATGGGATAGGCAAGGCGGTGGCCGCCGAAGGCGCGGACCTCATCCTCACCTACCAAAACGAGCGCCTGCAGGGGAAAGTGGAGTCCATCGCCGAAGAGCTCGGCGCCGCGGCGCTCTTGCCCTGTGATCTCACTGACGAGACGCAGCTCGCCGAGCTGGTGGAAGAGGTGGGCGCTACATGGGGGCACCTCGATTTTATTGTTCATGCTGTCGCCTTCGCCAAACGCGAGGAGCTGAGTGGGCGTTTCCTCGACACGAGTCGAGAAGGCTTCGCCATGGCCATGGACATCTCCGTCTATTCTCTGGTGGCCCTCACCAAGGCCTGTGAGCCGCTCCTGCAAAAGAGTGAGCAGAACCCCAGCATCCTGACCCTCTCCTACTATGGTGGCGAGAAGGTAATTCCCAACTACAACGTGATGGGAGTGGCCAAAGCCGGGCTGGAGTCTGCGGTGCGCTACCTCGCCCGGGACCTTGGGCCCGACGGCATTCGGGTCAACGCCATCAGCAGCGGTCCCATCAAGACCCTGTCCGCCGCCGGGATTCGGGGGATGAGGACGCAGCTGACTGCCGTAGAAAAGCAGACTCCTCTCCGTCGGAATGTCACCATTGATGATGTGGGGAGAGCCGCGGTGTTTGCCCTCTCCGATTTGGGTAGCGGGATGACCGGTGAAGTGCTGCACGTGGATGCGGGCTATCACGCCATCGGTGCCTTTGTGGATTAGGAGGGGACTCGCCTATAAATCAATCGGCAGCCGCTCGCCGAGCTCAATGCGCTCGGGAGTGAACTTCATTCGGTAGGCCAAAAGCTCCACTCCGGCGGTGACGGCTCGTCGAAGCAACTCACCATAGCGCTTATCTACCTCATCGGCGGGGCGAAATCGGGCGCAGTCGGTGCGTCCCACAAAGAAGAAGAGCACGGCCCGGTCGCCCGCTTTGGCCACCAATTCGAGCTCCTCAATATGCTTCTGCCCGCGGGTGGTGACCGCGTCGGGAAATGCCGCGTAGTCGTCCACTTTCATGGTGGCGTTTTTTATCTCCACAAAGAAGCGCACACCGCTCTCTTTGCTCAGCAGCAGGTCGATGCGGCTGCGTCCCTCCACCCCGTACTTTACTTCGCGCTTTGACTTGTCGTAGCCCGCAAGTTCCGGGATTTGCTGAGCCTCCACAAAGTGGGTCACCGCGGTGTTGGGGTTAGCGGTGTTGACCCCAACCCAGCCGTCCTCCATCTCAATCATCTCCCAGGTGTAGCGGAGCTTGCGTTTGGGGTTTTCGGAGTCGCTGATGATGACGGGACGACCCGGCTCTTTGCAGCTGGTCATGGCGCCGGAGTTGGCACAGTGCACGGTGATCTCCGTGCCATCTTCCAGCGCGACATCGGCGAGGAAGCGTTTATAACGACGGAGCAGGGTGCCTTGAAGGTGGGGACGGGTTAATTGCATGGGCCCGCTCTATCGGGTTCATGCCTCAGGCACAAGGGGGGGAGCGCGCCTGTTATTTTGAGGTCATTACCCAAACACCGTCCCAGTCCTGCGAGGGGGGATTGCTCTTCCAGTGATTGCAGCGGTCGATGTAGGTTTGGGAGAGGGCGTCGGTGGGGTTGAGGTTGAGGGCCTCATGAAACGCTGCGATGGCCTTCTCCCAACTCTGGTTGCGATAATGCTTCATCCCGTTGTTGAACTGGTTGACGACCTCCATCAGGTTGGGGAAGGTTTCGTCGGTGTGGTAATCCAACACCTCGTAGACCCCCACAGGCTCGGTCTTGCCCTTAACCACCACCTTGTCGATGTCGCGGATTTGATAGGTCCCCCGCAGGCTCTTGTAGGTGTTCTCGCTGATGAGTATGCGGGCCGAGTACTGTTTGCAGGCGCTCTCCAGCCGGGCCGCGAGGTTCACCCCGTCACCGATCATGGTGTAGTCCATGCGCTTGGGGGAGCCGATATTGCCTGAGACCACCAGATCGGTGTTGAGCCCAAGGCCCATGTCGATCTCTTTTTGGCCTCGGTCCAGACGCTCCTTATTCCACTTCCTCATTTCCACGATCATGGCGATCCCGGCGCGCAGGGCGCGGTCCTCGTCATCGTCGTGGGCCAAGGGGATGCCAAAGCCTGCCATGATAGCGTCACCAATGAATTTGTCGACGATGCCCTCTTCTTTTTGAATGCAGTTGTCCATGATGGTGAAGTATTCGTTGAGGAACTGCACGGTGCCCTTGGCGCCGAGTTCTTCGGTGATGCTGGTAAAGCTGCGAATGTCCGAGAAGAGTACCGTGGCTCGGATGTTTGTGCCTCCGAGGGACTCCTCCCCATCCGAGAGTACCTGGGCGGCCAGTTTGGGGTCCATGTATCGAGACATCGTCGACTTAAGTCGCTTCTCGTTGCTGATGTCCTCCATCATCACCATCGTCCCAAGACTTTTCTTCTCCGCGTTCAAGAGGGGGCTAATGGTGAGGTTGAGTGAGATTTTCTCGCCCTGACAGTCAAACTCCGTGTCCAGCATGAGGTCCGACTCCTGGCTCTCGCACACGCTCGTAATGCGCTCAGCCAGCCACGCGTTCTCTCCGGAAAAGAAGTCTCCAGCGCTCTGCCCGATGATGTCCTCAATGCGAGGCATTCGCAGAATATTTGAGCCAGCCAGGTTGCAGGTGACAATGGTGTTTTCACTGTCTATAGTGAGGACGCCATTGGTCATACTCTCGAGCATGCTCTCGTTGTAGTTCTTCATATTCTGCACGTCGTCAAAGAGCTTCGCGTTCTCCAGCGCGATGGAGATTTGCGCGGTAAACGCCTTCAGGCGGCTCTCATCTTCGTCGGTGAAGGATCCACCATGTTTGTTGAGCACCTGCGTGACGCCGATGGTGGTGCCCTGCTTGTTGACCACTGGAACACATAAGATTGAGCGGGTGAAATAGCCCGTTTGTTTATCAAAGGCCGGGTTGAAGCGCAGGTCCGCGTAAGCATAGGGGATGTTGACGGAACTCCCCGAGGTGAAGACCGCGCCGGCGATGCCCAGATGATGGGGAAATCGGATCTGCTGCACCTCAAGTCCGGCTCCAAACTCGGTGTAGAGCTCGCTGGTTTTAGGGTCGTTGAGAAAGAGCGTGCCTCGATCTGCGTTGAGCATCCGCGTGGCCTCGCCCATGACCTTGGCCAGAAGGTTGGTCAGCTTGATTTCGGACGTGATGTCGGCGACCACGTCCAAGAACTCAATCTCCTGCTCTCGCTTCTTCTGCATGCGCTCCACCACCTGCATGCTACGCAGCGCGAGGGTCGCCTGATTGGTCATCAGCACCAGCAGCTCAAGGTCGTCTTTGGTGAAGCGCCCGGATTTTTTGTTGATGACCTGAGCCACCCCGATAACCTCTCCGGTGACGGTCTCGATGGGGACGCAGAGAATATGCTTGGTGGTGTAGCCGGTCTTCTCGTCGATGGATTGATCAAAGCGCGGGTCTTTGTAGGCGTTGGAGATGATGACGCGCTCACCGGTGGTAAAAACATGGCCCGCGACTCCGGAGGTGTTGAGGATACGGATCTCGCGATGGAAGTTGCCGATCAACACCCGGGAGTAGAGCTCTCCGGTGACGGGGTCATTGAGAAAGAGTGTGCCTCGCTCTGCGTTGATCTGCTCCACAATGATCTCAAGAAAGGTTTCGAGAGATTTGTCACTGGATTCGCAGGCGGCCATCTGTTGAGAGATGTTCAGAAGCAACTCCGCATTGCGCAGGTCGCGCTTGAGAGATGTCATGTTGGAGTCGGCTGCTGCTTTTTTCCGTGAGCGTTTCTTAGAGGACGCTGCTGTTTTTTTCTGCTCCGTCATGCTTGCTTCTCCTCCAGTTTCGTTCGCAACTCGATGATGGTCTCTTGAAGCTTCTGGGTGAGCAGTTGATGCCTGGACTCGTTTTGCTGACTCTCCGTAGTGAGGTCAAACTTCTGCGCTTCCAGCTCTCCCCGCAGTGTGGCGGCGGTCTCCTGAAGCTGGAGAGCCACGGCGGCTCCCTTGGCTATCTCCTGCTGAACCGCCTCCTGCTTATCAAATCGAAGGTGCTCGAGCTCCTGGCGCAACGCGCTGCTGGTCTCTTTGAGCTCTTTGACCTCCGTCGCGGCTTTGGAGCGCTCCTCCTGGGCGGCCTGAAATTTCTCCACTCGGAGGTGCTCCATCTCGTCGCGTAGAGTCGTCACCGTCTCGTTGTGCTGCGTGCTTGCCAGGGCGGCGTTTGAGCGCGCCACCTGCACCCCTTTAAATTTTTCAAACCCCAGGGCCTCCAGCTCGTCCCGCCGG
>JAZAIZ010000015.1:0-24939 GCA_036230545.1 Myxococcota bacterium
CCGCCCCGCTGAAGCTCCCCCGAAAAACACCCCCCTCAACCGCGCTCCCCCCGGGGACTCTTACACTCCGGCCGATGGCACCAGCCCAAAGGCACAAGCTCCGACCGCAGGTCTTCGAGCCCCCGCCCCAGCAGGAGGCCCCCAACCTCCAGAGATCAGCACAACCCTGAAGGCCGGACTCCAACAAGCGCAGCGGGCCACCCCCGAGACCTTCAGCCAATTGCCCCTGTGCAACCTCGGCCGTCAACTCTTAAGCGGTCTCTATCGGCATCCTAACCCAACCCAGCCCTTCCCCAGAGGCCTCTACCGACAACTTGAGATAGAGACCCTGCGCACCGAACACGAAGGCAGCGGCGCAATCTCCCAACTGCGCTGGCTCCTGAGCACCGCGCCGATGAAGGCCCTCAATCGCAGCGTGCGGGGGGACACCGAACACGCGGAGGCACGCAGAGATTACCTCGCCGGCGTCGTTTTAATGATGTGGGCCGTCGTAGGGGACGGCGCGAAGGAGGGCAAGCTCGTTGCCCGGGGTTCCTTTAAAATCGTTGACCCCGATCAGCGTCTTTTTCAATGCCTGCAAAACTACGTCAAGCTTGCCACGGGTCAGGAGGACCCTGGATTTCTAACCAATGACTTCGCCTACCTGCGCAGCCCCGACTACCCCATCCTCCCCCTCTCAAGCCACTACAAGACAGACCCCCTCCAGTATGGCATCGACGTTCGCTTTCAAGGGGGAGACAGCGCCCTGCCGGCCCTGCCGGGAGATCACTCCCATATTTTATTCGGGCAGGTGCATATTGAGAACACCCCCTACACCTTTATCAAGCTGGAGGAGGTGGGGCTTGGGACCGTCTCCGAGGCCGCGCTCCACTCCATGCACTTTCTCAACTCCGGCACCGTGGACAAGGCACAGAGCTTTCGAGAGAAGGACCTTCACCCCCAGCTGGTCAGCGCCTACAGCAGCTATTGTCAGGCGATGAATCTGCCGGCGGAGGCGAAAACGATTTATGGGATGTGGAGCGTTATGAAAGAAGCTCCCACGATAGAGCCTCCGCACGGGGAGGCCCTTGATAACGAAGACGACTGGGAACTGGTCGACCCCAAACGCCTTCAGGAACAACAGGCAGAGATGGCGCAACAGGCCCGGGAGACCTTTCTGCAGGCCGCCCGGGACGCGGGAATTGACCACGCGCTCTCGATTCAAACCGGGCAGGAGGTGGTGCTTGATTATGCGACAAACCCGCCCGAAGGCTCAAGATCGGCCTATGCCGACGATTCGAAAGGCTGGGAGGCCCTGGATGATGATTTTGTGCTGGTAGATTCCGAGGATTAGGATCCCATCCGTGGCTTAGAGGATCCCGAGCGTCCTGAGGACAGGCTCCAGGTCGTCAGGGCTGACCCCAATTTCCTGCGCGGTCGCCTCCAACGAACCGGTATTGTCCCAATAACGCTTTCCCAGATCGGCCACTCGGAGAGCGTCGATGTGACGCGCCCTGAACCTGTCTCTGGGTAAGAGCAGACCCCGGGAATCCCTGGCGCACTCCGTTTGGTCGATAAACGCCGGATGAGTTTTGTAATGGCCCGTGAGGTTTTGCCACTTGGTCAATCGTGACTCCGAGTCAAACCAGCAGGTCCCGGCATAGGACACGGGCTTACCCCGGGCTAATTGGTGATGGCTTTCGCCGACCCGAATCGTTCCCGGTTCGTCAAAGGGCACCACAAAAGCGTACTCTCCATGCAGGGCAGTCCTCTGACCGTCCAAGTCGCTAAAGTAGTGGTCCTTAACGTCCCGGGAAAGTTCCCTTGAGCGCTCGTCGGTGAGGGAATCACCGGGGGTGTGGGAATGAAAGGGAACATGACCCTCAACGTTTTGGCGCAACGCCGCCAATTTTCGTTCACGAAGGGCCTCGAGCTTTTCGATATTCGCCTCGAGGGTCGACAGCGCAGGGGACCCGGCGGGCAAGCACCCGGCTCGTTTCCTGAGGGCATCCACGGTGCGCTCCACCTGGGCAAGCGCTGCCCTGCAGCCCTCTCTTGTCGGCTGAATCGCGTCTTCACAGGTGGAGGACGTCGTCATGGCCCGCTCGTCGATGTGCTTGGCCAGCCCGGCTTGAATCATGGATACCTTCATCTCAGGACCTCTCTTTGGTCTGCGTCGCTGCGTTGAGTCTCGCCAGCCCTCGATGCAGCGCCTTGTTGGCGTCGATAGCTTCCTTGAAGGAGGCTTCACTGGCAAAGCTCACCAACCCACCGTCGGTCTTCTCAAAAACAAAGGCCTGTTCGGGAGCTGTTTTGTCCGTCAGGGACGCGAAGAGCACAGCGGCCTGGCGTTGCCATAAAGCCGTCTCCACACCATCAAACTCCGTCTCCCCCTCTCGAAAGAGGTATCCCTTTTTCAAGGCGTTCACATTGTAGACCGGGGCCCCCCAAGGGCTTGTGCTGATGGGTGCCGCCTCAATGCGCTTCTGGCGAAACGCGAAGTCCGGCATAGGGTCCAGCGCACAGGTGCCAACGACACTTCCCCCCTCATCAAACTTCATCATGAAACGATGACTTTTCTCAGGCCCACCCACGGTGGAGTAGCTCAGGTCAAAGGTCCGGTAGGTGTATTCCTGCCCCGCCTCGGTCTCCTGAACTTCGTTGAGGAGATTGAGCTGTTGACGATTCACTGCGTAATTCCACACCGACTTCCCCGCTCCGGTATCGTAGGTCCAGGACGCCCCCGGAGTTTGCATAAAGGCTGAGAAGATCTCGTTCACCGACTGATAATCGCTGTCGGCAGTGTGTTGAAGCTCTGTCACCTCAACAGGCTCGGTCCGACGAATCTCCTCGCCCCGAAAACCGTTCTCGGGAGTAACGTCCCGAACCACCGTAGAATATTGACGTCTGGCCGGATTATAGTAATGCGCGGTCACTTCACCACCGAGACCCTCGCCATGAAACTTCGTCAGCACCTCATTGATGCAAACGAAGCGGTCCTCGTCGGGATCAATCTCCACCCTCCGCTTGCGCTCAAGGGGATCTCCTTTGAGGTCAAGGCCTAAAGAGCTAACCTCAAGCACCATCGCGCAATGAACCACATCCACGCTAATCTCATTCACCTCGGCCGGGTTGGTTTTGACATAGAGGGGGTTTGGACCAAAGCTCCCACGCTCGTTTTCAACGTTCTCACGGTAAATTGCCAGGGGGTCTTGACCATTGCCCATCCCATCCACGAGGCTCTTCACCTCAGCCTCGATCTCCACCGGGTCGCCCTCCCCGAGGGTCAACCGCAGCTGGTGGAATCCTGAGTTGCGGGTTCCCACAAAGGTGGCGCGGTCAATCGCAACCGGAGCGTTCGTGTCCGTGGTTCTCCATTCAGGAGTTCCCTCGTGGTCTGCGACGAGCGCGCCGGCAATATCCCAGCTATCGTTTAAAGAATACAAACGCAGCGCTTTGGCTATCTCTACCCCGCGATGTGCGCGATAAAATGCCACATGCTTTTGGGGGTTGATCGCCATCGTGTTGAGAGCGGCGCTGTTGTGACAATGCCCCCACCAGCTGACATCCGTGGGTTCAATATCAATCACGCCCTTGCCTCCCCAATCAAAGGAGATGTTCTTCCGCGCTCTTTCCCCCCCCCGGAAACGTCGGAGAGTCAGATCACTGGTGTCATCATCGCTAAGCGCCTGCACCTTAAGATGATCCTTAAGGGCACCCGGAACAACCTTCCCAAGCAGCTTACGAGTGGACACTTCCGCAGAAGAGTCGCCCTTCCCCATATAATCCACACGAAGAGTTCCCGTAGCGTTGGTGTCGCGATAAAGCTGTAGGCCGGCGTAATCTGATAACCACTCGGGGAGCCCGGTGTCATTGACGCTGATCAGCTCATAAGAAGGGTTGAGAGGAGTGCTCCCCACGCTGAGGGAGACCCGGTGACCATGGCCCTCTGCATAGGCAGGAGAGTAAACCAGCGCCAACTGAGCCGAGGTCTCGAAATCCCGCTCGTTCACCTCACGCATCTTTCGCTCGTTGTGAGTCTTGTGGCGGTAGATGTCATTCAGGCGATTCTTGATCTGGTGAAATCCCGCGCTGCCAACCTCTTCCTGTCCAAGCATCTTCTCCAAAGGCGCGGCATAATTGTCCCAATAGGGCCAGTAATTCGTGTGGGTACCCGTCTCAATATTAAACACAACTCCAAGCACCATCTTAATGGAGACGCCCTCAATAACGCCCCCGGCACGCCTCAGCTCATCTCCTGCAAGCGCTGAAACTCCCGCCTCCTTCAACGAATTAATGAACGCCTTGCGACGTAAATTCCGAACCGCGTATTGCTCATTCGCTGAAGCCGAGGAGATATCAAGCGCCTTGAAATAGGGGGACTCCGCTCCCAGCACGAGCGTAATCACTTCTTCAAGATCAGCCGCGCTGGTTATCGATTGAAAGAGGTCACTGTTTTCACCAACGAGGTCGCGAAGCGGGCAAGGGTCCTTAATGGTGCGCGACTTAAGCACCAGCCCGGGCCACTCACGCCCCGCACCGCTGGTGGCGAACGTAACATCGGCCCCCGGGGTTTGAACCCGCCAGTCCTTGTAGGTACCCAGATCCCGACCGCTCTTCAAACGTTGTTCCAGTTTGCCCTGAAGGGTGTCCACATCCGGAAGGGTCACGTGCGTGCAGAGTCCCGCGAGAGGCTCAGAGCCACCAGGAGAAACAAAGGGCCGAACCCGCTCGACAATCGCGGGCTCAAACTGCAGGGTGTCCACATCAATGCCCGCATCAATCAAACCCTGTCGTGGCTGAGTTAACGCATCACGCTCGGCTTCTCCCGGAGTTTCGCGAATCGCGGTCGCTGCAGCGACTACGCGCTCGTAGTCCCCGGCGGTGATGATGCCGTCGTTGTTGGCGATGGCCTCACGGGCGACGTCGGTCATCGCAGTGTTCACGCGAGCAATGTCGGCGAGGTCTAAAAGACGAAGTGGCATGGGAGATCTCCTGGTGAGAGGGTGGTTCCTGTCACTGAAGTTATCGCCGGGAGAGAGCCCCCGTTCGCTTAAAGTAAGGAGGCCACATCAGGGCCGCCCATCACCTTAATTCCTCTTTTATTTCGATAACTTCGGAAGGTGCCTCGGCGACTATGGTTTTTCGGTAAGGGACCAATTCACCCAAAAGATTCCCCTAACGATCCTTAGCTGATCATCTCGGGCAGGAAGCGGTCACAAAGGTAGAAAACGCCTTTTCTTGCCCACTGCCTTCCAACTGGATCTATGTCTAAATACCGGATAGACACAGCCAAACTCAACAAGGGTTCTTTTTGCATCGGGGAGATTGAAGATGATTCTGATTCGATTAAGCGGGCTCCGAACCATCATCGCAGGAATGATGATTCTTAACATTGGTTGCCTTAACAACACCGACCCCGCACCAGCCGTCTCTCCCCTCTGCACCTCCCAACCCCTGCCAGAGGGGATTGGGGAGCCCATCCCGCAGGGGCATGGGACCGAAAACGCAACCGCCTTCAAAGGAAACCCCGCCACTCGCTCAGCCACCCCCCTGCCGCCCACTACTATCCCCGCACACCCCTTCCTCGCTCCCCCGGGCCGCAACGGCATTCACGGCGACTCTTACTCCACCGGCACCTATGCCTGGCCCGGCCCGCTGGGGGTGAATCCCGAGGTTCGCTCCCTGGCCTTTGGAGGAATGGGGGGCGAGTGCGCCACGGTCACCATTGACCGACGGGGCCGCCTGATTTCGGTCTGCTCTGACTTCGACAGCATGCGGCTTGTGTTAATAGACCCAGCCACCTTCAAGGTGCTCGCCACCCATGATCTTCCCGTAAGGGAATCCCACGCCGGCGGGGATATCGAGGAGATCCTCAACGACACCTCCGGGGGCGCGTACTTTCACCTCGATCACCTTGACCGCCCCATCATCGCCAACGCCCAACGCCACATTCAGGTGTTTGCCCTCGATGCCCCGGGGGGCACCTGCGAGTGGACAGTCGCCGAAGAATACGACCTCAACCCCTACCTGGAAACAGGCGCACGGGTTACCGACGCCATTCCCGACTGGGAGGGACGGTTGTGGTTTGTAACCCGAAAAGGGGTCGTGGGCACCGTAGACCGGGACTCCGGACGGGTGGAGACTATGCAACTCGAAGGTGAAGAGATTCAAAATGCCATCACCGTCGGCGAGGACGGGGTGTTTATTCTCTCGGACTTCGCGCTCTACCGCTTTGAGGCAGATCCCACCACCGGCATGCCCCACTTCACCTGGCGGGAGACCTACACCCGAGGGAGCGCAACCAAGCGGGGCTCCATTAACCTTGGTTCAGGCACCACACCAACCCTGCTGCAGAGAGACCTTGTGGCCATCGCCGACAACCGAGACGAGCAAATCCACGTGCTGGTCTATCATCGAGGCGCCACCGCTGACCAACGCCTGATCTGTAGCGTACCGGTGTTTGAACCCGGACAGAGCGCCACCGACAACTCCTTGATCGGCTATGGACGCAGCGTCATTGTGGAGAACAACTTTGGCTACACCACTCCCTTTGATATGCGGGACACCGCGCCCGGAGTCGTGCGCATCGATGTGCGGGAAGATCTCTCCGGATGTGACATCGTGTGGACAAGCGACGAAGCCTCCCAAACCACCGTACCCAAGCTCTCCATCCCCAACGGGCTGATTTACCTTTATACCTCCGAGCCAGGGACGACCCGCTCCTCCCGTCCCTGGTACCTCACCGCCGTCGACTTCCACACAGGCGAGACGGTCTTTAAGATCCTCACCGGCACCGGTATGGCGTGGAACAATAATTGGGCCCCCATCACCCTCGGGCCCGACGGCACCGCCTACGCGGGCGTGCTCAACGGCTTAATCGCGGTGCGAGACGGGGAACAATAATGGAGGGAGGGCTCGTTCCAACAGCCCTCAACACCAAGGGGGTTTGACTTCAAGTGAAATTATGAGTCTAACCAACCCTGCAACAACGCCTCCAACCAGCTAGAAGGTGAACACCATGAAAACTCCCTCTCCCTTCCTCCGACTCTTCATTGCCCCTGCGCTGCTCCTGTCATTTGTCACCGTCGGTTGCGCCATCACCGAGGGGTCGCGCACCATCGAACCTCGAGTCGCCACCATCCCCGCCGCTCCCGCCGGCACCCAGCAGCGCAACCTCTCCATCGGAAAATTCGCCAACAAAACCCAATTTGGTCAAGGCCTCTTTTCCGATGGCAGCGACACCCTCGGCCTGCAGGGCCGTCAAATCCTCAAAAGCCACCTCTCCGACAGCGCCCGCTTTGTTCTCCTTGATCGAGCCAACCTTCAAGAACTGGCTCAAGAGACGAATCTCTCCGGCGACACAGGAAGTGTTCAGGGGGCAGAACTGCTTATCACCGGCGCGGTCACCGAGTTTGGCCGCAAAGAGGTGGGCGCAGCGGCCTTCTGGGGCCTTTTCGGCAGCACCAAAACCCAGGTCGCCTACGGCAAGGTCTCCCTCTCGGTGGTGGACGTCAAGACCTCGGCAGTGCTCTACACCGCGCAAGGAGCCGGCGAGACCACCCTCACCACCCAACAGGTCAGTGGCTTTGGCAGCGCTGCCAGCTACGACGCCAGCCTCACCGACAAAGTGCTCAACCTGGCCCTTCTTGAGGCGGTCAGCGATCTCGTAACCTCTTTGGACGCGGGAACATGGGGCCGACAATAATGCGACTCGGGACCCCGCTGGTGGTAGCCTTGCTGCTTAGCGCCCTCGGCTTTGGCTGCGCCAGCCCCACCGGGCTCTACGATTGGGGGCGCTACGAAGAGTCCGTAAACGCCGTCGTGTTCAACCCCGAACGTCCCGCCGACCTCCACACCGAACGCGAGCTCCTCGCTCAGGAGATTCGGACCAGCCTTGAAAACCATCGGCGAATTCCCCCCGGCAAATGGGCTCACCTCGGCTATCTCTGCACCCTAACCGGTGACAACCACGCCGCGCGCCAGCACTTCATCGCTGAAAAGACACTCTTTCCGGAGAGCGCTGCCTTGATGGACTTCCTGATCGGAAGGTTAAAATGAGACACCTCTCGCGAACCCTCGCAGGCCTCAGCCTCCTGGTGATAAGCAGCGCCTGCACCCTCACCCCCACCTCGACCACGCCACACCTGGCCCAAACAGCCTATCATCGCGACATCCCGCGGTCGATCCTCGTCCTGCCGCCCCTCAACGAAACCACCGAGATGAACGCCAGCGCACGCTACCTCTCCACCATCAGCGCCGTCCTTGGAGAGCGCGGCTATTATGTCCCCCCCATCGCTATGGTGAATCAGATGCTTCGGGACAACGGACTCACCCTCCCGGGCCAGATGCATCAAGCTCCCCTCTCGCGACTGACCAGCGTGTTTGGTGTGGACGCCGTCCTCTATGTTACCATCCAACATTGGGGAGCGAGCCTGGGGGCCCACCAGGTGACCTTTGACTATCGGCTCGTCGAAACCCGGGGTGGAACCGAGATCTGGAGACGCAGCGCCACCGGCAGACGCCCCATCAACAGCGAATCCAACGCCAACATCAACGACGAAAACGGCTGGGCCCTCATCGCCAAGATCCTCATCCACCTCATCATCGACAGCGCCGTCGCAGAGGTGATGGACATCCCCCTCGACCTCGTGCGCGAGACCAACGCCCGAGCTATCAACTCCAGCGAGGACCAGCTGCTGCTTGGTCCCTACCACCCCGGCTTTCACGCACAACAGTTACAACTCTCCCTCCCGGACCTCCCCCCCCAGGACTAAACGCCCCCATTCATTCCCCTGAAGAAAGACTCTCGGGTGCTCCATAGGGGCATGGTAAAGGATATCCTCCCCTCAATCCCCTTCCATCACAAGCCGAGCGATGTGGGCGAAGAGGTGCCCGAGTAGCAGAGGGTGACCAGAGTGCCCCACGCACCAACACATCTCCTTGCATCTCGCTCTTCACCCACAATGTGAGCGCATCGAGCACAGGCTAATTCGCCTTCCTGAATGATATCAGGGATATCCCGCCCCCGAACTCCCCAGCACCTCAGCCAAAATCGGCACGCCCTCCTCTGGCGATTTTTCTGCCCATTCTGCCCACCGCCCCCTTGAAATCACTAAGAAAACTCTAGCGTCGGTGCTCCGCCATACCATAGTATTAAGGTAAGAGGGGAATTTGACTATGCCACGTATACCACCGAAGAAAACCGGCGCCGTAAAACCATCCAATAAGCAGCCCACCAAAGACTCCAACGAGCTGCCAAAACCACCAGACTACAACAGCGCCGTCACCATGCCGAACCATCCCCCTCCCGGCTTTCCCACCGACGACAAGCTGCCCGACACTCCTCCCCCAACCTATGACGATGCCATGGGTAAGACGGCACCGGATGCCAAAGCCCTGCAAGGCCCCAAACGAGGAGTACTCGGCAAAGCACAGGGAATGCTCGACGCTCGCAACGCCACCAAACTCGCGGTAGATAAAAAGGCGAAGCAAAACGCCGCAGCCGAGAGCCTCATGGCGGGTGTCTCAAAAGTAAGAGAGATCGCGGTAACAGAACCCGGCATGGCCACCGGCATTGACGCCGCGGCCAACCTCCTCGATGGAGTGGGCCTGCTGGAGACCTTTGTCGGAGCCTGTGGAGGCGCTGGAGCTAGCGCCGCCCTCAGCGGAACCTCTACCGTCCTGGGGGTGATCCAGGGAGTCAAGGCCGTCAGCGACCGCGTCGACCTCGGCAACGAAGTCGACAACATCAAGGCACGCCTGCAGGACACCAGAACCCTGGAAATTATCAGCGAGTTTACCGGACACGGGGAGCTTGCCCGCGCCGTAGACCGAAGCCAGATGATCGACAACTTCCTGGTGTCGGTCTTTGAATCCTCCGAGACAGAGAAAGAGCTGGACGCCCTGCAGGCGGGGATCAACACCGCGGCGGGTATCGCCAGCCTCGCCGGTACCGTCACCGGAGGAAGCGGCGCTGCGGTGGGATCCGCCCTGGGGATCTTCAACCTCGCCGTCAGCGGGGGCCGCATGGTCCACGAAGATTATCAGGTCAAAGAGCGACGTAAAGAGCGTGAGAAGGTAGACAAGGAACTGGAAGAGAAGTTCTTTCACCGCTGGGCAGACAAAGCGGATGTTAAACTCCGTGAACGAATCGGAAACACCTATGTAGAGCCCCACATCGAGACTCAACGCTTTACGGAGTCGCTCTGGTACAAAGACGACCTCGCCAAGCTCGTCCTTGAGCGACTGCGAGAGCGCCCCTACGACCCCAACAATCAACGGGTATTGAAGCTCTGTGGTGAGGAGCCCGATTGCTTGACCCCCGAACACTTCGACAGCTTAAGCCCCGAGCACCAGGAAGCCCTGCTCTACAGCATTCAATCCACCCTCTCGGGGGAGGACAAGATCTTTGATGGCAAAAAGAAAAACCTCGACCTCGCCTTTCAGGCCGCCAAAGCTGATGCTGAACTAACCTTTACCCGACTGCGGGCTGACATCGCTGGTTTTGAGGGTTCAGATGACCTCCTCCCCTTCTGGTGCATCTTTCCCAAGGCAGGCCCCCTCTACAAGCACGCGCAGGGAATGGGCGTTGACGCCGACGCCGTGGTCAAAGACCTCTTTGAAAGAGCCCTGGACGAAGGCCCTAAAACACAAAAAGCTCTGCACGACCTGATGCATTTCCCATTCTGGGACAAACGGGCCACCACTATGCCGGGCCGTATGGAGGCCCGGGTTCACTTGCTGACGGCCATTCAGGAGCAGGCAGCGCAAAATCCTGAAGCCTACCTCCTCTCGGCCATTAACAACGTCACCAGGACCACCAACAAACGCTTTATGGCGGAGTCCCACAACTACCAAAACATCACACCTTACGCCGAAGCGCTCCAAGCCCAGGCCAGGCAAAAGAGCCTCGACGTCGATCGACTCACCACTAACGTCTTTAACCGAGCGATCGCGGAAGGCCCCTCCTCGGTGAAAGCCCTGCACGACCTCCTGTATTTTGATCACTCCCTCTTTAACAACCAAACGTCCGGCACCACCGAGCAGGACCGGCTCAACACTCGAATCTTGCTTCTTGAGCAGGTTGCAACCAGCCTGGAGAGCCGCTTCATTACTTCGGTAGGCTCCTCAGCCAGGGATATCGACCGAGTCACCAACAAGTTGGAGATGGCCCAATCGTTTGGGAAACTTCGCAATATTCACCCGCTCACCTTCCAACTGCAGCAGCTCGCCACAACCAAGGGCGAAGATCCTGAGCGAATTACCACCGATCTATTCATCCGCATCGTCCACGAAGGGGACCGCTCCATTGAAGCGCTCCGGGAGTTTCTCGGGTTTGACGGCTCGTGGTGGAACAACGAAACCCGAGGCAGCACAGAAGCAGACCGTCTTGAGGCCCGCTATGAACTGCTCTCCGCCCTCGCCGACCACGTGAAGCGAAATCCCCTGCAATCCATCCGAAACGCCATGGAGCAGGTAACCATTGGTCACGACAAGGTGTTCATTGCCCAATCTCAGGGCTATAAAAACATCACCCCGCACGCACAGCAGTTGCATGACCTCGCAAGGGTGCAAGGACTGAATGCTGACCAACTCACCACCGCGATCTTTGAGCGCACCATCGAGGAAGGTCCAGAGAGCGTTGAGGCCCTGCGCGATCTACTCCAATTTGACCACGGCGTCATTAATGACCAAACCCGAGGAAGTACCAAGCAAGACCGGATGAAGACCCGCTTGATTCTTCTTAGGGAGGTCGCTGACCGCCTCGAATCCGGCCGCATAACGTCCGTTCAAAGTATTGCCAGAGACATCACGAGGGTCACCGACAAGGTGACCCTCGCCCAATCCTTTGGAAAGCTCCGCAACATCCACCCCCTCTCCTTCCAACTCCAACAGTTGGCAGAAGAGAAAGGCATTGATCCAGATCGACTCACCACAGACCTCTTCATCCGCATTGTGCACGAAGGAGACGAGGCCATCGAAGCGCTGCAGGAATTCCTTGCGTTTGACAGCGCCTGGTTCAGTAAGGAGACCCGGAACGCGCAAATGGACGCCCGCCTTAAACTCCTGCATGGACTCGCCCGCTATGTCGAGCGAAACCCCCACACCACCATGCTCAGGGCTATGAAGCAAACTGCGATAAGCTACGACAAGGTATTCATCGCCAACAGCTACAACTACGCCAACATCACCCCCTACACCGCCGAGCTGAGGGCGCTCGCCAGAGAGAAGGGGCTGGACGCCGACGCCTTAACCACGCGGCTCTTCGACCAAGCCATTGACGACGGCCCCGAAGGGGCAAGAGCCCTCCGCGAACTTCTCAGCTTTGACCGAGGCCTCTTCTACGATGAGACCCGAACGAGCACCTTCGATGATCGCCTCGAAGCGCGGCTCAACCTCCTGCAGCAGGTGGTTGACAACATGGAGAACGCCTACATTACCTCGGTTCAAAGTTCGGCCCGAGATATCGCGAGGATCACCGACAAAGTAGAGCTCGCGCAGCTCTACGCCAGACTCCGCACCTTTGACCCGCTCCCTCCCGCCCTCCGAGACCTCGCCGAGAGCAAAGGCCTCAATTTCGAGGAGATGACAAGCGGCCTCTACCGGCATCTCGTTGAGGAGGGGGACCAAGCCCTTGAAGCCTTTCAGCGCCTCATGAAGTTTGAAGATCACTTCTGCCATCGAGAGACCGCTGGCACCACGAAGGCGGGTCGCCTGGAGGCCCAGCTGACCATGCTGCAGGGACTGATTCAATACACCCAGGAAAATCCTAACACCCGGCTTAAATGGGCTATCGAGCAGACCATGCTGGTCCACAATAAGGTGTTCCTGGCACAATCCCACAACTTCGCCAACATCAGCCCCCTCGCCGACAAACTGCACAACCTCGCCGTGGAACGCGGCCTGGACGCCGAGCGGCTAACCACGTCCATCTTCAAACGCTGCATCGAGGAAGGACCTCAAGCAGTAGAAGCTCTGCACCATCTCCTGGAGTTTCAACAAAACCCCTTAAACAATCAAACCCTCGGGAGCACCCCGGCAGACCGACTCGAGGCGCGACTGCGCCTCCTCGAAGCGCTCGCTGACTCCCTCGACAGCGGCTACATCGTCTCGGTGCAGAGCGCATCCCGCGACGTTGAGCGAACCATGGACAAGGTGGGTATTGCTCAGCGCCGGGCCAGGGTGCGTGAGATCGACCGCAGCAATGACCTGACCTCCCGGGTCAGGGAGGCCGCAGAGGCCCAGCACATCGATCCCGCCCGCATCACCACCGACCTCTACCGGGCCATCGTCGATGAGGGAGACAACGCCGTCGATGCCCTCCATGACTTTCTCGAGTTTGACCACAGCTGCTTTAATTATGTGGCGGCAGGCACCACCCGAGAAGCGCGAATGCACGCCCGCCTCAGGATCCTCAACGCCCTGGCCAACTACCGCGAGGACCACCCCAACGCTACCCTTGAGTCCGGGATGAGAAACGTGCTGCTCGCCCATGATAAGAACTTCATCGCCCGCTCCTACCAATACAACAACATCACCCACCTCACTAACGAACTGGTGACCCGTGCCAAAGAGAGCGGTTCCGATCCCGAACGAATCGTCACCGGCGTCTTTGATAAAGCCATTCAGGAAGGTCCCGGCTCCGTCAAGGCACTCCACGACCTCCTTGAGTTCCAGTGCAACCCTCTCCACAATCAGACTCGAGGAAGCAACGCTAAAGACCGTCTCAACACGCGTCTGCATCTCCTGACTGAGGTGGCCCACAGCCTGGAGACCCAGCACATCGTCTCCGTGCAGAGTGCCGCACTCGACATCGCCCGGGTTACCGACAAGGTACGCATCGCCCAGACCTACGCTAAATTTAGAGATGAGCACCCTCTGCACGATAAGCTCCAGGAGATCGCCGAACGTCGGGGGCTCGACCCCGAGCGCGTCACCACGAATCTCTTTCAGAAGGCGGTCTATGAAGGCGATCGAGCCATTAAGGCCTACCACAATTTTCTCGCCTTCGATCACTCCTGGTGGAACAATCAAACCGCTGGGAGTTCCGTGGAGGACCGTTTGGAGGCCCGAGTCGACCTTCTGGTCGCCCTCGCCAATTACGTCGAGAAACATCCGCTTCACAGAATAGAACAGGCCATGGAGCAGGTGGCTATTGGGCATGACAAGGCATACATCGCCCAATCGAAACACTTCCAAAACATCACACCGCACGCACGGGAGCTCCACGACCTGGCCACCGAGCGTGGGCTCAACGCCGACCGCATCACCACTCATCTCTTTGAACGCGCCATCGACGAAGGACCCGATTCCGTCGCCCAACTCAAAGAGTTGCTTGAATTCGACAATACCTTAATTTCCAATGAAGTCGGCGCGGGCACGCCACAAGACGTACGACGCGCTCAATTGATTCTCCTCAACAAACTCGCCACCAGCCTGGAGGAAGGCTACATCGTGTCCGTCCAAAGTGTCTCCCGAGACCTGAACCGCCTGACGGACAAGCGGGAAATTGTGGAAACCTTTGGCAAACTACGCACCATTTATCCCGAAGACCACGTTGACGACATCCGGGAGCTGGCGACCGCCCAGGGCATCGATCCCGACAGGGTCACCACCCAGATCTTTGAACGGATCGTCATGGAGAAAGACCGGGACCGCATCATCCACCGCCTGCAAAACTTCCTGACCTTTGAAAATTCGTGGTTCAACAACACCACCCAAGGCACCACCGCGCCCGGACGACTTAACGCCCAACTCAAGCTCTTAAGCGAGTTGGCCAACTCGATCGAAGAGTACCCCCTCCGCTCCACGGACAAGGCCATCACCTCCGTCGAGCACAGCTTCGACAAGGTATTCATCGCTCGCTCCTACCAACACGCCAACATCACCCCCTATGGAGACGTTCTGCGCAATCTGGCCGAAGAGTCCGGTCGAGACCCCGACCGCCTCACCACGCAGCTTTTTGAAAAAGCCACCGCTGAAGGTCCCAGAGCGATCGCCGCCCTGAAAGAGCTTCTTGAATTTGACGCAGGGTGGTTCCACAGCGAGAAGGCCGGAAGCAACCTCGCTGATCGACACGAGACCAGACTCATTCTTCTCGACAAGGTCGCCTCCTATATTGAGGACGCCAGCGCAAGTCAGGTCGAGTATGGACTTACCCCGGGGGTTGATTTCCGGGAGGTCTCCGTTCACGAGGCAGCTTCGGAGGTCCACGAACACACCGACAAGGTCCGAATCGCCCAATCGTTTGGAGAGGTCCGTGAACTCTGCCCCTTCGCCAACGACCTCCGCCGGCAGGCCATCGAGCGTGAGCTGGATCCCGAGCGACTCACGACACCAATCTTTCAACGTATCGTAGACGAAAAAGACCGAGGCGCCGTAGACGCGTTTCACGACTTTATCAACTTCAGCGCCAACCCCTTTTACGACCAGACCCGGGGATCCACCAAACAAGGTCGCCTGCAGGCTCAGGTTACCTTAATGAACGCCCTCGCGGATTATATCGAAAACAACCCCAACACCCGTATGAAAGAAGCCATGCAGCAGGTGGAGTTGCAGTGTGACAAGGTGTTCCTCGCCCAATCCTACGAGTATGCCAATATCACGAGCAAAGCCGGGCTCCTCTTTGCCCTCGCCCTGAAAAAGGGACACGACCCGCGACGGGTGACCACCGATATTTTTGCTCAGGCCATCACAGACGGACAGGTAGCCGTGGACCAACTGCGCGAGCTCCTCCAGTACAGCGCCCAGCCACAAAACCTCCAGACGATTGGTTCCAGTAAGGCCGCCCGGCTCGAGGCGCGCCTCAAGTTGCTGGAGGAAACAGCGGCGTACCTCGAACAAAGCCCCTATGTCTCCGTCCAGTCTGCCGCCCAGGACATTCTCCGCATCACCAACAAAGTCAAGTTGGCCCAATCCTTCAATGACGTCCCGAAAAACGCCCACAAAGACCTCAAGCCAACGCTGCCAAAGCTGGTGGGCGCCACGGGACAACCTGCCCCGGCCGAGATCGTGGACGAGGTCCTCAGGGAGGCCGCTCCCGAGGAGGGGCGCACCCTCGACAAGCTCTTCGATTTTGCCGACAAAAAGCGCAAAGAGACCAACGACAAGCCCAACATCGTTGCAGGGGTAATTCGGGGAAAGAGCGACTACAAGCCCCTCTTTAAGGATGGGGAGTCCAAATTTCAGAAATTTCTCCATACCACGGGCAACGATCTGAGCGTCATTGCCGCACAAACTGCCGATGGGCTGATTCACAAGCGGCACGGCATTAACGAAAAAGTGGAGATCACCGAAGAGTTCGCCCTCTCCTTCACCGCAGGGGCCAAAAAACTTCGCGAAGATGACCTGGGACCCGATGACCCACGTAAGCTCGCCATCAACGCTCTTCGCAACCAGCACCCCAACGCCCTGCCCGTCTGGCTGGAGGGAGACCTCGGCCAAGGCGTCAGTCTCAAGCTTAATCACGAGAAGCCCGTCGGAACGACCGGCGCGACAGTCAACTTCGGCATCGAGGCTGATGAATCCGCCGCGGTGAAGATGACCCGGCTCATGTTCCTCGACTCAACCCTCTCCGGCTTAAGCAACGGTGCCAAACAGGTCGCCCGCCTGCGACTGCTTCCCACCAAAGGAGCGAACGTCAAAGAGATGGAGACGGGCGCCAAATTTGAGATCAGCGGCAAAGCAAACTTGAAACTCAACGCCGGACTGGGCCTGGGCACCACCATCCCAGCGCTGAACAATTACGTCACCGGCAAAATCGGAATATTCAAGAACTCCTATGCAACCCTCTCCGGCGAGATGAACATGACCGTGGAGAAGGTCTCCAGAGACCGAGCTCAGATCCGAATAGGCAAGTCGAAAACCTCCAGCGCGGGAGTAGAACTGCGAGCCACTGCGGATGTAGGCCTCAACAAAGAAAAAATTGGCCAGGTGTTTGCCGGCTTTGCCCACCACATCCTCGGTGGCAAAGACCCCGAAGATTATATGACCTCCGGGAGCGAGCTACGGCAGCGCGTCTGTAGCGATTTCAGAGAGTACCTGGGGCAGATCGCCGGAAACGTCGCCGAAGGCGCTACGGGGATCTCGGACCAAATGATCGACGACTACACCACCCTGGCTTTTCAAGCCTCCAAGGGGGTTGAGATCACTAAAGACTTCACCACCAACTTCGACTTTGACCTGGGTTCCCAGGAGATGGTCACCATCCCCTTCGGAGAATGGGTCCCCAAGGAGATTCGAACAGGCCTGAGCAGCGAACCTATCTCCCTGAAAGTAGCCGACCTCGCCCAGCACGCCTACGACATGGCGGTTCATGGCGACCTCACCCTGGCACAGGAGCTCAGCACCATCCGAGGCTCGGGTGTCCGAATTAACGAAGAAAAAACCATCGACACCCGCAAGGACACAACCAGCGTCAGCTTCAAATCACCCTTCGGTGAATTTGAGGACACCACCACGCTCAGCCAGTCGGTCATTGACCGTTTTACTCCGGAGCTCGGCAGAACCCGTACGGCGCTCAACTCCTTCAACCAAAGCTACAAAGAGTTCTTTGGGGACAGCACCAAGAGCGCCGGAAAGATCCAGGTCCACTCCCCGGAAAACGAGTTTTCCTCCAACGCGTTTGTTGGCTCGGATAAGAACATGTCCGTGGACTTTGTCGTGGAAAATTTTGTCGACAAACGAACCGACTACCAGGAGATGGAAAACTATATGGGCATCCTCAACGCCCTCTCCGGTGGGCGGCTGCGCACCCGCTGCCAGGAAGCGCTCTTCACAGGCAAATACCACGACGGCGATTTGAGCAACGACAACGCCATCATGAAGCTCTTTGAGCAGGGAAGTGAATACGGCCGCACCACGGTCAACCTGCACGTGTGGCTCGGTGAGCGAGGCATCCGACGGATGTTAAGCTCGGAGTTAAATTCAGAGCAACTTTATCAGGCCATTGGTGAAGCGTTTAGAGACATCAACCGCTACGGCGAAGGGGTCCTGCCAAAATGGGCTGCCCCGGGGGCAGACCGCAAGACCCCCACCGGAGTGTACCTCTTTCCCCACAGCCTCAACAAACACACCGCTTACGGTGACGAGGATGACACCAGTGATCTGGAGATCGCCAAATTCCTCGTAGACAACATCCTTGCGCTACAGGACAACATGAAGTGGTCGACCAGCGCCAAGGATGAAGAGGCGGTGAGCCTTCAGATCCGGGAGTTCCTCCATAAGTGCAACAACAAACTGCCCGCCTACGCCGCGCTGGCCCTGCTTGTGCCTGAAGAGGACCGCGCGGTCGAGATGCGCCTTACCTCCCTTAAAAACGACCAAATGCCGGTCCGCTTCTCCTATATTCAAGACGGCAGGAGTCCCGAGATTCTCCGCTGCAGCGGCTTCGCAAACGCTGCGCTTAAGCAGTTTCAACGTTTTGGGTCCATGCTGAACACCGACTCCAAGCTACGTATTCAGATGCTCCTCAAGGAGGTCAACACCGTCCTCAACGAACCATCACCAGATATGTACTCCCTTGAGCGCGCCATGGTAGCACTCGAAGAAGAGATGGCTCTGCTGGACAAGGTCGCCCTCACCCACATCGATCTCTGCGAGACCGATATGGGATTGGCACAGAACTTCATCGACACCCTCCCCGATGTGGACACCATCCAGGCCATCCTCCCCAACAACGTGGGGATTCACCTGGCCACCATGCGCCGCGAGGCGCAGATGCAACTCAACGAGAGCAACCCCGATTTTGGAAAGCTCCGCTCAACCTTCGGCGCCATGCTCGAAAACACCACCGCCTACCGGGAGCTTGAAGCATCCTCGGAGCTGATTCAAAACACCGGCAGACTCGCCAACAGTCTGGTGGAGACCGAGCCCGAGCTCACCCAGCAGGCCCAACGCGCGGTCCAGGCATACCGGGAGGCACTCTCGGCCATCGCCGGCAAGGCCAACCCCGACCTCAGCGAGGTGAAGGCCGCGCTCGAGCAGGTGTCCACCGTCAACACCGACCTGGTCAACGCCAGTTACGATGAGTTGGAGTTTCGCTCCAAAATTGCCGAGCGGGGCGCCCCCAGCATCGACAACACCCCAACCCTCAACCGGGAACTCGCCGAAGAGCGAAAGAAGAAAGCCGAGGAGTACCGATCCCTTATCGGGTCTCCCGAGACCGCCGCGGTGTCCTATTTTGAACGCACCGGGACGGTGCCCAAAACGGCCATCGCGCAGCCCAAAAAAGTGCTCGACAACGGCATCGTCACTGCCTCTCAAGTTCGAGAGGCAGAGCTCGCCATGGCCAGCACCCGGCCCAAGGGCACACTGGGAATCCCCAAACTCCCGACGGCCAAGGCCGAGCAATTGACCCGACTCGTCAAGCAGAAAAACTTCAAGAAGTTTGTGCTGGTCGCCAACAAAGCGCGCTACCAACCCGCTCCCCCCTACAGTCAACCGAAGACTGCCTTAATTGAGGGACTTTTGGTAATGCTCTCCCCAGACGAGCGAAAAGCGATGCTTGCGGCCCTTCCCACGGGACGAGCCAGTCAAATCCGCTCCATCCTGGTGGGATTTGACGAAGACGCCAAAGCCGGCATGCCCCACAAGGTGAATAAGGCCGCCCTCGGCCAGGGGTCCCGCTACATGCAGGACTTGAACTTCCTCCGCGAGATCGCGACCAACAATCCCACTGGGCTCAACGACGCCTTAACCACCCTGGGCTATGGGGTAGTCATCGACAACTGGACCAAGCGTTCTACGGCGCGCCTGGAGGCGGCCCTCTCCAAAGTGACCGGAGACGAGCTGAGCGATATGCTTGAAATTGCCCGCAAAGCGACGCTCACCGACATTGAGCGCGATCGGATCACCGAGCTCTGCAACCTCATCAAGACCTCAGACCTCACCCCCCAAACCCGAGCGAAGCTCTGCGGGCAGTTGGTGGACAACGACCCCTTCTTTGAGCAGGACGAACTAATCTCCGAAGCATTGGTGGTCGGAATGAACGCCGCCGACCTGCGCATCTTCTTTGACCAGCTCTACAAAGACGGAAAGGTCGATAACTTTCTCGGCGCGGGAGGTGCCCTGCAGTCCCTGGCGAGGGTTGGCACCTTCATGGTGGCGTGGCTCTTCACCTACGACAACCAAAAGGCACTCGCCGCGGTAGCCAAGTATGGGTTCGACGAACAATCCATCCAGGGCCAGTACAACACCGACACCCCCTTCACCAAGCAATTGGAGAAAGACGCCGAGGCAGCGCTCTTCAGCGGGGTCGTCGATCCCATCCCCGTTGATCCGGTAATCAAAGATGGCATTAAAGCGGCGCGCAGCATCGTCACCGCAGTCAGATACAAGGACGTGCAGGAGTTTCCCGATGAGGTCGTGCCCCTCCTTAAGGGAGTCGGTGAAGCTCTCGGCAATCACCTGGCCTCCCGCATTATCGATCTAGGTATCAACGGCGCCACCTCCGAGGAGATTCTGGAGGACGTCCAGTCATTCATGAAGGGCCTTCACCCCAAAGCGCTCCATCAACTTCTTGCTGAAGAGGACCTCGGTGAGGCGGGCGCGGGAGATGAGCAAAACTCCTATAAGATCATCGCTAAAACAATCAAAGAGGGCGTGGTTCATGGGGTGGAGCATCAGGCGGAAAACTCCAAATTCATCACGCCAGCAGTGCTCACCTTCGTGAAGGGGTAGGCACCGCCCCTTCCCCCTTCGGCAGGAAAGCCCAATGGGGCTTGAATAACAGGGTCGATTTCTTTAGGCTTAAGGCATGCCTAAAATCCTGGTCTTTCAACACGTCCCCTACGAAATTCTGGGAAACCTGAACCCTCTCTTAAAAGAAGCCGGCTTTCGCATTCGCTACGTCAACTTCGGACGCAAACCCGACGCCCGTCCGAGTTTGACCCCCTACGATGGGCTTGTGATTCTTGGCGGCCCCATGAACGTGGATGAGGTGGAAAAGCACCCCCACCTCGTCACCGAGGTCGAACTCATTCAGCAGGCCATAGCCGAGGGGATGCCCATCCTTGGGATCTGCCTTGGAGCGCAACTTATCGCCAAAGCCCTCGGCGCCAAGGTAACCCAAAACCCTGTGAAAGAGATTGGCTGGTACGATGTTATCCCAAGCGAGGCGGGCCACACCGATCCCCTTCTCCAGCACTTCGAAGGCACCCAGAAGATTTTTCAATGGCACGGTGACACCTTTTCTATCCCCCTCGACGCCGTCCACCTCGCCTCCTCGCCCGACTGTGCCAATCAAGCGTTTCGCTACGGCGACAACGTCTATGGATTTCAGTTTCATCTGGAGGTCGACGCCCGGCTCATCGACACCTGGCTGCAGCGTCCCGCCTATCAGCAGGAGATCGCCGAAACCCGTGGGCGTATTCTTCCGGAGACCATCGCCGAAGAAACCGTCCATTACGTGGACCCCGCCAATAAGCTGGCAGAAAAGGTGTTTGGATCTTTTATCGAGATACTCGGCTTTGTTAAAAAGTTTCGCACCATCGGATCACGCTAAGCCTGTCCAGGAGAAAGCATGAAGCTCACCATCGAATACTGCGGGATGTGAAATTACAAACCCATGGCGGTCGGTCTGGCCGCAGAGATCCACGAGAGCCTCCAGCTCGAGGCGACCTTGATTGAGGGTTCGAAGGGCATTTTTGACATTCGTGCCAATGGCCGATTGGTCTTTTCCAAACACGTGGTGGAGCGCTTTCCCTTTTTGGGAGAGGTCATTCAACTGCTGAAAGAGGACCCTTTCTTCAAAGAAGGCGGCTGACACCCCTCTAACCGAATCATTGCCTCCCCCTTCCGCCTTTGTTAGCAACAAAGCTGGGTACTCTAACGAGAACACTTCAAAAAGGGGAGAATGATGCACCGTATTCTGTTGACCTTAACCCTGGCCGGCCTGCTAACCACGGGCTGTGCCGCCATAAACGCTCTTGGCTTCGGGCCCGACGACACCAAAAAGAACCCCCGGGTGCTTCTAAAAACCAACGTTGGGGAGATCACCCTTGAGCTCTTTGGGAAAGACGCCCCCATCACCGTCAACAATTTTCTTCGTTACGCTAACGACGGTCATTACGAGGGGCTTATCTTTCATCGCGTCATCCCCGGCTTTATGATTCAGGGCGGGGGCCATACCCCCGACCTCGGTGAAAAACCCACCTACGGGCCCATCAAAAATGAAGCGGGCAACGGGTTGAGCAACACCCGCGGCACCATCTCCATGGCCCGCACCATGGAGATCGACTCTGCCACGGATCAATTCTTCATTAACCTCGTGGACAACAAACGACTGGACCACAACGGAGCGCATCCCAGCCAATACGGGTACGCTGTCTTTGGGAGGGTGGTCAAAGGCATGGAGATCGTAGAAGCCATCGCCGGCCAAAAAACCCTCTGCCCAAGCAGCTCCGACCCCACAGAGTGCGAACCTCCCCTGCCGGACGACATGCAGGATGTGCCCGAAAGTCCTATTATTATCCAAGCCATCGAGACCATCAGCTAGCACCCACACCAGCCTACACTCACCGACACTTATGGGAGGATCCTTTTTGCGATCTACCCTCGTTTTTTCCGCAACCATCTGCGCCTTGAGGAGTTTAACCTATAGGGCCAGCCCGCCTATAATGAACAAGCCCTATCGGAGAGACCTGCCATGCGAAAACTGCCAATAACACTCATTCTCCCCCTCGCCTTCACCGGGTTCATCGCCTGCGGCGAATTTGAAAGTGAAACAACTGAAGACATTATTAGCCTCGACGAAGCCACCTATCTCGCCGCGCTAGAGGACGAAGACCTCGGCTCTGAAGATGCCGAACCCGAAGAATCCTCCGTGGATGATTCTGCCGACGACGTCAACGCATGTTCCTTCGAACAGATCAAAAAGCGCGTCCGAAAACGCTTTGCCCGAAATAATAACGGCGACATCGATCCCCGGGAACAGGAAGAAATGAACGCCAGTTACGATGACGGCGAAGAGAGTGACGAAGAGCAGGACGGCGAAGTGCGACGGCACAAACGAGTCAAGTCTCTCCGGGACCGCGCAGAGAACAAACGGCGGGGCCACCGCCACCACAAGCTCCGCCGTATTCGGTGGATTTACGACGCTGACAACTCCCGCAGCCTCGACGCAGAAGAGAAGGCGACGCTGCGAGCCGATATTGAGGCTCGGTGCGCCAACATTCGGGCCAAACACCTGGACCAATTTGACGCTGATGGCGACGGGACCTTGAGCCCCAAAGAGCGGCGTGACGCCCATGAAGCCAAGCGGAGCAAGCACAAGAATAAGCGAGACGCGTTCACCAACCGAGTGGACAGCGACAACAACGGCCGTCTCTCCCAGGCCGAGAAACGACACGCCCGCAAAGACCGCCGGGAAAAACGACACAACAAGCGGGACGCCCTCAAAACGCGATTTGACGCTGATGGTGATGGCACCTTAAGCGACGACGAGAAGACCGCGCTCCGCAGCTACCTCCGCGAGTGGATCCGCGGCGAGCACCTCGGTGAACCCGGTCCCGCCGAGGGCTAAGCTCCAACAACGTATGGCGCGGGGCGGAGGGTCTCTCCGCCCCACCTTCACCGGCCCATTAGGGCTCCTTCCACTCTCCCGCCAAAATAGTCTTCGTGCTCTCCCCTCTTCCTGCTAGGATTAAAGCGAATCAACGTTTAACCTGGGCTCTGCCTAAGCCCCTCCGAAGGAGATGGGCCTGACGGTACCAGCAGGAGTCAACCCAAGTGGCCCCAACCAAAGAAACAACGCACACACCTCTCCCGCCTCGCCCCCTCATCAGCGTCATCATTCCCGCCTACAATCTCGGGGCCTTTGTCGGGGATACCGTCGCCAGCGTTCTTAACACCCGCTACGACCCGCTTGAGATTATCGTGGTAGATGACGAATCCACCGACAACACCCCGGAGGTCCTTCAAGCCTACCGCGAGCAGGGCCTCATCCAATATTATCGCATCACCAACAATGGTCTCGCTGGCCCCAGCGGGGCCATCAACGCGGGCCTTAAGAAAGCCACCGGTCATCTCGTTCAATGCCTGGACGCCGACGACTGTGTAGAGCCCGGGTATTATGAGGCCGTGTGCGACACACTCGCCACCAACCCCGACATTGACGGGGTGTGCACCCACGCCACGGTGATCGACCAGCACAACCAACCCATCTCCACCCTAAAATCAGGGCAGTTCAACAGCCCCGAAGAGTTTCGCCTCCAAAGCCTCGCAGGAAATCTCGTCATTTCCTCATCCATGATCGTCAAACGCGCCTGCTACGAAGTGGTGGGAGGCCGACGTCCGCGCTTTCAAATCTGTTGTGACTATGACATGTGGCTCCGTATCGGGGAGCGCTTTAACCTGCACGTCATCCCGCAACCTCTCGTCCGATACCGTCGCCACCAGAACAACATAAGCACCGATCTTGAGCGCATGCGGGGCTTTGACCAGGATCTCCTCAACCACTACATCCAGCGAAACCCTATCGAGTTTTTTATTCCCACACCGCTCAAGACCAACCCGGACGCCGTGGACCGTCACCTGAGCAATCTGGCGTCGCTCATGGAGAAGCGACAATTCCCCCAACTCGCCGAACCCTTTCTAGCAGCGCTCCTGAGACGCTCCCCAAAAAACACCGACGTCTGTCAGCGCTTGAGTCAGGTCCATTATCACTCCGGTGCCACGGGCAAAGCGCAACACTACGCCAGCCGAGCGTTGGAGTGGGAACCTTCCAACACTGCCGCTCAAGCGATGCTTCACGACTTAACTCCCCTTGCCTACAGGGGACGGCAGCCCCACCACACCCTCTCGGTTCTTCTGGTAACAGATCGCTTCTCAGGGGATCTCCAGCACGCCACCGACGGAGACCTCTACACACGCGACCTTGCCCGCAGCCTCGCCTCCGCGGGGGTCCATGTGGCGGTTTTACATTCCCTCTACGACTCGCAAAGCGTCGAAGAATTCGGG
>JAZAIZ010000016.1:0-27764 GCA_036230545.1 Myxococcota bacterium
CGTTCCTTTTTTTTCTTTATTTCCAATACCTTGCAAAACACAGTCCCCCAAAAAAACAAGCGACATCCGGCCGCGGCTACCGATAACCAAAGTACGCCATATTCAACCGGAGCCACCATGAAATTGAACGAGCACGCTTTCCCCGCCACTGCCCTGCAGCAAAACGACGCAGCGAATGTCATCAGCCGCGCCTGGAAAAACTCCCGGGCCCAGCGACAAAAAAACGATTTCTTCCTCATCAAAACAGGCGACCAGCACTTCGAAACCAGCCGCGCAACACTCGTCGCGCAAGCCCGCTTGCCCCTTGTCACTCAAGCCGCACAAAATCCCAACACCCGAGAGATAGAGATCCCAAACGTCGCGCCCGAGTGCGCCACTAATTTCGTGGACTACCTGCAGAGCGGTAACACTCCCGCCTCCACCACCAACCTCCACAAGCTCGCCCACGCCGGCAAAGCGCACAACCTCCTCGCTCTTCGCCAGGAATGCCAACAACTCAGCCGCCTGCGCGTGCCTGCCACGGCACGTGAGCGCTCGCTGCAGCAGCTGAGAGAGTGGACAGGTCGGTGGTTGATTCAACCGGCGGTCACCATCGGACGGAAGCTCAACCGAAGCGGGTTAAAGCTCTTCGGGTTCAGCAGCGCGTGGCATCCAACCAGCGTGGGTACCATGCACGCCCTCGACGCCGCAGGTCAGGGTTCTCTCCCTACGGTCGTGGTGCTCCACGGCGTCACGTCCTGCTCCAACGACTACGGTCCTCTGCTGACCCGGCTCCGCAAGAAATGCAAGCGGGTTATCGCCCTCGACCTGCCAGGCCACGGGCTCAGTAAAATCCCCGAAAGCCAGCTCAATGGAGAGACCCTCCTTCAAGGCGCCATGGAGGCCCTTGAGTCCATTCTTAATAAGGTGGATGGCCCGGTGGTTCTTTACGCCAACTCCATGGGCGGCATGGCAGCCGTGCATTACGCGTCCGCACATCCCGACAAAGTTCATGGGCTCTTTCTGAGTTCTCCCGGGGGAGCCCCCGTAGAGGAGAAGGACCTGGCCAGCTTCCTCAGCACCTTTAGAGCGGGCAGCCCCGCCGAAGGACGCACCCTCTTTGACCGGCTCTTCGCAAACAAGCCCCCCTTTCGCGCCCTGGTCGGTGTGGGGATTCAGTCCTACCTCGCCAGCCCCCACATTCAAACCCTGCTCGACAACGTCCAAAGCAAGGATTTCCTCACCAGCGAGATGGTAAGCACACTGCCGCAAAAAAACATCGCCTTCAGCTGGGGCACCAAGGACCAGATGCTGCGCTACCAGGACAGAGAGTGGTGGAAACAAACGCTCCCCGCCCACGCCACCCTCTCCGAGCCCGAAGAGTTCGGCCACTTCCCAATCTGGGACAACCCCGATTTATTAGCAGAGCAGGTCTGTGACTTAGCTGCCAGAGTGGACGAGAGTGAAAGCAGCTTTGCCTGCTAAGTCCTCCGGCCCAAAAACCTGCGATGCCCTCCCATTGCCCTTTGAAGAGGCGACTGCTTCAATAAATGCGTTCTTGCGTTGCACGATCCGGCGATTATCGCTAAGGCGCGTGCACGTTCCCCTTGACCCCTGCGCCAAGGTCCCCAGGAGACCTCGTCCGCAGCAAAGCAGCGCAGAAGAACAACAATGGCCATAGCGATTCAAAACCGACGACAGCAACCGCGACTCCCCACCCCCCAACTCAAGAAAATCGCCTCGCTCATCTGCGAAGGCCTGGGTTACAAACGCCCCGAGCTCTCGGTCCTTATTACCAGCGACGAAGAGATCCGGGTCCTGAACCGCGACTGGCGCGACAAAGACAAAGCCACCGACGTGCTCTCTTTCTCACAACTCGAAGAGAGCGACAAAGACGACCCCTTCGCCCTCCTCGGCGTCACCAACCCCGACGTCCTCGGCGACATCGTCATCAGCGCCGACACCGCCTCCCGACAGGCGGACAAGGGCGGCTACTCCCTCGAAGCCGAGTACCGACGACTCCTCGTCCATGGCGTCCTGCACCTCCTCGGGCACGATCACGTTAACGGTGGCCGTCAGGCCGCCAAAATGCGCCGTGAAGAGGATCGCCTGCTGGCGGAACTGGACAGCGCCCTGGGCCCCGCATAAAAGGGGCGGCTATGATCCCTTTTCTCTCCTGGCTTCTTGTCGGCGTGCTCGGGGCTCTGGCCTTCCCCCTGGTCATCGCCCCCGTTGGCTCCACTCCCATCCTCGACTTTCTCCCGCGCGAGCTCTTCATGTTCGTCTGCGCCGGGGGGCTCTATCAAATCGGCATGGGGAAGGGCACCCTGACCCAAAAACTCAGCGCCGGACTGGTGGCGGGGATCGGCTTCTTCAGCGTCGTGCTCTATTGGATCACCATCGCCATGGTCCAATTCGCGCATATGCCCCTCGCGCAGGCCTGCGCCGTGGTCGGGCTGCTGGTGCTCTATTCCAGCCTCTTTTGGGCAGTGATTACCGGCTTGAGCCACTGGTTTCGCCACAACTCTCCCTGGCTGCGCGTGCTCTGGTTCGGAGCAGTGGTGGTCACCGTGGCGTGGTGCCGCAACTGGATGGTGACAGGCTTTCCCTGGGGGCAGTGGGGCTACAGCCAGGCCAGAAACCTGCCCCTTGCCCAGTGGGCGAGCGTGGGGGGCATTTATCTGGTGACCTTCCTGGTGGCCACCGGAGGTGCGACCCTGGCCGAATACATGCGCGCTCGACACTCTCCCCGGGCCATATGGGTGGGGGGCACCATGCTGGCGCTCATCGCCACAGTAGGGGGAGGGGGGCACTGGCTCGCGCAGCGCCCCTCCGAGCAGCCCTCGTCCACCTTTGCGGCGGGGATTATTCAGGGCAACATCGAGCAGAGCATCAAAAACCGCAGCCAAGCCCACCAGCACAGCATCAAGCAGCGCTACCTCCAGGAGAGCGAGCGAGCCCGAAAAGCCGGAGCCGATGTCCTGGTCTGGCCCGAGGCAGCCTGGCCTGGCTACCTCTCCACGGCCCTTGAACGACTGCCCCTCTCCCCCTTGGGAATTCCCCTGATCCTTGGCGCCCCCTCCTACACCCCAGGCAACGAGCGCCAGCACCTCAACAGCGCCTTTCACATCGACTCAGACGGCACCATCAAGGGCCGCTACGACAAGGTCCACCTGGTGCCCTTTGGCGAATATGTCCCCCTGCGCTCGATTCTGCCCGTGGAGAAATTCGTCCCCGGCCTGATGGATTTCAGCGCCGGCACCTCCTTTGCTTCCATCGGCAGCCCGCCGGCCGGAGCCCTCATCTGCTTTGACGGGGTTTTCCCCGAGATCGCCCGGCAGGAGGTCCTTGATGGGGCCCAGTGGCTGGTCAACCTCACCAACGACGGCTGGTATGGCATCTCGTCAGCACCCTACCAGCACCTCGACTTTTACGTCTTCCGAGCTATTGAGAACGCCCGCTTCGTGGTGCGCGCCGCCAACACCGGCGTCTCGGCGGCCATTGACCCACGGGGCAATATCATCACCCGCACTCGACTCGGCGAACAAACCTACCTTCTGCCAACCATAGCCCCCCTCAAGGACACCACCCTCTACACGAAGTTTGGCAACTGGTTTGTAGTGCTCTGCATGAACGGACTGGTTATCGGGGCAGCGTTTCGCAAACCGAGGCCCTTAACTCAGTGAGGAAGCTTCGAGCTTCTCCTTGGTCACGTCGGTGGACACCAGCAGGGCGTTCACCACGGTGTGATCTTTCAGCAGGGGGCTTAGTCGATGACACACCCATTGGAGGGTACCATCGGGCTGCTCGGCCTGGGTCTCATAAATTACCGACTCGTGCTCTTCAAAGACCCTCACCAGCCGCTCCCGGGTTGGCTCGTGGTCGTCGGTCGCCAGGAAATGAAAAATGGGCTTGCCTAGAATATCCTGCTTGGGGATGAGCCGGGTGCGGTTAATCTCCATGATGCGCCCTTCAATGTCCAGCACCGTGATGGTGTCGGGAGAGTGGCTCAAAAAGGACTTCCACCGGTCCTCCGCCTCCTCCAGGGCCTCCTGCCGGATGGGCTCGTGGGCCTGAGCGATCTTGCGCAACCACACATGCCGAATGATCTCCGCGGTCTGCTCCACCGCGTCCAGGTGATCAAGGCTCCAGAGCTCGCCAGGCTCTTTGCGTGAGATCCCCACCAGCCCTCGAGGCTGCCCCTCATAATAAACAGGGGTGCCCAAAAAACAATGCGCTCCTAACACCTCCAGGGCCCGCTTCACCGCGGGGCGGTCCTCTTCGGCAATCTGCGCATCGTCCTCACAGAGGTAGAGAACACCACATTGAATAGCCTGCTTAAAAAACCAATCCGGCTCGCTGATGGTCTCCGGCGCGGGTTCTCCGGAATCAACGCTGGCCTCTCTGGCGATGGTGAGGCAGTTGCTCTCGGGATCCATCATATAGAGTCGGGCATTATCTGCGCCGCAGATTTGCGCCAAATCCTGAAGCAACTTCTCAATCTCGTCATCAAGTTCATTCACCCGCAGGGAAACAAAACGGTTCGCGTGGGAGAGCATAATCCCCCCCACCGCGCCGGCAAATCCGGTAACGCGGGGCGCGAGCGCTACTGAAAGCACCCGGCACGTTTCATTGGCTGTGCTCACTCCTGACCCTCCCTGACCCTCCCTGAACGGGGGGCTGGTTGCCCCTGTGCCAACGGACAAGCGATAAAGTGGCGCAGGGTGATAATCTTCCCACCCGTGATTTGGGTGGAATCAGGCCCCAAAGTCAAGTTTCCGGTGAAGTCCTCAGAGGGCTCTCACCAGGCGGGGCAGGGCGCTCACCAAACGGCCTTAAGAGCCCGCCCTTTCAGCCTCTTTCACCGCAAGGAGGGCCTCGCACCGGTTGACATCACCCAACTCACAGACTAGGAACCACTCCATGAGTGAACGAAAATCCCAGCTGACCGATCTTCAGTCCCGCCTCGATATCCTTCGGGGGTATCTTTGACATCACGGGCAAACGTGATCGCATCGAAGAATTAGAACACCGTTCCGCCGACCCTGAGCTCTGGCAAAACACCGACGCCGCCACCGCGCTGCAACGGGATCTCTCTCAGCTCAAGCAGGTGGTCACCACCTTTAGCGATCTCAGCAAGGTGATCTCCGATAGCTTCGAGCTGCTCGAATACGCCGAAGAAGACGCCGAGATCGCCGCCGAGGTGGACAGCAGCATCGAAGGCGCGGTGCGCCGGGTCGAAGAGTTTGAGCTGCAACGCATGCTCGGTGGCGAGTTTGACACCAACGACGCCATTGTCACCATCAACTCCGGAGCCGGCGGCACCGAGAGCCAGGACTGGACCCAAATCCTCCACCGAATGCTCCTGCGCTGGTGCGAGCGCAAAGGCTTCGGGCTCGAGATGCTCGACGCCCAGCCCGGCGACGAGGCAGGCCTCAAGGGGGCCACCTTCGCCGTACGCGGCGCCTACGCCTATGGCTACCTCAAGGCCGAGCAGGGGGTGCATCGACTGGTGCGCATCAGCCCCTTTGACGCCGCCAAACGCCGCCACACTTCCTTTGCGTCGGTGGCCGTAGCTCCAGAGATCGACGACTCCATCGAGATTGAGATCCGCGACGAAGAGGTGCGGGTAGACACCTTTCGAGCCTCTGGGGCCGGCGGACAGCACGTCAACAAAACCGACTCCGCCGTGCGCATGACCCACGAGCCCACCGGAATCGTCGTGGCCTGCCAGGCCGAGCGCAGCCAGCACAAAAACCGGGCCAAGGCCCTCAAGATGCTGCGAGCGCGCCTCTTTGAGCTTGAGCTGCAAAAACAGGCCGAAGACCGGGCAGACCTCGCCGGCGAGAAGAAGAAGATAGAGTGGGGCAGCCAAATCCGCTCCTACGTCCTGCAACCCTATCGTCTGGTCAAAGACCACCGCACCGGACACGAAAACAGCAACACCGACGCCGTCCTCGACGGCGACATCGACGGCTTTATCGAAGCCTACCTCCTCGGCAACGAGGGTGAAGGCGACAGTGAGATGCCCTAGGCTCTTTATTGAGGCGCGGGGCCTTGACCCCATCGCTCTCTCCGCATAACTACCCGGGAAACCATCATAAAATCAGGCAGTCATCATGCTAGAACGAGACAAATTCTTTGAGCAGCGATTAGAGAAAGCGACCACCATGCGGGCCGAGGGCAAAGACCCCTTCGCCAACGACTTCCGGGTCGACACCAAAATCGTCGATTTTATCTCCCGCTATGCGCAGGGCGACAAGGCCACCCTCGCCGATGTCCACGAAGTGCATCACATCGCCGGTCGCGCCATGGCCGTCAACCGCATGGGCAAGGCCGCGTTCATCCGCATCGAAGACGGCACCAGCGACCTCCCGCATCCCGCCCCCGAGACCCTCACCCCCGAGGGCGATGAGAGCAGCGAGGAGGCCCCAAAAAACCCCGCCGCAGGGCGGCTTCAGCTCTTCATTCGCAAAGACAACGTGGGCGAAGAGACCTTTGAAGGCCTCAAGCAGCTCGACGTCGGTGACATCGTGGGGATCTCCGGAACCCCCATGCGCACCAAAACCGGTGAGCTCTCCCTCAAGGTGACGACCTTCCAAATTCTCACCAAGGGGCTGCGACAGCTCCCCGAGAAATGGCACGGCCTCTCCGACGTCGAGACCCGTTACCGTCAGCGTTACCTCGACCTCATCGTCAACCCCGACGTGCGTCGCACCTTCCGAGCCCGGTCGGAGATCGTGACCTGGATCCGCGGGTTCTTCGCCGAGCGCGACTTCCTCGAGGTCGAAACCCCCATGATGCACCCCATCGCCGGGGGCGCGGCGGCGCGGCCCTTTGTGACCCACCACAACACCCTCGACACCGAGCTCTACCTGCGCATCGCCCCCGAGCTCTACCTCAAGCGCCTGGTGGTTGGCGGCTTTGAGCGGGTCTTTGAGATCAACCGCAACTTCCGCAACGAGGGCATCAGCACCTTTCACAACCCCGAGTTCACCATGCTCGAGTTTTACCAGGCCTACGCCACCTACACCGATCTCATGGACATTGGCGAAGACCTCATCAGCGGCGCGGCCGAGGCCTGCGTGGGAACCACCGAAGTGCAATGGGGCGAGCACACCATCTCCCTGAAAAAGCCCTTCGCCCGCATGACCATGCTGGAGGCCATCGAGGCCCACGGCGGCCCCTCCCAGGCCGACGCACGAGACCCCGAGAAGTCCCTTGCGGCCCTCAAGGCCATCGGACACCACGACCCCGAGAGCCTCGACGACGGCTATCGGGTGGTGGCGCTCTTTGAACACTTCGCCGAAGAGAAGCTGATCGCGCCAACCTTCGTCTACGACTACCCGGCGTCTGTTTCACCGCTCTCGCGTCTCAAACCCTCCGACCCCTGGTTTGTCGACCGCTTTGAGCTCTTTGTGGGAGGCCACGAGCTGGCCAACGCGTTCAGCGAGTTAAACGACCCCGTGGACCAAAAAGCCCGCTTTGAGAAGCAGCTTGAGGCCAAGGCCGCCGGCGACGACGAAGCCCACGCCATGGACGAAGACTACGTCCGGGCACTTGAATACGGCATGCCCCCCGCCGGAGGGTTTGGCCTGGGCATCGACCGGCTCGTCATGCTGCTGACAGGCTCCACGTCCATTCGAGACGTCATCCTCTTTCCGCAGATGCGCCCTGAAAAGTGAGCGAAAACTCCTTAGTCATCGGAGGAGCGTTAGCGCTTCTCCTCAACGGCCTCCTCGCGTTCCCCCTCCTTAGGTGGATGCGCGCCCGGGGGGGCCAGCTGCGAGCCGTGGTGCTCGCCAATGGGGTCCTCCTCAGCGGATTACTCGCCCTCGCGGCGACCCTCCACCAAACCGGCCTCTCCATGGAGCAGGCCCCGGTCATCACTTGGGCCTTCATCAGCGGCTTCTCGCTCCTCGCTGGACTCCTCCTCGCCAAAACCTCCCGACGCATGGCCAGCGCCGAGTTTGGGGTGGCCTTTGTGCTCTCCATCGAGGTGGCCACAGCAATGCTGCTGGTGTCCAGTGGTGAGCACGCCATGGCGTCAGCCCCCGTCCGTACCCTGCTGGTGGGCCCTGCCGTTGGCGCCCTCTGGGGCTACTTCGGCCTCTCCTTTGGCTATCTCGCCTGGGCCAACGGCCCGCGCACCACCTGGCTGGGCTACGAAGCCATGATCGGGCGCCGCTTCCTGCTCTCCAAATCCTCCTCTGCGGTATCCACGGTCACCACCATCTCCGTGGTGGGGGTCGCCCTGGGGGTCTGGCTGGTCATCATCTCCCTGGCCATCCTTGGGGGCTTTGAGTCAGACCTGCAACGGAAAATCATCGGAGCCAACGCCCACGCCCAGGTCAAAGCCGCCCGCGGAGAGGGCTTTCCCCTGCAGCCAGACCATGAGAAAACCCTCCTGGCCTCGCCCTCCATCGCCAGCGCCTCCCCCTTTATCGAAGGGGAGGTCGCCTTCGCCGGCAACGCCAACTACGTCGGTGGTCTGCTCCTTGGGGTCGATCCCGCCAAATCATCCCAGGTGCTGGACGTGTTTCAGACCATGGTCTCCGGCAGCCTCGCCGGCCTCACCCGCGAGTCGGTTTCCGCCGAGGCCGATCCCAGCGCTGAGTTCGCCGCGCCAGCCCCGATCCCTGGGGTCATCCTGGGAGTGGAGATGGCCAAATCGCTGAACGTGGTCCTCGGCGACCGAGTCAACGTCATCTCGCCTGTGCTGGAGGTCCTCACCCCCTTTGGCCCCGCTCCCCGCATCCTGGGCTTTGAGGTGGTGGGCATCTTTGACACCCGCATGTACGAATACGATGCCCGCTACGCCTACATCACCCTGGAGTCGGCCCGGCGCTTCTTTATGCTGCCCCCCTCCGAGGTCACCGGGCTTCACCTCAAGCTCAGCGACCCCGAGGCCGTGGCCCCCGCGGCAAACTACGTCCAGGCCCACCTCGGCGCCGACTTCGCCACCGAGGACTGGATGCAACGCAACCAGACCCTCTTCTCAGCGCTCAAGCTCGAGCGCATCATCGCCTTTGTGGTGCTCGCCTTTATCATCCTGGTGGCCAGCTTCTCCATCGTCAACACCCTCACCATGTCCATCATCGAAAAACAAAAAGAAATCGCCATTCTGCGCACCATGGGGGCCCACTCCACGGGCATCATGAAGCTCTTCTTGATTCAGGGCATGCTCATCGGCGGCTTCGGGGCGCTCCTGGGCGGGGCAGCCGGCAGCCTCTCGGCCCTGGGACTGCAACGCTTTGGCCTCTGGATTCCCAACGATGTTTATTATATCGATTCGCTCCCTGTGAACCTTGAGAACGCGGATGTGGTTATGGTAGTCCTCGCGGCGTTGCTTATCGTTTGGGACTTCGCTGTCTTTCCCGCCTTTCGCGGGGCGCAGCTGCAACCGGTTGAGGGTTTACGTGAAGGCTGAATCACCCCTGCTCAGGGCCACCAACATCTCCCGGGCCTACCAAAAGGGGAGCGAGACCATCCAGGTGCTCCAGGATGTCAGCCTGGAGGTGCGCGCTGGCGAGATGCTCTCCATCACCGGCAAGTCCGGCGCGGGCAAGAGCACGCTCCTGCACCTCATGGGCACCCTCGATCAGCCCGACTCCGGCGAGCTCTTCTACAAAGAGGAGGCCCTCGGAGGCTTCAGTTCCAGCGAGCTGGCCGACTTCCGCAACCGGGAGATCGGCTTCGTATTTCAATTCCACCACCTCCTGCCCGAGTTCACCGCCCTCGAAAATGTCATGATGCCCGGGCTGATCCGTCGCATCCCCAAAGCAGAGGCAGAGGGCCTCGCGCGCAAAACCCTCGAAGAGGTGGGCCTGGCCCACCGGCTCAACCACAAACCCGGAGAACTCTCCGGGGGAGAGCAGCAACGCGTGGCCCTGGCTCGAGCGCTGGTGCTGAACCCACCGCTTCTGCTGGCTGATGAGGTCACCGGAAACCTCGACGAACGCACCGGAAACGAAATCCACGAGCTGCTCGTCGCTCTAAATCGCAACCGCGGCATCACGATTGTAGTCGTGACCCACAACTCATTGCTCGCCGGCAGAATGGACCGCCAGCTGGTGCTGGATGCCGGCAGCGTAAAGGAACAACCATAAAATGAGATGTCGTGCGGGCAGGGACAATCGCTCCCCCAAATCCCCCCTCTGGCGCCGCCGAGGCGCCGCCGGACTTCTGATCCTCGGACTGCTCCTCACGCTCCCAGGCCCCGCCTGGGGCACCTCGAGCTCCGACACCCTCGTCCACATTGCCTATGAGGGACTTCGTCGTATCGACGAAGCCGCCGTCAAGAGCGTGCTCGGCTCCCAGGTTGGTGGAACTCTTGATCCCGACGTCGTCACCGCCGACCTCCACGCCCTCTGGGACACAGGGTTTTTCCGGGACGTGTCCCTCTCCAAAGAGGCCGCCAAGGATGGCTGGAAGCTGATTGTTCAGTTGAAGGAGAAGCCCTCCATTCACGAGGTCAACTACGTGGGGCAGCGAGCGCTCTCCAAAGAGGACATCACCGAGGTGGTCAACGTCCGGCCCAACACCATCCTCAACCTCGAGCTCCTCAAGGCCAACGCCGACAAAATCCGCAACCTCTACGTTGAAAAGGGCCACTACCTCGCCAAGGTAGACTACGCGGTCAAGCCCCTCGCCAAAGCCGGCGACACCGTGGACGTGGTCTTTGAAATTCAAGAGAACCCCAAGGTCCTGGTCAAGCAGATCTCCTTTGTGGGCAACGCCACACTTCGGGACGACAAAATCAAAGCCATCATGCAAACCAAAGAGGGCAACGAGCTCTCGTTTCTTGGCTCCGGGGGAACCTACAAAGAAGAGTTCTTCCAGACCGATCTCCTCCGAATTCAGGCCTTCTACCACGACCACGGCTTTGTGGGGGTCCGGGTAGGGGAGCCCACCGCCAACATCTCCCCCGACCGCCGCTACATCTACCTCTCCATTCCCCTCGAAGAGGGGGAGCGCTACAACGTGGGCAAGGTGTCCTTTCACGGCGAGGTCGAGCTCAAAGACCCCGAGGGCAAAACCCTGGTGGAAGAGAAAGATCTCCTCAAGCGGGTTCAGGTCAAAAGCGGTGACCAATTCAGCCGCACCCAGCTGGTCACCGACATTCAGGCGATCACCGACGCTTACCGCAACCACGGCTACGCCTACGCCAACATCATCCCCAACTCCCGCCCCAACCCCGAGACCCGCACCGTCGATCTTGAGTTCAGCGTCGAGAAGGGGGAGCGCGTCTACATCGGTCGCATCGAAATCGTGGGCAACACCCGCACCCGCGACAAAGTCATTCGTCGAGAGATGCGGGTGGTTGAAGGGGAGCTCTACCGCGAGACCGGGGTCAAAGCCTCTGAGGCCCGCATCACCCAATTGGGGTATTTTGAGCGGGTGGAGATCAAACGCAGCGCCGGGGCCGAACCCGATGTGATGGACCTGACCATCCACATCAAAGAAAAATCCACCGGTACCTTTCAAGTGGGGGCGGGCTTCTCCAGCGTCGAAAGCTTCATCGCCACCGCGCAGATCTCGCAACAGAACTTCCTCGGCAAGGGGCAATCCCTCTCCCTCTCGGCGCAGCTCTCCTTCGGCAACTTTGGCCGCAAGCTGGCCACCCTGCAATTCTGGGAGCCCTATTTCCTCGACTCATTCTGGGCCTTTGGCCTCAACGCCTACCTGACCCAGCACTACTACCAGGACTTCATGCGCAACTCCACGGGGATCTCCCCGACCCTGGGCTACCCCATCACCCACGATCTCCGGGTCTCCCTGGGCTACACCCTCGAAGAGGTGGAGATCTCCACCGACGGCGTGGGCTCGGTCCCATCAGGGGTATCCCTCAACAACCTCAACACCGCAGGCCTCAGCTCCGCGGTCAAAGGCAGCGTCTCCTACGACACCCGCGACAACCGGCTCTTTCCCACCCGGGGCGTGTTTCACGTCCTCGACGGTGAGCTCTCCGCCCAGGCCCTCGGAGCCGACGAGTCCATGGCTTATAAGCGCCTCAACCTCGCCATGCGCTTTTACCAGCCCGTCGTGTGGAAGTTCATCCTCAAGTTTAACGCCAGCTTCGGCTACATCTTCGGCGGCAGCAAATACGGAGTCCCCGTCAGCGAGCGCTTCTTTCCGGGCGGTATCTACACCATTCGCGGCTTTCAACCCCGCTCCCTCGGACCCACTCAATCGGTGCTGCTTGGCAACGACCCCAACTCCTCCTCCCGTGAGTTCAACATCGGGGGCAACAAGCAGGCGCTCTTCAACCTTGAGTTGGAGTTCCCCATCCTGGAGGCTGCCGGGGTTAAAGGAGTCTTCTTTGCAGACGCCGGCAACGCCTACGCCGACTCCGCCAACTTCTTCAACTACGACACCCACATCGACACCAAGAGCTACGCCATCTTCCCCGACGACTCCCGCGGCCCGCCCCCCCTTGGCATGTACTGGTCGGTGGGACTCGGCTTTCGCTGGTTCAGCCCCATTGGGCCTCTGCGCTTTGAGTGGGGATTCCCCATCACCAAGCATCGACGCTCTGAAGACGACAGCATCTTCGAGTTTACCATCGGCAACTTTTTCTAGGCGCTCCCTTCACCAAAGCGCAGGCGACTCAACCCCGCCAGTTCAAGCACCGCGCCGCAGCGAAGACCACGCAACACCCGCAGACAGCCAAGGCCCAAGGGCTCATCTGGCCGCAGCCCGGCCCACACCGTTCCCCCAAGGTCCAAAAGGTCCAATAGCTCAGCCACAGGGCGCCTCACCTGCACTAGAAGGCGAATAAGAGGCAGGGAGAACTCATGCAGGCAAAAGAGGTCGTTCCCTTTTAAATCCTCCAGCCCCAGCTCCCGCAACGCCCGCAGCCACAGACAGAACGCCTCAGTGGCCACGGCCACGTCTTCCCGCGGCACCCACGCCCCATATAAAAACCGAAACGCGGGCATCAGCGCCACCACCAGCGCCTCCTGGGGAGCCTCCATGGGGGGAGGGGAACCCGCACAGCGCAGGAGATCCAGCCAAAGGTCCTCGTCCATCGGGGCCGAGCTCTTCACGCCATGGGCCGCTTCCAACTCACGTACCCGCTCCAGCAGAGCCTCCAGAGATGGCGCAGGCATACACGCCTCCGCGACCTCGCGGTCAAGGCCAGGGGAGTAGGCTCCCCCCGGATAAATCAAGGTGGAGGACTCCACCGGGAGCCCCGGAGAGAGGCTGGAGCGAGGAGGTGCCTCCCCGAAGCAGGCCTCCCAGGGCAGCCTTCGGGCCGGCAGCAGCACCGAGGCGCCGCCCCCCAAATCCACCCCCTCCAGGGCGGGCGCCTCGGGCTCTCCCGTCGCCAAAGGCGCCTCCTTTAGCCCGAACCGCCCTCGCCACTCCGAGGCCGGTAGAGCCAGCAGGGCATAACTCCCGGACTCCCGCAGGGCCAATAGCTCCATGGCCGGTGTCGCAAGCAGGTGCCGCTGAAAGGCATGCGTTCGCAGGGTGAGGGGAGGGGACATCCCCGAGGGCTCCGCAGAGCAGCGCAAGGGGATGCTGCAACTAAAAAGTTTGGTGGACATTTTCACAATGAGGTCGAGGTTGCCTTAATTCAGAGTGGCCCGCAAGCTCCTCAAAACGAGAGGAGCGACTGCACAAAGGAGACATAGACCGTCACCGGTGAGGCGTCCTCCACCATCCCGCAACGGGTCAGCGGAACCCCCACATCCACCACCAAAGCGCTGGGGGACACGCTCAGCAGGTCCCCCAAAAAGCGCACCCCATAGCCCACGTCCCCAAAGAGGCGCTCACCACAGAGGGATGCCCCCGGCGGGGTCTCCCTTGCCCCCTCCAGATAAACGCCGTCGGCGAAGAAGGCCCCTTCAATGCCCGTGAGGGTCCAGAGCCCGCCAAAATCCGTGCGCCGCCCCGACACCAACCCGTGCCGATGCTCCAGGGTCGCCACCGCCCTGCGCGTCCCCCGCACCCCCTTCATCTCAAATCCCCGCCCCCCGAGGTAAGGCCCCCCAAGCCGAAAGCCTCGCTGGGGCGGGCTCTCCCCCCATTGTGCATCTCCCCGCAACCGGGCCACCAGGGCCTGACGGGCCCCCCATTGCCAGATCTTCAACCCCGAGAGGCTCACCTGCGAAAAGAGATAGTCCTTCCCCGACTCGGTCTGACTGTAGCTCCCACTCACCCGGGCCGAGAGCCCCTCTCCCCGAAAAGAGGACAGAGGACTCAAGCGGGTGTCGTAGCGATACCACGCCCCGGCGCTGACCTCCTGGCCAGCCTCTGTCTCCTGGGTGTCTCGACGCAGTTGATTAGCGCTCAGTGAGAGCCCCACCCGCTCCGCGAGCCACAGGGGCGTTATCTGCTCACCAAAGCCGTAGGAGGTCCCCACGCTCACCCCAAAGGCCGAGGGGGAGGCATACCCCGCGAGCTGATAGCGCCAGCGCAGCTCGTGCAGTTGGCGCAGGCTGAAGTTCACGCTCCCCATCAGCTGCCCGTCCGTAACCGACATGAGCCCCGAGAGGTTGTTGAGCAAAAAGCGCCAGCTCGGGGAGAGTCGATTGTTGTAGTGCGGATCTTCACCGGGGATGCGATGCAACTCCACCAGGCGGTTGTCGGGGTCCAACACCACATCCGCCGGGGCGGAGTCCACCGGAAACGTGAGCACACCGGGCCCCAGGCGGCTACCTTGCACCACCTTTCCCCCCTCGGTGGTTAAGCGAACCACCAGAGGTTCGTTAACCCGCTCCGAGTCCGGCCCCGCCGCGACCACCTCCACGGTGGCCTGCCCGCGCCCGTACTCCACCGCGCCGAGAGCATAGTCCACCCTCGGGTAGCCACGCCGCCACCCCTCCAGGGCCTCCCGAACATCGGCCCCCAGCGTCGCCGCCATAACCTCCCCAAGAGCCAGCTCCGACCTAAGGTAGGTGCTCACCATATTCTGGGCCTTCTCACGCCCCACGAGGTCGAGGAGTTTCTCATAAAGCAGCCCTCCAGAGTTGCGCCTGGACGCAAACTCATAGGGCAGATCATCTCCGGCCCCCTCATCGTAGATGGCTTTGTAATACGTCTCTCGAAACGGGATCTGCGGCGCATAAATCAACGTGTCGATCTCCGGAATAATCGCGAAGGGCTCCAACACATCGGGGGCATATTCCGCTCCGCCGTACGCTGAGCGCACCCACCGGTCAAGGAGCGCCGCGCTAACCAGCTCTCCATGCTGCGCCGCAAGCTCTCTGGGCTCCCGGCCCGCTAGCGAGCGCGCCACATAATACCGAAGCTGCGCTCCCCACACCCGGATGCGGTGAAACTTCAAGAGGCGCTCAACCCCCAGCAGGTGAAAGGCCCGATCCGAGACCAAAAGCCCCACATCGCTCAACTCTACCAGCCTCCGGCGCAGGGGGGCCACCCACACACCGAGGGGAGGTGTGGAGAGCCCCACCTCCGCAGCCCACCGCGCCCCCTCCTTCAGGGTAGCCGAGAGCCGCTCCAAAGCGAGGTCGTCCCGATGCCGGGAAATGTCCTCAAGAAGCGGGGGAGGGGAGCGCCGCCGCGGACCAGGGGAGAAGATCACCCCCGACTCCAGGGGAGTAACCCGCAGCTCTGGCGTCAGCACCACCGGCAGAAAGGCCCCATAGAGACGACCACTCACCCGCGTGAGCGCGCGTTCTCCACGACGCAGGGGCTGAACCCCCACGACCCCCTGCACCCGCCCCGGAACCTCAAGCACATAAGAGAGCGGCGCTGGCAAATAGGGGGACGAGCCCTTGCTGCCAAGAAGCGGGTGCCACCCACCTGCCAGAAAGAGGCTCCCACCCTGCCAGGCGAAGCTCCCGTTTCGAATGGGGACGCGAGTGCTGAACGCCAAACGCAGGACCCCTTCATCCTCCGGCCGAACCCGCAGGGGGAGGGAAGGGACCTCCGGCAAGGCTCGCCCACCCATGCTGACCGAAAGACGGGCCGCGCTGTATCCCTGCGGGTAGAGCCACGACGTCTCCACATCATCAAGGTGACTTCCATCGCCGAGGGTCGCCGGATAATTCCACAGCACCACCTCCTCCGGAGCCGGGGTCGAGAGTTCACAGGTCAGGGTCCCGGTGAGGGTCCGCAGATCGTCGGTGACCCTCGCTTCGATGGAGATATGTACACAGGGGCTGGCCCAGAGAACCGCCGCTAAAAGAGAAGCTATCATCACACCCGGCCCCTGTTCAGGTTATCCCGGGACCCTACCCCACAAGCTCAGGGGGTGCCACCCCGCTCGCCGGCCAGGGTCTCACCACCAGGACCGGCTCTTTGAATGCTTGATGGGAGCATCCTGCACAATCCCCTCGGCGCCCCTTGCCCGGGCCTTGCCTTTTCTGCCCTCGCGTTTCATGGGCTTATCCTCCCAAAAAGCTTCGACCAAGAAAAGAACGGCAGGCAATTAGCGAATTGAAACACGAATTGCCTGCCCGCAGGCGAGCTCCCTCGCGCCCGCCTCCATCACGAGGATTGCTTTCCGCACGGGCAAGACCCCCTAACCAGCTGTTAATAGGGAGCAATAAGAACCCCTAAGAAAAACTTTCCGGCGCCCATTTCGACACAACATCCCCCGCAGATCCCCGAAAACCTCATCATTGGTAACACCACAAGAGAGAGTTCCCTATGAAACTGCACGTCGAGCAAACCTATCAAATCCCCGGAAGCGCAGATCCGGTTCAAACCTGCGAAGATGTCTGCGTTCGCGATGAGCAGGCCGCTATCGGTGCCTATGCGTTAATCGGCGCATCGGCGCGGGTCATCCGCCAGGAAACCACCGGCGACCAACTCCAATTCGACCTCAGCGTGCACCCCAGCCGAGCGAGCGTGCCGGGGGTCATCGGCGGACTCCTTGGATACGACGCCCTCGACTACGTGCAAAAGACCACCTACAATTTTCGCACCCACTCGGGCGTCATGGAGACCATCCTTACCCATCCCACCATGCGCGATAAAGTAACCAGCAAAGGGAGCTTTAACCTTCGAAGCCAGGCCCCCTCGGCCCCCCGAACCGTCACCTGGACCCTCGACGCTGAGGTGGACGCCCACGTCCCCTTCATCAGCGGCCATATCGAGCGCACCATCATCAAAGAGCTGCACGCCCGCACCGCCAAAGTCGAAGCCTACAATCAAAACCTGATTAACCAAGCCGTCGCCGCGACGGAGAATACAATAGAAGCAGAAGCTGCTTAAACACCACGGAGACCACCATGAAAATCAACACCAGCAACCAATACGATATCCCCGGAAGCGCAGATCCCATCGCGACCTACGAAGAGCATTGCATTAAGGACGCCAACTGCGCCCTCACCATCCATCAAAAGATGGGCAACAACGCCACGCTCCTCAAGGACTCCCTGCAGGGAGACATTCTGGAGCGGGAGATTCTGGTTAAGCCAGAGGCCCAAAACATCCCCACAGCCCTTCGCACCCTTATTGGCGATGACGGCTTCGACTGTATTCAATCGACACGCTATGACTTCGCCTCCCACAGCGGGTCGGCGACGATCCAAATGAAGAGCACATACCTCGGCAATAAACTGCTGAACAAGGCCACCTTCAAGGTCCAATGCGCAGACGCCACGGCGCCCCGAAGGGTGTCCTATGACTCCGAGACCGAGGTGAAGGCCAAGATTTTCATGGTCGGATCCAGTATCGAGCGTGGCATCACCGACCAGATGAAAGAACGAAATCCCATCCTGCGGGGCCACACCCTCGAGTGGATCGAAACACAACTCAACCCCGAGAACGCTTCTCAAGCCGAAGCAACCTACAATCCGGAGACAGAGCTATGAAATCATTAACCCTCACCAACACCTATTACGCCAACACCGAAGATCCCGTTAAAGCGGTGGAGGATTATTGTCTTCGAGACCCTCAAACCAGCCTCTATGTCTATGAGGAGATCGGCAATGACGTAGAGTTGGTCAAAAATGAACTCAAGGGCGACCAGCTAAATCGAGAGATCGTGATTCGTCCTCACCGCTCCACCGTCCCCGCCCTGGTGCGCACCCTGGTGGGCAGTGACGCCATGGACTACCTCCAAAAAACAACCTACGACTTCTCAAAGCACGAGGGGACGCTGACCACCGAGATGGTGAACCCCATCATGCAAGGACGGATTCAGTCTGCCGGTGGGTTTAACCTGCGCAGCAACGCGCCCTCCAGCCCCAACACCGTCACCTACACCCTCACCACAAACATCAAGGCCAACATCTTCCTTGTGGGCAGCAGCGTCGAAAAGTCGGTGGCTTCCGAGTTGGTAAAGCGAAGCCCTCGCATCGAGCAATATTACCAGGACAAGATTGACGAAGGCCTCGCTACCGAAGCAGCGGAGGACCTCTCCGAAGCAGCTTAATCCTCCCTCGCCGGGTAAAACCGGCGTAGACCACCTCTCCAGGGAGGGGCCTCTCTCCCTGAATTGGTCCCACCACCCCGCATTCAGGCCCTCTGTCGCGCCTTTTTCAGCCCCAAAAGCCCAAAAACTCAAAAAAAACCGACTCAATTGGTATCGGCATAAAATACCGAAATCCCTAAGTAATTAAGGCCTTCCCCGCACCAGAAACGCCAGGGGCAGGGGAGTTCACGCAACATCCTGACTCCCCCCCCGAAACTAGAAGTATCAACGCACCACGGGAGAGGGCATTATGAAACTCAACATCACCAACTCATTCAATCTTTCCAACACCACTACTCCGGTTCAGTCCTATGAAGACCGCTGTATTCGCGACTCCAAATGGAACGCGAATCTGTACGGCAAGATGGGCAACGACGTGAAGGTGCTCAAAGAAGAGCAGCAGGGCAACACCATCACACGTGAGATCCTTGTTCAACCACACGCTGAGACCGTCCCTGTGATGGTTCGAGCCTTTGCCGGGGAAGACGCCCTCGACTACATCGAGAAGACCACCTACGACTTCTCCAAGCACACCGGCACCATCGAAACCCAGATGACCAACCCCTCCTTCGCCGGCACCGGCAGCAGCGGCACCTTTAAGGTGACCGGCACCGGTCCCAGCACGGTTAACTGGAGCATTAACGCCAACGTGCACGCAAATCTCCGATTCATCGGTGGAGCCGTTGAGCAGGCCGTCTGCTCCGAAATCAAAGCCAAAAACTCTACGGTTCAAGCGCACATTCAGAACCACCTGAACAAAAAAGCCTAACCAGCACCTTCCGCCAACCGTGTTTTCGGGACCCGCCAGTCCGTTGACACGACGCCGCGTTGCTCCTCCAATACTCCCGGGGGAACAACGCGGTTTTGGCGTTTTCCCTTCCTGGTCCTTCTCGCCCCCCCCTAACTAGTCCCGAAGCTCAATGGTCACCCCTTCATGGGTGGGCAACACGCTCTGCTCCGGCAAAAAGAGCCAATGCAGCAGATCCCGATAAAACCCGAAGAGGGGAATGCGCTCACTGAGGGTGTCCCGCAGCATCTCCCGGCGCTTCTTAAACCCGCTATGACTCTCCTTGGTCAGGTGCTCACGCTCCAACAGGTAGTTGTTCATGGACTGAATCTGAATCTCAAAGGTCCGGTCCGCCCATCCCGCCACCAGCTTAATCGCCTCCCAGCCGGTCTGCTTGCGCTGCAACTCCCCGAGGTAGTCTTTGACCTCATAGATGCGCAAGCGGTCAGTTGAGGAGTTCGGGGGGATCTCCCAGGCGGTCAGAGCCTCCGGCGTCCATCGCAAACGGGCCAGGTGTTCATGCAGGGGGCGGATCCCCTCCAAATCCCCAACGATCAACTTCACACCAAAGACATCCTTGATGTAGCGGCCCATCTTTCGGAGCTCTTTGTCACGATCCACCAGGGTGTCCACGTGGAAGATCTCATCACAGACCTTATTCCAGATCTCCTCCTCCGCTTTAATGCGACTGATCATCTTATGAACGTCATAGGGATTGTTGGTGTGCGCCTGATATTCAACAAAGCTGGCCACCAGCTGGGGCTGAACCCACTGCTCGCCCTCCCGCAAGCGCAAGCGCTCCAAGAGCCGGTTCCCCAGAGCGAGGTCGGTCTGTCCATAGAGGGTGGTGGAATCGACACCCTGGCTCAGGGTGAAGCGACCATCCCGAGTGGGCAGCTCGCCAATCACCACGCTCTGCATGTCGCAGACACCTTCAAAAAACGTTCCGCAAAAAAGGTCACAAAGACGGTGTAGTTTAGCTTCTCCCTTACGAATATTCTTAGCAAACAAGGCGCGCACAGCGCTCAACTCGCTACGGGAAAAGCAAAGGGTCGTCTGCTCACGGGCAAGCACACGCTCCTTCATTCGCGAGAGGTATTGAATCAGCCGGGTCGCCCCCGGCTCCTGGGTGACCATCCACAGGGGCGATTGGGTTTCATCCGTCATGGGCGCGAGCTCTCTCCGTATCAACAGGGTGCAGAGAAACTCTAATGGCTTTTGGAGAGCAACAGCAAGCACCCCAACAAAGGGAGGCCCCTCAGCTCTTGGCGTAGGGAGTGGTCATCACCGCGTTGACAGCGTTGGCCAGTTCGAGGGCCCGAAGCCCCGCCTCGCCGCACACCGCTGGGGTGGAGCGGGTCTGCACACAACTAAGAAAGGCTGAAGCCTGCAGGGCCAGGGCGTCGCCCTCCGCCACAGGGACAGGCTCCCCTTGAATCTGAGGCCAGCCACTCTCGGTGGGGGCACCCACCCGGCGGACGGATTTCACATTGCGCTCGCCGCAGTCGATAGACACATAGCGCTCCTGGGTGATGAGACGAATCTTGCGGCTGGGTTCAAGCGACGCTCGCCCGGCCTTCATCTCAGCCACGACGCCATTATCGAACTCCAGACGCGCCGAGCACATGTCGGTCTCTTCGGTCAGGATGGGAACTCCCACCGCCGACACCGAGCGCAGGGGGCTCGCCACCAGCGAAGAGACGATGTCCAGGTCGTGAATCAACAAATCAAGCACCACATCGATGTCGGTGGAGCGCCCCGAGAAAGGCCCCAGGCGCTCGGTGGTGATATAACGGGGCGCGTCAGTGATGGCCAGGGCCGCTGCGACCGCCGGATTAAAGCGTTCGGTATGCCCCACCTGAACAAGGCAACCCTTCTCAGCGGCGAGGGCAATAATCTCGCGGGCCTGCTCCTCGGTGGAGGCGATGGGCTTCTCAATGAGAATATCCAGCCCATGCGCCAGGGCATGTAGCGCCAGGGGATGATGATGCACCGTCGGTGCGGCGATCACCGCGGCGTGAGCGTCGGGTAGAAAAGCCTCCAGGGAGGCTTCACAGCGGATCCCAAACTCGTCACGAATCACCTGCGCGCGGGCAGTATCCACCTCCACCGCCCCAAGCAAGCGGGCCGCGGGATCAGCCATCAGTTTGGCGATGTGAAAGCGCCCGAGGTGACCGGCGCCGATGACAACAATGGGGACGGGGTGTGACTGACTCATCGGTCCAATCCTACAATGCAGACGCCATGGGCCTCGGCCGCGTCGATGATCGCCTGAGGCTCCAGCATCAAGGTGCGGCCGGCCTCAATCCCCAGCACGGAGATCCCGGCGCTGACCAGGCTATCGATGGTGCGAGTGCCGATGGCGGGGACGTCAAAGCGCATGTCCTGATCGGGCTTGGCTACCTTAACCATGACCCCTCCCTTGCCTGAGGTCAGCTCACCGGCGCGTCGAATGCAGGCGTCAGTCCCCTCGATGGCTTCAAGAGCCACCACCGCGCCATCCCGGACCACCACGGTCTGGCCAATGTCGAGCTTGCCGATTTCCCGCGCGATTTTAAGGCCATAATCAAGGTCCCGCTCCTCGGTGAGAGTGGGCTGCTGGGAGGTCAAAGCCCCCGCAGGCGCGAGGGCATCGGGCATGTACAAAGTCGAGTCTACAATCTCAATTCCGTTGCGCTGATATTCAGACGCCAGCAGCCGCAGCATGCCGTCATCTCGGCGCAGGGCACATTGCGCCAGCAACTTCACCGCGGTCCAATCAGGCCGGATACCCTCGAAAAATCGTGTTTTGCGAACCCCACCGGCCATGGCGGCCTTCTCAATCCCGGCCCGTCGAAACGCTCGAATCATCCGACCGATTTGGCCCACCCGAACCCAGGTGAGGGCATCGACTTCGTCTTCAATGGCCTCTTCGGTCTCACCCCGCATCGCCACCGCCACCACCCGCAGGCCCCGCTCCCGAGCCGCTCTGGCAAAGAGCAGCGGAAAGACGCCATTGCCCGCGATGAGGCCGATCACCTCTTTGGGGGACGACGAAGGGGCTGCCTGGCTCATCACGCCCCGTCACCCTCGGTGGAGTTGTCCCGCGCCGCGCTGACACCGCGCTCGGAGTTGCGCATAAAGGCGCAGAGCTCTTGAATCACGTTAAATTTGGGCGCGAGGGTCTTCTCGACGTCCTCGAGCATCTCCTTGCGGGTCCCTTCACCAAAGAAGAGCGCTCTAAAACCCACCCGCACCGCTTGGATATCCTGTCGGGTCCACCCGGCCCGGCGCAGGCCCACAATATTGATGCCAGCGTGCTCGGCCCGGTCTCCCTGGGCGATGGTGTAGGGGAGGACGTCCCGAGTAACCATGGCCCCGCCGGCGAGAAAGGCATGACGCCCCACTCGGCAGAATTGATGCACTCCGGCGATGCCCCCAACGATGACGTGATCCTCAATGATGACGTGCCCGGCGAGGTTGACGGAGTTGGCGAGGATGACATGGTCCCCCAGCACGCAATCGTGGGCCACATGGGAGTAGGCCATCAGCAGGCAGTGGTTGCCAATGCGGGTCTCCATGCCACCATCCTCGGTGCCGCGGTTGAGGGTGACCCCCTCGCGGATGACGTTGTCGTCACCGATGATAAGTCGCGAGGGCTCGCCGCTGAACTTAAGGTCCTGGGGAGCGCTCCCCACCGAGGCGAAGGGATGCACCGTGTTGCGAGCCCCAAGGCTGGTGTGGGCGTTGACTACCACATGGCTCAGCAGAGTGGTCTCCGCTCCAATGGACGCGCCAGCGTGCACGATGCACCAGGGGCCAATCTCAGCGGAGGGGTGAACCTCCGCGTTCTTATCTACGATTGCGGTGGGATGAATCGCCATATCGAGTCAATCCTTGTCTTCCAGAACACCGAAGTGGGGAAGGGTTAGTTCCTGGGGCGGTCATCATCGAGGTTCTCCTCGAGGTGACGTACCCTGCGTTTGAGTTCGGGGATAGCGCGTTGGTTCGCCTCTTCCCTCAGCCACTGCCGGTGGGGTTTCGCGGGGAAGCCGCCAAAGACACCCGACTCGGTGATGGGCTTGGTCACCCCCGCCCGAGCGGCGAGCATAACATCATCGGAGACCGCGATGTGCCCGGTGAGGCCGGCCTGCGCCCCCACCACCACGCGGCTCCCAAGGCGGGTGCTGCCGGCGATACCCGATTGGCTCGCCATGACCACGTGCTCGCCCAGCTCAACGTTGTGACCAATCTGAACCAGGTTGTCCAATTTGGTGCCATCGCCAATGCGAGTGACCCCAAAGGTGGCGCGATCGATGGTGGTGTTGGCGCCAATCTCGACCTCTTCGCCCAGCTCCACCACGCCCACCTGTGGAATTTTGATGCGCTCTCCCGCGGCGTTGGGCGCATAGCCAAACCCGTCCGAGCCAATCACCACACCGGCATGCAGAATCGAGCGTGCTCCAACCCTGCAGCGGTCCAGCACCCGGGCTCCGGGATGCAACAACACGTCGTCGCCAATCACCGCGTTGCGCCCAACATAGGCCCCCGGCTCAAGGCGCGCCCTCGCTCCCACCGTGGCGCCCGACTCCACCACGCAGGTGGCTCGCACCGTCGCGCTGGGGTGCACCACCGCGTCAGGGTGCACCACCGCGCCCGGCTCGATCCCCGCCTCATAGGAAGGGGAGGGGTGCAGGTGAGCACCTATCCGAGCCATGGCCAGGTAGGGGTCGTCACAGAGAATGAGGGTGGTGTGCGGAGCGGGGATCTCACTGGCCACCAGCACCGCCCCGGCCCGGGTCTCCTCAAAGAGGGACGCGTAGCGAGGGTTGGCCAGAAAGCTCAGGTGCGTGGGGCCCGCGGATTGCAGATCGGCAAGATCTTCAATCACCCGGGTCCCGTCACCTAATACCCGCCCCTTAACGAGGGCGGCCAGTGTGTCGACCGTCGGCATCGACACTAGTTTTTGAGGTATTGCTTGTTGTAAGCGGCCACCACGTCGTCGGTGATGTCCATGTGACGCTTGTGATAAAGCACCGACTCCCCGATGTTGAGGATCATGGTATAACCATCGCGGTCACCAATTTTGCCCACCACGGCCTTGATACGCTCGCTGATGTCACGGGTGAGACGAGTCTCTTCGCCCATGAGTTCGCGCTGCATTTGCACGTAGGTTTGCTGAAGCTGCATGAGTTCACGCTGCAGCTCCTGCTCTTTCTGAGAGCGAACCTCCGGGCGCATGGTGGCGACCCGCTTGTCGAAGTCATCCTTTTTGCCCTTAAGACGCTTCTGCTCGGCGTCCAGCTTCTTCTGCTTGGCTTCGAACTGCTTTTTGAGCTTGGCTTTGGCGGTCTTGCCATCGTGAACTTCATTGAGAGCGCGGGCCAGTTCGACATAGGCCACCTTGTGAGCCGTGGGCGCAGCGACGACCGGCTGGGCCGCCAAAAGGCTGGAAATCAGCGTAAGAGTGAGCATTGGATTCTCCGTTGTCTGCTTGGGTTGCTGACTTGAACTGAACGACCCAGGGAGCCCCTGCGGCCACGGGGCACAACCATGCCCACAACCCGCACTAACTCCAATAACACCATAAAGTTACAAGTCGCGGCGATGTATCATATTTTGCCCCTTGGTCAAGCCTTCTCCCCAACTCCAGCGCTTTAAAGCCCCCGGAAGACTGCTTTCCAGTTAACGCCCCCCCCCAACGAGCGAAAAAGGGGGCCACAAGAGGGTCTCTGCGATCCCAAACCCCACCGCAGGGCCGGGAAAACGCCACTTATCAGCTTGAAAAATCACGCAAATTCATCTATTAACTCGCTCCAATCATTCGTGTTTTAACCTCGAGCCGCAACTGAAGGAGTCACGGGTGAAAGATACCGATTTTCCCTACGCCCTAACGTTTGACGACGTCCTGCTAAAGCCTTGTTATTCCGACGTTTTGCCTCGTGACGTGCGCCCCGGCACCCACCTGACCGACACCATCACCCTGCACTCTCCGATCGTCTCCGCAGCCATGGACACGGTCACCCAGGGGCGCCTGGCCATCGTCATGGCTCAGGAGGGCGGCCTCGGGTTTATCCACAAAAACCTGGGTATTGAGGCCCAGGCCCTTGAGGTCCTCAAGGTCAAAAAGAGCGAATCCGGGATGATCATCGATCCCGTCTCCATCTCGCCCCAAAAAACCCTCGCCGACGCCCGCGGATTGATGCGACAGCACAACATCAGCGGAATCCCCGTGGTGGAAGATGGCCAGCTGGTGGGCATCATTACCAATCGGGACCTTCGCTTTGAAGACCGGGGCGACCTGCCCGTTCGCGACTGCATGACCAAAGAGGTGATCACCGCCTCCGAGGGCATCACCATCGAAGGCTCCAAAAAACTCCTGCAAAAGCACCGCATTGAGAAGCTCCCTGTGGTGGACGAGGCCGGCAAATTACGCGGCTTAATCACCATCAAGGACATCGAGAAGCAGGAGAGCCACCCCCACGCCACCAAGGACTCCCTCGGGCGCCTGCGCTGTGGCGGCGCCGTTGGGGTAGGGGACGACCGGCAGGCCCGGGTCGCCGCCCTGGTGGAAGCCGGCGTGGACATCATCGCCATCGACACCGCGCACGGGCACTCCAAGGCCGTTATTGACGCGGTCAAGCTCACCAAAAGCGAGCACCCCGACCTCCCCATCGTGGCCGGCAACGTCGCCACCGCAGCAGCCACCCGAGCCCTCTTTGAGGCCGGCGCCGACTGCGTCAAAGTGGGCATCGGACCGGGCTCTATCTGCACCACCCGCATCGTGGCCGGGGTCGGCGTACCCCAGCTCACCGCGGTTCAACAATGCTGTGAGGTGGCCGCAGAGTTTGGCCGGGCGATCATCGCCGACGGCGGCATTCGACACTCCGGAGACGTGGTCAAGGCCCTCGCGGCCGGCGCCTCCTGCGTGATGATTGGCAGCCTCTTCGCCGGCACCGACGAGGCCCCCGGTGAGGTCATCCTCTACCAGGGTCGCTCCTACAAATCCTATCGCGGCATGGGCTCCATCGGAGCTATGCAGGCCGGCAGCGCCGACCGCTACTTTCAGGACGGTGACACCACCCCCATGAAGCTCGTCCCCGAAGGCGTGGAGGGGCTGGTCCCCTACAAAGGCAGCGTCAAGGTCAGCCTCTACCAACTCCTCGGCGGGCTTCGCTCGGGCATGGGTTACCTCGGCGCCGGAACCCTGCAGGCCCTGCGAGAAAACGCAGAGTTTGTACGCATCAGCACCGCCGGCTCCCGGGAGAGCCATGTCCACGACGTCACCGTCACCAAAGAAGCCCCCAACTACCGCACCTAAACCTATCCATTGAGTGAGTACCCCGATGTCACAGTCCGACACCATTCTGATCCTTGACTTTGGTTCCCAATACACCCAGCTCATCGCCCGCCGTGTGCGACAGCTGAGGGTCTACTGCGAGATTCATCCCCACAGCATGTCCCTCGCGGCCATCCAGGAGCTCAACCCCAAAGCCATCATCCTCAGCGGCGGCCCCTCGTCGGTCTACGATGAGGGCGCACCGGGGATCGATGAGGGGGTTCTCAACCTCGAAGTTCCCATTTTGGGGATCTGCTACGGATTGCAACTCCTCGCGCATCAGCTCGGTGGCACCGTGGTGGCATCCGATGAGCGCGAATACGGCCGAGCGTCGGTGCAAAAATCCTCTCAGGGCAACGTCATCGGCGACAAGCTCTTCAAGACCTTTGAGGCCGACGAATCCTTCGAGGTGTGGATGAGCCACGGCGACAAAATCGAAGCCCTCCCCCCGGGCTTTGAGGTCATCGCCCAGACCGAGAGCGCCCCCTTCGCTGCCATCGCCCATCAATCCAAGCCCATCGCCGGCCTGCAGTTTCATCCGGAGGTCACCCATAGCCCCCGCGGCATGGAGATCCTCGAGTCCTTCCTGACCCAAATCGTCGGATGCGAGCCCCAATGGACCATGGAGTCCTTCCTCGACACCCAGCGCCGCATCATTCGCGAAAGGGTAGGGCCCGACGAGCGAGTCATCTGCGGTCTCTCCGGAGGCGTCGACTCCTCGGTGGTGGCGGCCCTGCTGGGTCAGGCCATCGGCGAGCAAACCGTCTGCATCTTTGTCGACAACGGCCTGCTCCGACAAGGAGAGGTGAAGAGCGTCGAAGAGACCTTTGGCAAGGCCCTGAACATCCCCTTGATCGTAGTAGACGCCGAAGAGCGCTTCCTCTCCGAGCTCGCGGGGGTCACTGAGCCCGAGAAGAAGCGAAAAATCATCGGCCGCGTCTTTATCGAGGTCTTCGAAGAAGAGGCCGGCAAAATCGGCGGGGCCCAATACCTCGCCCAGGGCACTCTCTACCCCGACGTGATCGAGTCCGTCAGCTTCAAGGGGCCCTCGGCCACCATCAAGAGCCATCACAACGTCGGTGGCCTGCCCGAGCGCATGAACATGAAGCTCATCGAGCCCCTGCGGGAGCTCTTTAAAGACGAGGTCCGCGTGCTCGGCAAAGAGGCGGGGCTCCCCGACCACATCTGCAACCGACAGCCCTTCCCGGGACCAGGCCTCGCGGTTCGTATTCTCGGCGAAGTCACCAAAGCGCGCTGCGACTTATTGCGCAGCGCCGACGCCATTG
>JAZAIZ010000017.1:0-6677 GCA_036230545.1 Myxococcota bacterium
CTGTCTACCCACCTAAGCGCCAACGGGGAAGGTCCCGCAAAATGGATCTGGCTCTATGACCTTCTCCTTTTGGCCAGAGGATTCTCACAAGAGGACTGGGACCTCTGTCTGGAATATGCCACACGGGCAAAGCTCTCCCTCTTTGTTTTCACCTCTCTTAAGATGATTCAACGACTCTGGGGGCACGAGAGCCTGGTCTGTCCCGACTCTCTCCTTGAAGCTCTGCAGCGTGAGCTAACGCCACCGGAGCGCTGGATGGCGCGGCGTTTTCTGCACAACCTCCCCGATCCAACACTCCGACGAAAACCCCTGGCCCTGGTCCGGCGACTCCCCAATCGCCCAACGCGATCCAACCAATGGGTTCGCTCCATCCTTCTACCTCACCCGGGAGCCACTCTGATCGAAACCGGAGCATCCTCTCCCCCGCGCTTCTTTCTTCTCGCCCGCCTGCAAAACGGTCTTCGTCGTATCACAAAGAGCGTTCCCTTCATGATGCGCTAAGGCTTCACATGGCTTGAGGCTCCCCTCTCTTTCCAAATCACTCGACTCTCCCCGCTAAGATCTCGTAGAGTCTCTCGTTCAAAGCAGACTCAAGGAGCCGCTCCCCGTGCAGGACACTCACTCCAAGCCCAAGACACACCTCACCCTCCCCCCCCGCTGGCGAGGGACGCTGCGCCAAGTGGCCCGTTTGCTTACCTGCGGAGCTATCGTGAGCGCTCCCCTGGCCCTCGGGGGAGCCCACGCCAGCACCAACCTGGTGCTGGCACTGCTTCTCACCCTCACCCTCGGAGCGGTGGTGCTCACCGCCTCTGAGGACAACCCTCTCCAGATGAATGACCTCCTCTGGTTGCTCCTCATCGCCTTGGTGGCCACCCTCTTTCAGTTGGCCCCCTTACCCCGGGAGTTCCTCAGGGTACTCTCGCCGGAGGCTGCCGAGATCTTAACCATCGCGCGGGGAGAGGCGTTCTCAGCTGCACCACTGACCCTGGACATCCCGGCCACGGCACACGAGGTCCTCAAACTCCTCATTGCCCTGGGGCTCGCCATCATCATCCCCTCTCTCTTCCCGCGCTCCCGTCATCAGCGACAGCTTATCGTCGCGATTGGCATCGCGGGGTTTGCGGTCCTCTTCACGGGCCTGCTTCACATGGCGTTTGGACTCAACAAGCCCTTCGGGAGCTACGGCGCATCGCTCCACCCCATGCTCACCTCTTCCTTTATTAACCCCAACCACGCCGCGTCTTTCCTGGGGCTGGTCTCCCTGGTCTCCCTGGGCGAGGGGCTCGCCCGGCAAGACACCCGCCGTTGGCTCTGGCTTGGCAACGGGGCCCTCACCGGCGCAGGCGTCTTGCTCACCCTATCCCGAGGGGGCATATTGCTCTACCTCGCCAGCCTCGCCCTCCTGGGGGCGTTGATAGGATGGCATCATCGACGAGGCGCCCCCGCGCACCGGACGGGGTTAGTGCTCATGGGGGTGAGCGGAGTCATCGGGGTCTTCACGGCCTACCTGGCAAGAACAGAGTGGGTTCACGAGATGTGGACCCTCGGCGACGAGACCGTCCTGAACAAATTTCAAGCCTGGAAATTTTTCCCGCAATTAATTCAGGATTATCCCCTCTCGGGGGTTGGTCGGGGCGCCATGCAAAGCGTCTTCTATAATTACGCATCCCGGGAAATCCCCCTCTCCGTTCAGCGTCTGGAGAATGAGTGGCTTCAACTGCTGGTTGACCTCGGTGTTCCCACCGGAGCCCTTCTCCTGGTGGGAGGCCTCTATCTTTTTCAACGAGCTGCGATCAGCAGCCTTAACCATCCCCGAACCATCGGGATGGTCACGGCCCTTGTCTTTGTGGGTTTGCACAACCTCGTGGACTTCAGCCTCACCTTGAGCGCTCTCCTAATCCCAACAGTGGTCCTCTTTTCGTTGCTCCTCTCAAAATCCGAGCGGGTTCGGCCCCGCCCGGACCCCACCTCCAGTCTTCTCTCCAGGCCCCTCGGCGCCGCTGCCCTGAGCGCCATGGTGCTGCTAACCTTTGCCGGCGGCACCCTCAGCTGGAACCGAAGCCTCGAGGAGGATTTTGCCCGCTTAAAAACCCACTCACGCCAAGAGAGGGCCTTGGACACCACCCTCCGCACCATTATCGCCCGCCATCCGGCGGATGTCTTCCTGCCTCTCCAGGCGGCGTTTCTTTACCTCCATCCTCCCCGGGACCCCGCTCGAGCGATGCATTGGGTGAACCGCGCAATGCTCCTCAACCACAACAGCTTCGAAGCCCACTACCTGGCCGCCCAAGCGTTGCATTATTCCGACTATTTCGACCAAGCCCGCCTGGAGTATCGCTTGGCCTGCACCCTCAACCCCAAAAAAACCTCGCGCCTGGCCCAGCTCGCCTTCTCCATGCGCCAGCGCCTCAGCGACGTGGAGGACCTGGCAAGTCCAGAGCCCCTCATCCTTCGACAACTCGCCTCCTTCCTTCTGCAAAAGGGGGCGCCCCTGAGAGCCCATCGTCTCCTTGAGAGTCCCTTGGTCGCCACCGACGCCGAAGCCCTCCACCAGCGCGCCCTGGTCCGTGTGCAGCTCGACCGCTTTGCTGGAGCTCGGGAGGATTTGGAGCTGGCCATCGCGCTGCAACCCCTGCGGGCACACCACTACCTGCTGCTGGCCAAAGCCTTCGCCGCCCAGGGCAAACCGGACAAAGGCCTGCACACTTTGCAGCGCGGCATTCAAGCAGGTGCCCCTCCCCGTGCGCTGTGGCTCAAAACAACACAGCTGCATCTCTCTCGCAGAGAGTACCCCCTGGCCCGGGACGCAGCCCAAAAACTTATCCTCTACTCCCATGATGCGAACTCCACCGCGGACGCTCACTGGCGCCTGGGGAACATCCATCGCCGCATGAAAAACAGAATGGAGGCCCTGCGGGAGTTCCTGCTGGCCCGTGACATGGCCTTCGCGCAAAAGCGCTACCACCTGTCCGTCGCAAAGCTCCGGGAAGAGATGGGAGACCTCGTAGGAGCAGCTCAAGCAATGGACACGCTCCCCGACGAGTTTAAAGACTCCCAGGACGCCCTGGTTCTAACCAAGAGGATCAAACAAAAGCTTCAGCGTCTGCGGATGTCCTCTGTTGGCCTCGAGAGTTCATTCTGAAACAGGATCCTCCCCAACTCCACACATCATTGAATCGTTTTAATCTGCGAATTCTCAACTGAAGCCTTTCAACATAAGTCTGGAGTCCAACCAGATGATTTGGTATGAGTGACTCATTCAATACTTACCCACTGAGTTCAACGATTGGGAGTAGTCCATTGAGTGCAACCAAGCCATCAGGCCCCCAACTGACCGACGACATCAATTTTGAAGTGATCGATCTTCGTGAGGGGTTGAAGATCTTGTCCAGACGTCGATGGACCGCGCTGATTTGTTTTCTGGGCTGCGTCCTCATCGCCACGCTTTTTCTTATCCGCGCCCCCCGTATCTACCAGGCATCCGCGTCCGTGCTTATTGAGCAGACCACCCCCACAGTGCTCGGACGAGGAGTTGAAGAAGTCTACGACCTCGGCGACAACGGGTATTGGGACTCGCAGAAGTATTACCAAACTCAATATCAAATTATTAAGAGCCGCCCCGTGGCGGAGAAAACCCTCTCCATTCTGGGAATCTCTCCCCAAGATCTCGCTAAACGCATCGAAGCGGCGGGCGTGGCCTCTCTGGAAGACCGCCTCGCAGAAGACCCCCTCGGACAATTGAGCCCAGACATTAAGAGAAAGATCGCGTTCCTTGGCCTCAGCGGCATCTCAAATCGAGAGAGTCTGGTTGAATCACTTCGTACCCAGGATCACATCGCGCTTCTCCAGTCGCGGATTCAACTCGAGACCGAGCGAGAGAGCCGGCTGGTGCGCATTAACATTGAAGACACCGATCCTGAGCGAGCCGCTCTCATGGCCAACGCCGTCGCCGATGCCTACATTCACATCAACCTGGCCCAAAAAGTGGCCACCACCGAGACCGCCGTGGGCTGGCTCTCCGAACAGGTGATCATCCTAAAGGATCGAGTCAACACTGCAGAACAGGCGCTCTACAACTTTAAGAAGACCAACCAAATTGTCTCAGTGTCCCTTGAAGATCGTCAGTCCATCACCCGACAGACCCTCGCCCAATTGAATAAGAGCCGCTCGGAGTTGAAAGCGAAACTCCTCACCCTGCAAAGCAAGCGAAGTCAATTAAAGGAGGCGGTTCGTAAGGACAAAAGTCTCGCCAGCCTGGGAGCCCATCAGCAAATCGCCTCGAGTCGACTTATTCAGGATCTCAAGACCGCGCTCTCCAAGGTCAAGCAGGAAGAAAGCGAGCTCCGCTTTCGCTACACCGACGCGCACCCCAGGGTCTCAGCGCTGCAACGAAAACGCGGAGAGATCCAACATCAGCTAACCAGCGAGATCAACCAGATTCTTCAAACCCTGGAACAGGAGTACCAGGCAGCCACTGACACCGAGAAACGTCTCGGAGAACAAATCGCCCTGACCAAAGCCCGCGCCCTTGAGTTCAATAAAAACGAAGTGGAATACAAGCGTCTAAAACGCGACGCAGCTCACAACCTGGAGCTCTACTCCATTGTTCTGAAGCGTCAGAAAGAAGCTCAACTCTCCCAAATGCTCAAGGTCAACAACGTCCGCCGACTTGAGGCCGCGATCGCTCCCTTGCAGCCCATTAGACCACGGGGGTCGCTGGTGATGCTCCTCTCTCTGGTGCTTGGGGTCCTCTCAGCGATAACGGCGGCCTTTATCGTCGATACCATCGACAACACCATCAAGTCTCAGGACCAAATCGAGTCCTCCATTGGCCTCGCCTTCCTTGGAATTCTACCGGCCATCAAGACCGGCGAAGACACCCCCTCCACAGCTCCCACCAACCGCGATCAATACATTCTGAGCAACCCTCGCTCTGGTGTCGCGGAGTGCTCCAGAACCATTCGAACGAACATCATGTTCATGAGCCCGGAGAACCCCACCAGGTCCCTGGTGGTCACCAGCAGCGGTCCCCAGGAGGGGAAAAGCACCACCGTCATCAACCTCGCCATCACCATGGCAAACGCCGGCGCGCGAACCATCATCGTGGACACAGACCTGCGTCGGCCCCGCCTGCACCGGAGCTTTCAAATCTCCAGTGACACTGGCATCTCCAACACGGTCCTTGGTGAGACCACCCTGGAAGAGGCCATTGTCCCCTCCCCCATCGAGAACCTCGACCTGCTCCCCTGCGGCCCTATTCCACCCAACCCCTCCGAAATTTTTCATACCCAGAGCTTCAAGAATATCCTCGCGGAGTTGGGGGAAAAATACGACCGGGTCCTCTTTGACTCCCCGCCTGTCAGCGCGGTGACCGACGCCACGATCCTATCGTCCATGACCGACGGGGTGGTCTTTGTCGCAAAAGCGCACCAAACCACTCTCCCGGCCATCAAGCAGTCCAAAAAGCGGCTTGAAGACGTCGGTGGCAACATCCTCGGACTGGTCCTCAACAACGTCGACCTCGATGACAAGCGGGCTGGAGGATCCTACTACCAATATTACTATTATCGCTCGGGATATTATTACGGCGAAGAACAGCCCGAAGCGTCCCAGGCCTGAGCGCCCCTCTCCCCACCCCAATGACCTTCGCTTTTTCGTTGAAAAAACCCAACGAGCTGCTAGTGAGCCGCTCGTCCCATGACGACATTAACCCTAGAAAGACGTTTTGAAGCGTTAACGCACCTCTTGGCCCGCTATCATTCGCTGTGGTCGCCCCTCCCCTTCAAGCACAAAACCCTCCCTTGGGAGTCGAATCACCCCGAACTGAGCGCCTGGCTGGTAGCGCTCTCAGACGCCGAGGTCGACACCCTTGAGACCAACTCTGAACAACTGGCTCACCAGCTGCGACGCTTTCTCCCCCCCACCGCAGCACTCCTCGAACTCTGCGACCTCCCGCGGCTCTCCCCCACTAACTCCCCACAAAAGCTGAAAGGCCCCACTCCAGGAGTCCCGGGCCGTAAATGGGCTCAGATTGAATCCTTCGCTGCGACGCTCCCCGAAGTCTCCGGTCCGTGGATAGAGTGGTGCGCAGGCAAGGGCCACCTTGCCCGCACCATCAGCCAGCTCAAACACACTCCCATTCAATGTCTGGAGTGGGATCTATCCCTCTGCACCAAGGGCCAGGCCATGGCCACCAAGGAACTCCTCCCCCTCACCTTCTCGCCCACAGACGTCCTGCAGAATCCTGCAATTGCCCCCGGGAGTAACCTCGTCGCCCTGCACGCCTGCGGAGACCTGCACCGAGCGTTGCTGCACCGGGGGACCGAGCACCGCGCCACAAGTATCAGCTACTCTCCCTGCTGTTACCACCGCACCCAATCCCCAGCCCACAGCCCCCTCTCACAATTAGGCCAAAGGCTTCTCTCCTTTCCCTTCTCCGCCCAGGATCTGCGACTGGCAGTGCATGAGACGGTCACCGCTCCAACTCACGATCGGCGCCGACGTGTCCAAAACAGCGTCTGGCGATTGGCCTTTGATGAGCTGCAACGTGAACTTCGAGGCGTTGATCACTATAAAGCGCAACCCTCCTTTCGTGCCGGAGAACTCTCCCTCTCTTTCCCAGAGTTCTGCCTTACCCTTTGCGAGCAAAGTCCGGTGCGGGGGGCCGCGGGGCGGGG
>JAZAIZ010000018.1:0-2827 GCA_036230545.1 Myxococcota bacterium
ATAACTCTCATTCAATGGGGTTCCCCATGCAATCAACAACACCCGACTTTATCCCGATACCCCACTTTGAATGGATCGTTCAATTAGACGAAGGCGAAGTTAAACGAGCGCGTTTATTCGACAAACAGGCATCGTTGCTCCTACACATCTCACGGGACACCGACACCAACCAGACCTACGAATTTCCACTCTCCAATTCTTCAGGCAGAGAAGACTTCACGCCCATCTTCCTCTACCGCATTACTCAGGACACCAATGGACGTCCTCAACGCCTCTCCTCCGACAGGCTTCAGGCTGCCGTCGAACAACACCAGGAAGAGATCCGAAGCTTTCTGCAAAAAGCGCTCTGGATGTTTAAAGCGCTGCAGGGAGCAAATTTACCCACGGGGTGCCAACCTCCTCCCAATGCCCTGCTCTACGAGAGAGCGTTGCGTGATTATCAAAGCATCGTAGAGCCTCGTCAGAAATCAACGCCCCTCCCCCTCGAAGCCCTTCCTGCTTCGCTACCGAATGAGACCCCCCTTCTACGGAAGCTCTACAACAATCAATGGGAGGACGTCTTCCGGGAGGCCGATGCGCTGGAGACAAAGCCCGACATCGAATGGCCCAGCCTTGAAACAGTCCTCCTGCGAGGCTTGAGCGGAAATATCCCCGCTCTTCGCCACCAGCTCAACAACCCCCTTAACACTCAGAATGGCTGCCCCAGCAACTTCTTCACTGGCGCATTCCTACAAAAGCTGGAGATGCATCAACACGCAGTCGCATCCTACAAACGCGGACTTCCAACACATCTCGCCACAAACCACAGCTATATTCTTCATGACCTTGGCAAATCCTGCTTGCAACTCGGAGAGTATGAGCAAGCCTCCAAATGGTTTCTCCGCGCTGTTCAACTCAACAAACGAGACCACAACACCACACTGCGAACCGTTGAACTCCTAAAAGATATTGGGCAGTTTGAAGAGGCCAAATCAGTGTTAGCCAGAAGTCATCAGAAACATCCCGACAAAGCGGAATTTGCTCTCGTGCTTGCCGAACTCCACCTCTGGAAGGGAGAATATCAGCAAGCCCGCCTCATCCACAACCAGCTACCGCCCACCGCCGCCAATAATGAACGGGCCAGAAAAATACAGGGTATCCTCGAACTTCTAAGCGGAGACCCCAACAAAGCCAAAGCCATTTTCTCCCAGCTCGTGAAAAATAACTCCGGTGATAACGAAAGCTCTCTCTGGCTCGCAGAAATCTATCTACGCGAGGAAAACCCCACTGCCGCCGCTCCCCTCCTGACAAGAGCGCGCCAAAAACAACAAACAGGCGCTCATATGGCCCTGGACTATTTCTACAGACTTCAATCGTCACGTTCCAACGACTACGAAAAATCTTGTTCCGATTTTGCATCTATCCTCAAGGCCCTTGGCCACACATCCTCGATTAACCTGAAGGATAAGACACACTCCGAACTGGACAAGCTCATATTCAGCGCCCTCGACCGTTTCAAAGGCAACAGGTCATCGGTGCTTACTCAGGTTGAGGCCCAAGGGACAAACACCACAACAAGCAAACCCCGACTTAAACACCTCCGCCTTAACACTCCGGACTCCATCGTAGGGAGCCGCGCCGCCTGCTCCGATGCCCTGCGGCAACTGCGAACCCACTCCGCCAACCAGGTGCTGCAGAACTTCAACGAGCTCATCAGTCTTTACGATACCTCACCCCACCCCTTTTTCTATCGAGGAGAGCTCTACTTATGTCTGGGAGAATGGGACAAGGCATACCGTGACTTTGATGAAGGCACCACCCGCCTGACAACCCGCTGGAGCTTTGTCGGAAAAGCCGCCGTTCATATCATGCGGCAGGAATACCCCCAGGCGCATGAGCAGCTCGAGCAGTTACGAAAGCACTTCAAGCCCCTGGCCGCCGCCACCACCTACGTCTACCTCGGAGAGATGTATCGCCTGCTTGGAGACTACCCCAAAGCCGAGAAGTTCCTCACAGATGCCCTCAACGCCAAACCGGCTCGAGTGGCCTGCAGGATCAACCTGACCATGGTTTATCACCACCAAGGCAAGCTGGAGAAATCCCAGGACATGTTCCACGGCCTCATCACTCAATACCCGCGGTTATTTTGGGACGCCCTTCAGGGGGCCCCACAGCAGTGGCCCCCCCTCTACGAGGAAATGTGCCCTCTCTTTGAGAGCGCCCTGAAAATGATGCGTGGCAACCGCTCATCCCACCTCATCACCTACTTCGACCACAACAACCAACTCCGGGTCCTCCAGGATGCCCTCGCCTGGAATGATTTCGCAAAGAAAAATGCCCACCACATCGGCGCAGCCCTGGCCCACCGCCTCAGTGAGCACACCCTCGGTCCTGTCACCCTCTAAACCACCCAACAAAGACATTCTCCCTCCTCCCCCTTGACGAGCTGCTCCTTCAGTGGGTACTAGCGCACCGCCTCATTCCACCGAAAGGTCTACCCAAAATCATGCTCCGCCACCCCTTGCTTGCTTTCCTCCTCCTGACTCTTATGACTGCCTGTGGTTCGGAGGCGGTGAACTCCGAAGACACCGCTGACACCATGTCCGGCCATCACCCCGAGCACCACCACCCGGAGCCCCCTCCTACGGAGACTCCCGCTGACACCAAGCCCTCCGCTCCGAACACCCCGAACGCCCCAGGCACCCCAGACGAGACCGCGCCACCATCCGAGCAGTCCGCCAACACCACTCCTAACGATCTCGCTCCCCTCGATGCCATGCACGTCGGTGACGAGTTCTCCATCAAACTCCGCTCCAACAGCGGCACCGGATATAGCTGGCAGCTGGCC
>JAZAIZ010000019.1:0-1011 GCA_036230545.1 Myxococcota bacterium
AGTGGGCGGAGGCGGTGGGGCTAGGGCTTTTCGCTCTGATTTTCTGCGCGTTCTATTATCAAGTTCATTGGCTTCACCCTGATTCTCTAGAAGATATTTTACGGGCTCGCGGTTGTTTGGAGCTGAATATCTGTCCCCAGCGCGGTGCATCCACGACTATTTCAGGGATTGAACAAGGGGCGCTCTTTTACCAGGTGTTGGCAGGTTTTATGGAGCAAGGTTGGTCCCTATCGGAGATTTGGTTCCTGAGCTTCTTCTTTGTGGGGATCGGAGTTGCGCTCTTGTACGTGGGGGTACGGTTCTACTTTGGTGTGGGGCCCGCACTGGTCGCGTCGTTGCTCGGGTTCGCGTTGGTAATTGAATCCGGGGTAGTCTCTGTTTTGTGGAACCCGTCGTTGCAACCGCCCTTGACGAACCTCGCTTTTCTAGCCGCGCTGGTTTGCTGTGAGGGGGTCAGCTGGAGGCGGGCGGTGGTGACGGGGGTGGCCAGCGGCTTTCTCATCGAGGCGCATCCGGTAGGGGTCATCGCCCTTCCCGCGCTGCTGCTCTTCCCGGTGGCGTTGGCTCCAAGTCATAGGAAGGGGCTGGACTTTGGGGTCGTTATGTTGGGGGCTTGCTTAGGGACGTGGGGAGCGATCTCCGGGGCGGCCCTCGAGGGGGCACTTGAATGGGGAGCCGATGCCTTTCCGGTTGTCGGGCTCTTCCTGTTGATGGCGGTTGGGGTGTGGCTGGCTCGCGTAGGCGGAGGTCCTCTGAGAAGTTTGAGTGCACGGTCGAGGGGCCTGTGGCTGAGCCTCTCGGTGGTGGCGCTTGTGTTGCTGGCAAACGGGCTCAAGCTTTGGCTACGAGGGGATTACGGAACGGGGCCACGCTATTTCTTTCCGGCGTTGCCGGCGCTCTCTTTCTTGAGTGCGGCGCTTTGCCATCGATTTAGGCTTCTCTCTGGAGGGAGGGGTGTCGCAGCTGGTTTGGGGATGGCACTGGTTTTCTTCTCCCTATGGGGGCAGAGAG
>JAZAIZ010000020.1:0-5573 GCA_036230545.1 Myxococcota bacterium
TCAGTGGTGTTTCCAATCAAGTCGGCCGCTCGATAAAGAAAGTTATCGGAAAGTCTTCTCTCGGGTTGCGGATAATTTTTTCAGGAAATCTGCAGCTCCCCCCGGGGGGATTAAAACATTCAGACGCTCGATTCTCTTTACAGCGGTTCGAAGAGTGTGCCATGGAGATCCCCATGTGGACGATTCCCAACATCATGACGATGGGACGCATTTGTGTCCTGCCCCTGATCATTTACCTTATCTGGCCCGGCGTTGAGACCCGCGAGACGTGTTTCTGGGCAGGAATTATCTACGCCGTCTCCGGGATTCTCGACATCGTCGACGGCGCTATCGCCCGGTTGACCAACTCCGTAACCACCTTCGGAAAGTTTCTCGATCCCCTCGCAGACAAGATCTTCCACCTGGTCACCCTGGTGGCCCTTTTACAACTGCCCGGGCCCCGAATCCCCGTGTGGGTGGTGAGCGTCTTTATTGTTCGTGAGTTGGCGGTGACGGGTTTGCGAGCCATTGCTGCCTCGGAGGGCATGGTCATCGCCGCTGGCGACAGCGGAAAGGTCAAGACAACTTTCGGCACCATCGGCACCGTTGGGCTGCTGATGCATTACACCTACATTATTGACTGGGGCCCCTTCTCAACCGCGGTAAGCCTGCATCGCGTGGGGCTGGCCTTCACCTATATCTCAGTGCTCTACTCCATTGGGTCTGCGATCAACTACGCCCGCAGTTTTATCAGGGTGCATAACGCCTCAGGGCACACCCTCTCCTGAGCTTTCCTCAACTCTGAAGTCTTAATTCGATCCGGTTTATTGACGACTCCCTTGAACTTCCCTAGCGTTAGGCTATGGAAACTCCCCGGCAACACCCTCTGTGGTTTAACTTTTTCGCCCCCAAAGATGATCCCACAACCGAGCTCTGCAAGCTCTGGAAAGACACGAGCCTCTTTGAGGGCATCCCCGAGAAGAGCCTCCGACAACTCGTCGACAACATGCACTCCCGCTCATTTCAAGCCGGCGAGACCATCTTCAGCGCTGGAGAACTCGGCGCAGGGGCGATTATGATCCGCAGCGGCGGGGTCGCCATTCACGCCGGCGACAATCCTCTCACCGAGCTCACCCTTGGAGATTTGTTTGGAGAGATCGCCCTGTTTTTAAACGAGCCCCGCACCGCGACAGCGACCGCCCAACAGGACTCGGAGCTGGTTTTCTTTCTGCAGACGACTCTGCAGGAGTGGATGGAGCACTCCACTCACCACGGCGCGCGCTTTGTGCTGAATTTGTCCCGGGTTCTCGCCGCTCGATTGCGACACGCCAACGCCCAGATAGAGAATGCGTCGTCCCATGTTCGCTAAATTCATCGAGACTCCCCTGGTCAGGACGCTCTCCATCTTTGTTTTCATTGTGGGGTGTGCCACCGCGATCGCGATCTTAATCCAACCAGTCCTCTTCCATTTTCTCCTCTCCTTCGTTCTTTATGGACTGCTGGATCCTCTCTGCAACCTCATCACCCGACGCGGCCTGCCCCGAACCCTCGCCATCGTGATCGCTCTGATCTGCGTCATCATCGTGGGCGGGGCCACCGGCGCCATCCTTATCCCCCGGCTGATCGAACAATTCGCCCTGCTCCAAACGCAGCTCCCCAATCTCTGGGAAGCCCTCTCGCGATTGAGTCAACTGCTCGAGAAGCTAATGGCCGAGTACGGCCTGCAAATCAACGCAGCCAGCCTCACCCAACCGGTGGTCGCCTGGGCCAGCAGCTGGGGGAAGACAGCGCTGGTCGCCAGCTCCAACACCCTCGTCTCTCTCACCTCCAACTCCCTGCTGATTCCAATCTTCACATTTTTTCTCCTGCGAGATTACCGCACCTTTCGCAACACCGTCCTGGCGAGTCTCCCTAACAGCCGCTTTGAGCTGGGCTGGCTGATTTATGCCCGGGTGGGACGCCAGCTGCAGAGTTACGTCGCGGGGCTCATGATGCAATCCACCATCATGGCGTGCGTCACCTCCCTGGGCTTCGCCTTGGTGGGCCTCGACAACCCCATGCTGCTGGGTTTCCTGGCCGGGGTGCTCAACCTTATCCCCTACGTGGGGCCGGTGCTGGCCATGATCCCTCCGGTGGTCATCGTCCTTGGGCACGGCGCAGTGGCCCCCTGGATGATCCTCTCGGGAGTTCTGGTGATTCTTGTCGGACAGTTGATCGACAACGTGCTGGTGATCCCTGTGGTGCTGGCCCAATCCGTCGCGCTTCACCCGCTCACCCTCATTGTGGGGATCATCGTCTTTGGTAATTTTATGGGGCTGATGGGAATGGTGGTGGCGGTCCCAATCCTCTCAACCGCCAACATTCTCTTCAGCGGCTTGCGCCAGGGCCTGCGCTATTCCCCAACACCTTCGATATAGGTGTATTCTTCTCCCGCATAATTCTTAAACGTGTAGGTGCGCCCTTCCCGGGCCACCAGATAATCCGGCTGCACCGGCACTTTGCCGCCCCCCCGGGGGAGATCAACCACATAATGGGGCACCGCCATTCCCGTGGTCCAGCCACGCAGCCCACGCAAGAGCTCCAAACCGCTCTCGATGGGGGTCCTGAAATGCGTGGTCCCCTCGGCAGGATCTAACTGAAAAATATAATAGGGCCGACAGCGGCGCCGCTGGAGCCATTGGTTCATGGCCCGCACCATCTCGGCATCATCGTTAATCCCCTTGAGCAGCACCATCTGATTGCCCACCACACAGCCCGCGTCGGCCAGGCGCTCAAGAGCCAGGGCCGCCTCGGGAGTGCACTCCTTGAGATGATTAAAATGCGTGTTCACATAGATGGGGTGATAGCGCTTGAGCATCTCCGCAAACTCCGCGGTGATGCGCTGGGGTAGAGTTACGGGGTTGCGTGTGGCGATGCGGATGATCTCCAGGTGAGGGATAGCCCTCAAATCCCGCAGGATCTCCTCCAAGCGATGATCGGAGAAGGTCAGTGGATCTCCCCCCGACACCAGGACGTCCCTGATCTCCGGATGCGCACGAATATACTCAATCCCCTGCCGCAGCTGCTCCTTATGGGCCGCCGAGGTGGGGTCTCCAACCTTGCGCTTCCGGTTGCAATGCCGACAATACACCGGGCAGTTGTGAGAGGTGTAAAAGAGAACCCGGTCGGGATAGCGATGGGTGATCCCAGGCACGGGCATAGACGCTTCTTCCCCCAGGGGATCAAGGAGCTCCTCCGCGGAGACCCGGAGTTCCTCCTCCACCGGGACCGCCTGGCGACGAATGGGGCAGGAGCGGTCATGACGATCCATCAAGCTCGCGTAATAGGGGGTAATAGCGAAGCGAAATCGCTCATCGGCGGCCTCGATGGCCCGCCACTCGTCCTCGCTCAACTCCACCAACTCTGCGAGTTCCTGCACAGAGGTCACCCTGTTGGCCTGCTGCCATTGCCAATCATTCCACTGGGCCTCGGAGATCCCCTCCCACAACGCGCCCCGGGGACTGGATGATAGCGAACTTGACTGGTTCATGGGGCTCCTTAAGGGGATCACGCCGATTATTCAAGGTGTTCAGGCGGTGGAAACCACTCACTGTGAGTGCTATAAGTCCCGCATGTTTGAATCGATCCTCCCATTGGAGACCCTCCACCAGGCCCATCCTCAGGCGGTGTCCACCTTCTTCGCCGCGCTTGGGGGAGATCGACTGCACCACGCCTACCTGCTCATGTGTAATCAAATAGGTACCGCACGGGCGCTGGCCCTCGCGGTGGGACAGGCCCTGGTCTGCTCCGATCTCCAGGGGGGAGCGCGCCCCTCCGCCTGCCAGCGCTGCCCTGGCTGCCGAAAATTTACCGCCGGCAACCACCCCGACACCATCATCATCGAGCCCAACGAGAAGCGGCTCATCCCCATCGCGGACGTTCGGGAGCTCTCCAGCCGGCTTCATCTCCGCGCCACCGAGTCCAAAACCCGGGTGGTCCTCTTCTTCGAGGCCGACCACATGAACCCCGCGGCCCAGAACGCAGTCCTCAAGACCCTGGAGGAGCCCCCGGGGGACACTTGCTTTCTCCTCACCGGGCGGCGCTACCGTCAATTTCTGCCCACCATTCGCTCCCGAGTGCAGCGCATCCAGCTGGCCCCCCCTTCCCTTGAGCAAACTCGGCAGCTCCTGGAAGAGGCCGATGTCCCCACTGCCATCTCCGGCCCTCTCGCGGCGTTAATCGGCTGCGACACAGATCTCGCCGAGCGACGCGTGGAAGAGGGCGCCGAGCAAGTGCTCGATGAGCTGGTGCAGCTTCTCAGCGATCCCTCCCTCGCGGCAGTGTTAGATCTTGCGGGGGACCTTGGCACAAGCAAAGAGCGCTCGACCATCGCCCTGGAGCTGATGGAGATCTTCACCCGAGACGGCTTGGCCAAACGATGGGGCGCCCGAGACGACCAGCTCTACCGGACAGAGAACGCTCTGAAGCAGCGCGGCTCCTTTGACGCCGCCGCGGCGCAGTTGCAAAATCTGCGGCGAGACCAGCTCATGAGCCCCAACAAGACCATGAGCGCCGAGAGCGTGCTCCTGCAATTAACCCGACCTGCCTCCCCCGGGAAGCGCCCCCTTGAGGAAGCCGAGCGCCCATGAGCTCCCCAGACCTCAAGGACCTCACCAGCGACGGCCGACGCCGCTCAATCGCGGCGCGCCTTCGCGTTGTGGGGCAGGTGAGCCACTACAGCGTTGAGGGAGAGCTCCCTGAGCACGGCAGTGAGGTAATGGTCCGCACCGACAAAGGCCCCGAGCACGCGACGGTCATCACCCGCCCCGAACACGCCGAACTCACCGATGACCACCAACTCCCCGAGGTTCTTGGGCCACCCAACCAGGACGATCAGAAGCGCCGAGCGAGACACAAGAAGAAGGAGCTCGAGGCCTTTGACCTCTGTAAGGCCCGAATTAAGTCCATGAAATTGAGCATGAAGCTCATTTCAGCGCAGATTAACCACAGCGGCTCCCACACGACCTTCTACTTTACCGCCGGCCAGCGGGTGGACTTTCGCACCCTGGTCAAAACCCTCGCCCAGGCCATTGGCACCCGAGTGGAGATGCGGCAAATCGGAGTCCGGGATGCTGCCCGCCACACCGGGGGAGCGGGGTTATGCGGCGCAGAGCTCTGCTGCTCCACCTGGCTCCCCGAGTTTAAACCCATCTCGATTCGCATGGCCAAGGAACAAAACCTGGCCCTTAATCACCAGAAGCTCTCAGGGGTTTGCGGGCGACTTCGCTGCTGCCTCGAATACGAACACGACGTTTACAAAAAAACCCGACAAGGCCTCCCAAAACTGCACAAACAGGTCCTCACCCCCATGGGAGCAGGAAAAGTCCGTGATCTGAATGTGCTGAAAAGAAGGGTACGTGTACAATTAGGCGATGGCAGCGTGGAGGAGTTTGACGCCAGCCAGCTTTCCCGCCCGGAGCCCCCCAAAAGCTCGAACAAAGTGGACAAAGAAGCCACCAAAAAGTCCAAAAAGCGCAAGCGCAGCCCCCTCGGCAACGCTGCGAAGGCTGCCTCCACCAAGGAGGCAAAGGGCGCTGAAAAGAAAGAGAAAACAA
>JAZAIZ010000021.1:0-32114 GCA_036230545.1 Myxococcota bacterium
AGGGAATCCGCCCCACACAGAGCATCCACAGCCACACACAACCTCCGGCCACCAAGGACCCACACATCGAAAACACAGGATTCAGCGCCTAATAAACTCCGATACCGCACCTGTAAAGCACTGAATGATGTACCAACCATTTCCTCTTTTGCGACAACGCAGCGCGGCACGTTTAGAGTAATTTCCCGCGCAAAGCACTCATCTCCTCGATCTTTCGCTCCAAGAGCGAAGCCAAAGCCTCCCGCAAGTGGCCCTCCAACTCCTGGTCACTCGCCCCCGTGTTAGCCACTACCCGGTCGTAAATTTCGCGAGTGTCTTCGCCCACCTGCAAGGTGATCGCATGCTCCGACAAATAATCCCCGAGAAGATCCCGAATCAGCCCTGAAATATTGAGCCCCTTTCCGGCAAGGTTCTCGTATTGCTCTTCTAAAATCGTAATATTTACACGTCGATAGACCTTATCTGCCATGTCGCTCTCCCAAATCGTGTTCAGTCGAAGTCCCCCTATCAAAGGAAAACAGACTCATCAATGCGCATCAGTCATTGACAAATGCGCATCGCTGCCTATTTTAGACACATCAACACAAGTAAAGGAAGCATCATGACGATTTCAACCTCCTCCGCCCTCTCGCGGCACTCGGCCGGTGGCTATTTCGCGGGTATCTGTGAAGGTCTTGGCCGACACTATGGGATCAACCCCACGTTTTTACGAATCGCCTGGCTGGCCGGAGTGTTCGTCTTTGGCACGGGGCTCGCGCTCTACCTGATACTCTGGGCCATTCTTCCCGAGCACGACGCGGTCCCCAGCGAGCCCGCAATCTGGGAGGCTGGTCCGGACGGGGTTCGGCACCCTCCCCTGCGTCGCACGCTCATCGATCGGAAACTTCTAGGAGTTTGTGGAGGAATCGCCAGGCGCTGGGACCTCGACCCCAGCCTGGTTCGTCTGGGGACCGTGGGGCTCGCCATAGCCAGTTTTGGAGTTACCGCCCTCGGCTATCTGGTAATCGCGCTCTTACTCCCTGCAGGCCCAAGACTGATCCCCTCCTACACCGAGCGCCCCCGCGGGTGATTCCTCAGGGTAGGATCCCACCCACAAGGTCATAATCCATGGCCTGCTCAATCTCAACGTCCACCACGTCCCCCGGGGATGCCTCCCCAGAGTTGATATAGGTCACCCCATCAATATCAGGGGCCTGCCCCTGATGGCGCCCCTGCAGAAGAAGCTCCGTCTCCTCACTCACCCCCTCCACCAGTACCTTAACGGTGGTCCCCACCAGGGCCTCCTGTTGCTCAAGGGAGATCTGCTTCTGAATCTCCATTAGAGCCGCGGCCCGCTCCCGAGCAACCTCCTCGGGGACCTGATTGGGCATCTCGCCGGCTGGGGTATCTTCTTCCGGGGAGTAAACAAACACGCCCATACGCTCAAATCGCAGCTCTTCCACAAAATCACAGAGCTCTTTGAAGTCGTCTTCGGTTTCACCGGGCATCCCCGCAATAAACGTCGTCCGCAGGGTCAGATTGGGGATCTCCCTCCGTAAACGACGGAGCAGGTCCTTGGTGGACTCACCGCCCTTCCCCCGACGCATACGACGCAGCATCGAGTCAGAGATGTGCTGCAAGGGCATGTCCAGATAGGGCAAAATGGACTTCCCTGAGCCAATCACCTCCATCACCTCCCGAGTCAAGCCCCGGGGGTAGGCGTAGAGGCAACGAATCCACACCGGAGCAGAGGCCTGGGCGCCAACTTTATCAAGGGCGCGCAAGAGCTGCGCGAGGTTTTCTCGGGGGGCTCGGTCTTTGCCGAAGGCGCACAGATCCTGAGCGATGAGGTTCAACTCAACCGCCCCAAGTCCCACCAGCCTCTCAGCTTCCTGCACCACATCGGCAATGGTGCGCGAGCGCTGAGGTCCCCGCAGCTTCGGAATGATACAGAAAGAGCAGGTGTTGGAGCATCCCTCGGAAACCTTCACATATTGGCTCTGAATAGCCTGGGTCGCCACCCGGGGGGATTGCGCGCTCAGGGGAAAGTCTGGATCTGGAATATAAATGGAGCGCTCACCAGCCTCGACCTCATGGCGAAAAGGCACCAGCTTATTGGCTCCCTGCAAACGTGGGTGCTCCTGAACGATAGGAAGAATACGGCGCCCGCTGGGTCCCTCCACCACAGGGGTCAGCTCGTTGGACTCCAGGGCCTGGACAATCCCGTCAAAATTTCCCGTTCCTAAAAAATGGTCTACTTCGGGAATTTCCTTAGCTAATTGCGGGGCATAACGCTGACTCAGGCAGCCGGTGACCACCAGCTTGGAGCAGTTGCCCTTCTTGTGCTCAGCCATCTCCAAAATGGTGTCCACAGACTCCTCTTTGGCGGCGTCGATAAAGCCACAGGTGTTCACCACGATGACGTCCGCCCCCTCAGGGCTCCCGACGGTTTGATAGCCGCTCCCAACCATCTCTCCGAGAATCACCTCGCTATCAACCCGGTTCTTGGGACAACCGAGCGACACCATATGAACTTTCATCGGTTCATTCATCTTTGCCTCCTTAAAAGGCGCGTTTGCGGGCGTACCGTGGTTCGTTTTCTGCCAGCGGCTCCGATGAGACCACTTTCAAAAGATGGTGCGAGTGGAGGGAGTCGAACCCCCACAGATTGCTCTACTGGAACCTAAATCCAGCGCGTCTACCAATTCCGCCACACTCGCGTTGAACAATGCCAACATACCGGCCCTGGGTGACCCTCCGAGACGAAGAGGCCACCGGGCTATGCAAGGGTAAATGACCCCTAATTCTCAAAAAGTCAACGCTTGAGTTTAGTCTCTCGCATTGACTTTATGATCCAGCCGAGATGCGCTAAAAACGACCTTATTTCATAGTCAGGGAGAAACAGGATCATGGGCGCAAGAAAACAATCAAGAGGGTTCCCACTCTGGCGCTCCCTCATTTGCGTCCTCGCCCTCTCCCTGAACGGCTGCTGGTGCGGCTCTGATGGGCCTCCGCGGCCCCCACGCGTCTCCCAGACAGCCCCCAGTCCCGACTCCCCCCCCTCCTCCCAACCCGGATCGGAGCCCGTTAATGAACAGAAACCAGTCATCTCGATCATTCCTCGACAGCCTGCCCCCCACCGGGCCCGCGACCAAGGGGCTCTGCATCATCGTCGCGGTCGTCTCCCTGGTGGGCTCACTCACCGATCGAAAATACGGGCTTGGGACATCCGACCTGCTCTTTAGCATCGAGCACGTCCTGCAGGGGGAGTGGTGGCGTATTCTGACCTATTGTTTTGTGGAGCGCTCCCCCTTCGGTTTGCTCATCTCCGTGCTGCTGCTCTGGCTCTTTGGGCGCTACTTTGAACACAAATGGGGAGCTCGTGACTTTCTGAAGTTTTGCCTCACCTCCAGCATTGGGGCCGCGCTTCTCGCCCTCCCCCTAAGCAGCCTGATCGATCTGCTCATGCCCTTTCACGAGTCCGGCATCGCGGAGGGGCCTGATCCCATCTTTGACGCGCTGCTGGTCTCCATCGCCGTTACCGCCCCCAACTCCACGATCCTCTTTGGCTTCGTCCTGCCCATGAAGAGCCGCAACGTCATCTACCTGATTCTCGGGTTTGAGTTGATCTCAGGGATCATGCACGGCGCGGCCGGGATCTCCATCGTCCTTGGCGGCATGGCCATGGGCTACCTCCTCACCACCGGCAACTGGCGCCCCCGAAAACTCCTCGCTCAGCTCCAGCTATGGCGCTATCGCCGGCGGCGCAAGGGGATCCACATCGTGCCCCCAAAAGACGACCTCACACTCCATTAATCACGAATTGGAGATCGAAAGTCCCAAGCTCTCCCTTAATTCAAAATACTCCTCAGACGCCGCAAACTGCACCAGGTCCATCAGCTCCGGCAGCGCCCCCATAGCCTCTACCCGCCCCCGGTAGGTGTCGGTCTCCCGATCGTGCAACCTCAAGAGCGCCTCGATCGCTTCTGACACATCACAGGTTAAGAGCAACGCCGTACGACAAGCCGTAGCCTGAGCCCCCGCTCTCCATCGCTTCACCTCCGCCTGTCCGCTCTGCTCCACAAAATATCGAGCCTCATTTCTTGCCGAGCTCTTCACCGACTCGCTCAGCGCTTCGGCAAACCCCCGGGCAGCTCTTCGGGCTTTATCGTCAAGAGAGCCCGACACCAGCTCCGAATCAACCGCCAACGCCAACGCGCTCAACAGAGACTCCAGTCCGCTCGCGTTCAGCCGGTCACAAAGAGTGTGCCCGGCCCGGTAGAGCTCTCCCGTTCTGGCGAGCAAAAACATGGCCTCGCGCTTGGAGGGCGCCGAGAACACCGAAGAGCCCACCAGCAACGTAGGCTCGTCCATCAACTCCACATCGCACTCAAATCCCCCTCCACGCCACCGATAGAGACTGGCCTGCTGCACATCGAGGATCTCCAGCAGTTGTGTAAACTCTCTATGCTGCTCATGGGTTGGTGGCAGTAGATCTCCCTCCTTAACTCCTCTACGCCCCAGAGAACCTCGCTCCGCCGCCTCTACATAACGAGCCAGGGGAGAATAAAACTCGTCCACCCTGCCCTCCAGGTCTGCGTGGCGCAGACGATCTCGCTCCTCCTCAGTCATCGAGCGCCTCGGCAATTCGCTGCGAACTTCTCGACATGCCTGAACATAACGTCGCGCCTCGTCGTCGCCGGGAATCACCGCCAGAAGAGTCGAATAATAGCCATAAGCCCGCTCAACATCCCCCAACTGCCCACAGAGACGAGCCAATATGCGCAGAATGTTTTTCTCAAGAGGTGCCCCGCAAAGCAAAAGGGAGTACATATCACGAGCCAGTCGGTAAGTTGCAGGAACCGTGGAATATTCATCCGCCAGCGTGCGCACCAGCACACGGTTGTTCGCCACAAGCTCCCCTCCCCGCGCCCTCAAAAGAGCGGCCCCCTCGAGATCTTCCAGCTCATCTCTCAAAATCCCCATCAACTCGAAAGTGCGCTTAATCTTCTCCTCTTTGTCCTCCACATCCCCCAACATCTTTATCTCAACCGAGGCGAAGGTCTCATAGTCCTTCAACTCCAACGAGAGACGCCGCAAAGTCGCCCGCAGCGTCAAATCATGGGGTCGCTCCAAAGCCACGAGCCTATAATAATGAATGGCCTTCTCCCCATCGTCAGCGATTGTGTCATAGACCCACGCAATCCTCGATAAAAAGTCAGGCTTGAGCTCCCCCTCGTCCACCAACGTCAACAACTTATCGACACACCCAAGAAACTTCTCCCACTCTTCAGCCTCCTGATGAAAATCCACCAGAGCCTGCAGACTCTCAACGTCATCAGCGTTAATCTCAACCGCCTCACGGAGCATCTCCATTCGACGCTCCGGTGAATTCAGGCTCCCCCGATAGAGTTCAGCCAGCACCATCAGGTGCCTGTGCCGAATCAAAGGATCTGCCTCTGCTGCGAGTTCCTCCAAACGCAGCGCCTCAACCTGCTCCCACTTCTCCAGATCTTCCATGCAACGTCGAAGCGCCTCTCTGATCTCCCTATCGTCGGGAGTCAGCGCCCGAGCCTCCACCCAGGCCTCACTTGCCTCCTGTAAATCCCCCGCCTCGTAGGCCAGGAGCCCTTCACGGTGTAGCAGCTGGGCACGCACACCGGCGTGGCCGGTCACCCCGTCCCGCTCAAGATCTTTCAGACAAGCCTCCAGCGCAGCCCGAGCCTGGGACGCCGGGAGCTTCTCCACCTGCATAAGTCGAACCCGAGCCGCTTCACCTGGCGCCTCAGAGCGACGATAAAGCTCATAAACAAACTCAAGCCCGCGCATCCTTTGCGCCTCGTCCTCAATCCCCTTTACCCAGTCCGCAACCTCGCCCGCCATAGCAGCTGTCCCCTCAATCAATCGACGTTGCGCCTCCGGCTGCTTCAAACGCACCGCCAAATCATAATACTCGCACGCGAAAGCGCACTCCCGAAGCCCCCCATCCATCAGACTCAACGCATGCTTCAAACGCCCTGGCTCATCCTGCGCAGCGCTTGCCAGCCCAAGCAGACGCTCGTGAATCTCAAGAACCACCGGCGTGGTCGCCGGCAGCTTCGCTTTCCGCAGCTCCTCAAGGCACAAACCAAGCTTCGTCTCTAAATTCGCCGGCCGCTCCACATCCCACAACTTGAGCCGCATATGAACCGACGACTCCGGATCAGCCGCTGCGTCATAAAGCTCTCGGGCAAAACGCAACACGCTGCTGGGCTCACTGGGCTCCAGCTCTGCAACAAGCCCTAAAACCTCCGACAGTTTAGGCTCCGCCCGCTCCACCACCGCAACTCTCGCCCTGGCGTCCTCCATCTCCACACAAAGCTTGTAGACATCGTGCAACTCCCCAAGAGACGCCTCCCGTTCGAGAACCCGGGTCAGCCTATATTGCAGCAACTCGTTGGAGTCTCCCAACGCCCCCGAGATCCTAACCAGCTCGTCATAAATCTTATTCTTAAGGGCACGACCGGGAGACGAGTCTTCTTCCGCAAGCTGCTTCAAGCACTCATTCAGCAGCTTCTTTTGCTCGATGAGCCGCTGCCAGGGAAGCGCCTTCATGCGCTCCCGAACTCCCTCGATGATTTCTCCCCCATGAAAATAGACCTCCGCCACGAAGTGGTGCGCCTCTGCACGAAGCCCCTCATCTCTGGCGACGCTCCAATCCTTCAACGCCTCCACCTCTTCACCGCAGAGCTTCATCATCCATTCACGCGCCTCCTTGTCCTCCAGATCCACCGCTACTCCACAGGCGGTGAAGAGGAGCTCCGGACTGCGCTCCCCCTCCTTGAGCACCCTCCTGAAATGGCTCAATGCGGCCGGGTAATTCCTGGCGGCCATGGCCGTCCACGCAGCTTCCTGCACCAACTCCTGAAGCCTTTCAAACTCCGCCGGTGGGTAGAGTTCCAGCAGCGTCGTTAGTTCATCAAGCAGCGCTCGAGGGTTCTCATGGTTTCTGGCCTGATCCAGTCGGTGCTCCACCGCTCTTTGGCTGGAGGGATAAACATGCAGAATCCAACGCAGCGCAAGGTCTCTCTCCTCGGACAACCCGTGTCCGGAGACCTCCTCCATAAACGCCTCTGCCAGCGCCAGCTCCTCTGCCTCGGGAAAAATGCGCCGGGCAAAGACCTCCCACGCTTCCCCGTAGCGCCCCTCCTCCAACGAGAGGCCGTGAAGTCGCCGGGCCAGAGACTGTGGGCAATCTTCCCACTCCACAATTTGCCGCAGCAGCGTGCATCCCGCGTCGGTATCGCCCCGGCGTTCCAGCTCGCACTCCGCCATTCGAATCAACCAGCCATACCTCCCCTGGATGGTTTCCGCTAACTGGGCCTCTCTCTCTGCCATTTCAAGCCACTCGGCCCACATCTCCTGCGTCTCAAAATGCTCAAGATAAAAAGACCGCGCACCCTCGTGGGCCACATCGAGTTCCAAAAGCCACCGATACAAATCAAAATAAAGCGGTGCCCGGGTTGGGACGCCAGCGTCCCTCAACTCTACCAAAGAGCGCTCCAGCGCCTGAACCCAGCTTGGGGGAGGCTCTTCCTCCCACAGTTGGAGCCTTGAGGAGACACTTGCCTCGACATTCCCTCCGGTCGCATAAACCTCGGCGGAGAATCGCAGGACCCCGGTGCGCTCTCCCACGCTGAAGAGCTGCACAAAGCCAGGCAACTCCGCCGAACGCCGGCCGGCCCGCTCGACAACCAGCTTACGCGCATTCGAATCGTCCATATCCAGACACATCGTGTAAAGGTCATAGAGTTCGTTGAAGTCACTCCCCTCCCCCAGCGCCAGAACGAGGCGATATTGTAGCAGCTCCCTCGCATCTCCAAGCTCGCGGGCCACCCTCACCAGCTCGGTGTAGATCTCCCTATAAACGGAAGCGTTAGGGGGAATCGTGGTCTCCTGAAGCGCATCTCGACAATCGAACAACACCTCCCGTTGCTCTCCAGGACGCAAATAAATCAGCGTCTTCATGCGCTCCTCAACCGCCGCGGTGATTTTGCCAGAGTCGCGATAAATCTCAGCGATAAACGAATGAACCCCCAAGCGCTCGTCCACCATCACGTTGGATGCCCACAACTCCAAAACCCCCACATGCTGTCGACTAATATCCAAAATCCGGTTGACCGCCTCAGAATCCTTCAAGCGGGAGGCAATCTCAAACGCCGAAAAGAGGGTATGGGGAGCACGCTCTCCATGCTCGAGCGCCACCATGGTGTGCTTCAAAGAGAGCTCATCATCCTCTGACTCAATAGCCCCCTGCGCCGCCTCCATCGAAAGTTCTCTAAACTCGGCACTCCCCCGCGGGACATGACACTCCAGCTTCGCCGCGAGTGCGTCCACAAGCTCTCGTCTGTCCTCGCCACTCCGAGCCTTCTCAAGACGTCGGTTAATCGCAATCTCACTCTGTGGATGATTCGCCACAAACCACTCACGAGCGCGCTCACAGTCATGAAACGATGCCGTCTCATCCAACCGTCGCAACATGTCCTGAGCGATCTCCCTCTCCTGGGACAGCGGAAAAACACGTTCGGTCAACACACCCCATGCCTCGAGAAGCCTCCCCTTCTCCACGAGCATCCCATAAAGCTGCTGTCCCGTTTCCTCCCGGCACTCCTCCCAATCGAGGTAGCGGTACAACAACCCGATAGCCGCTTCGTCATCGTTGAGATTCAGCCGCTGACAATCCACCATACGAAAGAGCCATGTTCGCTTCTCCCGAAGGTCCTCAGCATTCTCAAACTCCCATTTCGCCAATCGCAGCCACTCACCCCAGGTCTCCTCCTCCTCAAAGAAGCGCAGGCAAAACTCCCGTGCCCTCTCATTTGTCTCATCAACTGCCAGCAAGCGCTTATGCAGTTCCACCCCAAAGTCTGTCTCCAACGAGATTGCGGCCCCCTCAAGCTCCTTAATAACACCTTCCAAGGCGCTTCTCATGCACTCAGGAGGCTCCTCCTCCCAGAGACGTTGCCGCTGCCTGAGCGCGATCTCAAGATGACCCGCTGCAGTGTATACTTCCTCCCCAAAGCGCAGCGCTGCGCTGCGCTCACCATCCTCCCGCTCATCCAACCACTCCGGCAGGCGTGAAAGCTGTTGGCACGCCTGAGAAATCACAGACTCTTTCGCCTCTACGCTCTTCTGTGAACACGCGAGTCCATAAACCTCATAGAGTTCGTCCAAACCGCTGGTCCCCCCCTGAACCTGAGCCAGGCGGTATTCCAAGACGCCCTCCGAATCCTCGAACTCCCGTGAGACACGAATCAGCTCATCGTAGAGACGCTGGACCAACCCTGCGCCATCATGAAAAGACTGCACCTCCCTGAGACACTCCTGAAGCAACTCGCGCTGTGCCTCCCTGCGAAGGTAACAAAGACATTTCAAACGCTCTTCAACTGCTTCGACAACCTGCCCCCTGTGCTTGTGCAGGTCGGCGATGAAATGGTGAACATCCAGACGCTCCCCTTGCCAGGCCCCAGCAGCCCACTGGCTGACCCTCTGCTGCTCTTCAGCGCAAATCTCGAAGAGAATATTCCGTGCTTCGAGAGCCTCTAAACCAACCGTCAACTGGTAGACCTTAAAGAGCGTCCCAGGCTCTCTCTCCCCGAGGGCCAGTGCCTTCATAAAGTGACTCAGCGCCGGTCCATGCTCTCCCGCCTCCTGAGCTGCGTGACCCGCCTCAACACTCAGCTCTCGCCGGTCATTGTCAGTCTTGGGAGGAAAGGACTCCAGCTGTTCTGTCAGGGCTTCGAAAAGTTCCTGCGCATTCCGGGCGACCCTGGCCTTATCCACTCGAAGCAGCACGGCAGTCTCGCAGGCAGGGTGAACCTCATGCAACCAATCACGAACCTTTTCGCGCTCAAAAAACGAGACCCCTGCATCCAGCCTGCCCATGAGTTCATTCGCGATCTTCTCCTCGTCCTCCTCCGGAAAAACTCGTCGAGACAGGACCTCCAGGGCTTCGTAATAGCGTTCATTGGCCAAAAGAAGCCCATAGAGTTGCTGGCCGACACGCCGAGGATAATTCTCACACTCCAGGATTTTGTAGAGCAAATCGATAACAGCGCTATGGTCATCGTAATGCTCTAACAGGCACTGGGCCATCTTGCTCAACCACTCATAGCGCTCATGCTCACTTCCCGAACAGTTTGCTTCGTACTCCGCAAGCTCCAGCCACTCATCCCAAAGCTCATAGTCTGTGGTATAATTGAGACAAAAGGTGCGCGCCTTTTTGTTTGCTTTATCCTCCTGAAGCAAACGCATATAGGCCCGATAAGAGTCACTATCCCTCTCATCAATCGAGTAGTACAGCTCCAACTCCTCCGCGAGACGCTGAGACGGGTTCGTACGAAAGCGCGCCTCCAAAATCCCAATCACTTGCTTGACTGCGCCGAAATACTCATAAGAAAGATTCCCATAGCGAATCATCTCACTTTCAACAGACTCCGCGGCGAGACTGCGTATTCTGCGCGAAACCACATCATCGAAGATCTCTCTTTTATTTAGACTGCAGGCTAACTCAACCATCCACTCCAACCGCTCATCGGAATCCTCCATAAGCGGGCACAGTGCCCCAAGAGCAATGAACTCATTCGCCCCCTGACCATGTCTGTGATAATATTCTGTGGCCTTTCCCAAGCGCTCATACAGAGCCTCTCCTGCCCAGGGGGACTGCGGTGAGAGTCCCTCATGAATCCAAAGCGCGGCCAACGCCTCGAAGTCTTCTTTCCCCTTAAGCGCGGCCTCCTTAAGCTCAACCAACACGACCGACTCTTCAAAAACCGCCGCGTCGGCAATATACCCAAGCGCAGCCTGCCAATCCCCACGCTCAAGCGCAAACTCAGCAAGCTCTCTTCTTAATGAAGCCCGCCGTGTTCTGCTCCAAAGAACATCCTTCTCATGATCGAGGACCCCCTCAACCGCCATCTTTCGGTCACTTCCCTCCCACAATTGAAGGGCAAGCACATAGGCCCCTGGTTCTTCCAGCCCATGCTCGAACGCCAGCCTTAAACTCGCCGCTGCCTTACCCCTTTGCTCGACCCTCTCTCGACAGAGCGCCGCAACAAATAGATACTCAGCCTTGGATGAATCATCGCTTAAACCCAGCGCCGCCTGCTCATAAAGAGCCGCCGCAACCTCAGGCTCAGGCTCCACCTGTGTTTTAGCAAACCTCAAGGTCTCTTCGACAGTCGCCGCCTTGAGCTCCACAAGCTCTCCCAGCAGCTCCGGTATCCGGGATTCCTGCCTCAACTCCTCCCGCGCTGCGAGGAGAGCGCGCAAAAGGTCCACCCGTCGCTCGTCCTCCGCGCTCATCTCTGTCACCAATGTCTCACCGAGGGTGACGACACGCGCAAAGTCTCCAAGCTCCCTCCCCAACTCCAGTGTCCACCAAAGCCTGTCCACCGCAGGTTCAAGACGACAAGCCTCCATCCAATGCGTCAACGCTTCCGCCGGGTCATTCAACTCTTCTCTCGCGATGCGGCCCGCCTGATCTCGGCAAGCAGCGGCAGCCGGGTTCAGGGATTCCGTGGCCAGCTCTTCGCCACGCTCAACCAGGAGAGAGCTGAGCCGCAGCCACTCGGAACGCTCTTCAAGAATGAGCCGAAATCTATCGAACCATTTTCTATCGGCCTGATAGGCCCGCTCCCAGGCCGTCATCTCAAGAGAGTGCTCCTCAAGCAACGCTGCACGCTCTGCCACACTCCGCCAGCCATCCCCGTTCGCTTCAAGATGATGCGTAACCCTAATTAGCTCCTGGTGCGCTTCCTCCCTTTGCCCATCCTCCATCAATAGGTCTGCAAGAGCCAGACGCAAAGAGTTCGTCTCCTCTCCGGCATAGAGAAGCACACCTTCATTCAACCACCGTCGCGCCTCAACCCTTTGCTCCCTGACCACACAGAGCTCCGCCTGCTCAAGAAAATACTGAGTGGGCTGCGGGCACAGCGCATGTGCTTTCTCCAGAATTTCCTGAGCCTGCTCAAACTCTCCCATATTCCACCAAAGAATTCTTGCCCGATCGCGCAGCCATTCCGCCCGGGTTTCGTCTGTCGTGGCACAGTGTTCCCGCACCATCATCCCAGCCACTCGGAGCTGGTCATCCCCGCACGCCTCGCCAACTTCACAGGCGCTCTTGCCCCAGGAGTCATTACGCAAAGGTTCCGCCACGCGCCGCAAGGTCAACGCCGCCCCGCTCCAATCTTCCTTCGCCTGTCGAATCTTGACAATTCTCGCCAATAACGTCGGCGCGTCTTCCTCTCGAAGAGAAATCTGCTCGTCCAAAAACTCCAATAACTCCTCATCAGCGCCCCCCGACACCAGCGCTGTGTCAAGCCAGCCAGAGGCCTCGGGAACCTTCAACTGAATCAGGCGGCGCGCCAGATCTGCAGCTGTCTCAAACTGGGCCCCCTCCATTTCCTGCTGATAGCGCAAGGTCAGGATCTCAGGGAGACGGGCATCCTCCACGCTCAAGAGACGCTCCAAGGCCTCGGCCGTTGCGCCCATCCACTCCCTGATGTCACAGACTCGAGCGCAAGTGTAGGCCATCCAGACCTCCTCAAGCGCTCCCAAATTCACCGCGTCAAAGTCGATGGAGAGGTCCAGATCCTCAACGAACTTCTCCCTCAACACCATCAACGCGTCCTCACTCACACCGCTCGCCTCGATAACCTCCGCCGCGCCCACCAGTCGCATAAAATTTGGCACGTCGGGGCAGAAGGCGTTCGCCCAATCAATGCGCCACCAACCCAGCTCTTCAAGACGCCCTGCCTCCCGCCAAGGGCCCTCCACCACTCCCCAGATTAAGCCCTCATCACCGCCGCCATCCAGGTAGCACTCGAAATGCCGCCGCGCCCGATCAAGCTCTCCATTCTCAAGCCAGTGCTCCCCCGCACAGTAATGAGTCTCCGGCGCGAAAAAGTCCCAGTCCGCCTCCCGTCGCTCAATCCCCTGCCAATTTCGAGTCTCCGCCAAAAGCACTCCAAGAATGCGCGCTTCATCCGAACTCAACGACTGCAACCTGTTCAGCTGGGCAATACTCCTCTCGGGCTCCTCCAATTTCTCCTGGGTGATAACAAAGGCCCTGCGCAGGATAGTGTCCCGCTCAAGAGGAGCACTGGTCTTGTCCAGCAGACACTCAAGCCACTCCAGAGCTCGCTCATAACAATCAGCGTCGATATAATGCTGAATCAAGCAATTCATCAGAGGCGCGGGGTTCTCTGCAATAGCAATCCTCTTAAGCAGAACATGCACCGCAAAACTCGACGACTCCTCTCCCATCTCGCTCAAGCGCTGATAAAGTTCCTCGAAAATGAGTTCCTGTTTATCGGGTTCGGAGAGCTCTCCCCAACGATAAAGAACCCCCTCGGCAGATCCCAACCCTTGGTGTTCCTCCAAAAGCTCCACGAGCGTTCGCCACCCCAGATCTACCTGGGGCATATAGCGGGTGGCCTTCTCTGCCAGGCGCACTGCTTGATCAGGACGCTCTAACGTCCCCCGAAGCAGGCCCACCAATTCCAGAAAGCGACCATCGTCACTCACCCAGGAGTACTCCAGATTAATCTCAAGTAGCTGCGCCACCTCTTCATGAAGATCGTACTCTCTCAACGCGCTCAAAAGAGAATCAATAGAGTCCCCACGCCCAAAACGAAGATTAAACCCGCGATAAAGGCTTCGCGCAGCATCGACGTCCGCCATTTGCTGCATCAGCACATCCGCAGCGTCCAGGCCCAATCGCATCGCCTCTTCCGGACACACCTCGAGTTCACTGAGTTCCAGCAAAAACGTCGCAAGTTCCTCCCAACGTTCACTGTGTTCATAAATTTCGATGATGCACTGTTGCGCCGTGCTCCCGTGGCTCTTGTCTGGGGAACTCCGCTCGCAAATCTCGCGATAGACGCTAATTCCATCATCGTAGCGCGACAACTTGCGATGCAAAACCGTGGCAACCTCCCACTTCCGCGTCATCCAGTCACCGGGAAGGTTTTGCTCAAACTGCCACTCCCGCAAGCGCAGAAAAGCCTCCCATTGCTCCGCTTCGGCCAGCTCCTCCCCCAGGGGAGGGACCGAATCAACAAACAACGCCTCATCTCCCCTTGCTTCATCGCCATCTTCCAGCATCGCAATCAAACGCTGCGAGCTCGGAGCCACTTCCTGAGCCAGGCAAAGGGCTCGTTTTCGCGAAACCTCCCTGCTAACCCCCAGCCCTTCATCCTCACCCTCGCAGTTCAGATAACTCACCCAATGAATCAAGGCTCCCAAATAGGACTCTCGCGCGTCATGTCGGCTCGCGAGAAACCCATGCGCGAGACCTGCACCAGGGTCATGCTCGAGAAGGGTTCGGCAGGTCGTCTCCGCAGAGAGCCGGTCTCCTGCTGAGATCTGAGCAAGCGCAAGACTCTTAAGCGTCCCCGCATAATCGCTCGGCTCCAAAACAAGCTGGTATTGAATCGCCTGAACAACGCTCTCAAGGTCGTCTCTCTCCCGATAAACATTCTCCAGCCACAACGCCGCCCGCTGCGCAGGAGAAGGCGTCGAAGAGTCGTCCTGTTCCATAACCCCCCGTGCAAAACGCTCCCTGATAACCCCCTCGCAAAGCTCTTCAACCCGATCGGGCTCCCCTAAAGAGTCCCAATAACCAACTGCCTCCAGAAGCAGCTCTCCCGATTCTCCCACATCACCGGCAGAGGCCCAGGCCTCAAGGTAGTTGGCCGCATCTCTTTGGCGCCCCAAAGCGTTGAGCACATCAATGAGCCGTCGACACGTCAGCGCATCCCGCCCCCTCAAACTCACGAGGGTTTCAAGGTGCGACACCTCAGAGTCGAGGTCATCAGTATTCTGCGTAAGACGTGCCAAATGCTCATGAAGCTGCACACGTCGTGGGTCCTCCTCACCCAGATGATTAAGACAGCGGGAAAGCTCCCGGATAGAATCATCAACGCGTCCCGTTGACTCAAGAAAATCACCCAGCATCAACCAGGCATCCAAAGAGTCCGGTGTGATCTCCAGGACCTCCCTGAGGCTCTCCTCAACGGTGTCTTCCGACTTCAAAGTCTGCCACAAAATGCGGGCTCGCTCCCAAAGCGCACTCCCTCTCTCAAAAGGATCGTTCGTTGCGTTCGCCAAGAGGAGCAAAGCACCAGCGTGGTCGTCAGGAGAATCCAGACCCACAATAAGCTCCACCAACTCGCGCGCCCCATCCACCCGATAGGGATTGTACTCAAGAGCCTTGCCGTAGACCTCCACCACTTCATCGAGGGGGGCCCCCTGCGTCACTTTCAGTCGGGCAAGCTCAAGCCAAAGATCACCCTTCTCCTCCAGATCCGCGACCTCCATCGCCGCCTTTTCAAGACGCTGCGCGAAGAGAATAGACTCCCCTGTTCCCACCCCCAGCTCTCTCAACCCATTAAGCGCAAAAGCGTTCTCCGGCTGAGTGTCCAGAATCTCCTCTAAACATGCACGAGCCTCCTCCAACGCAAGGAGTTTGTCGGTATAGAGTTCCACACACTCGCTAAGGTAGCCCACTCGCAGCTCAACATCGGAGGTGAGCCCACTCAAGGTGCGCAATCTCACAACCAGTTGTTGCCATTTGGCTTCCTTCCGCAAAAGCGGCACAGCGCTCTCAAGCGTTACCAGGTGGTCTGGGCAACGCTCAAGCAGACGCTCAAGGCACTCCAGTATCTCCCAGTCCTGGGCACCGGTTCTATGAAGAAGCTCGGCCAGCCCCAAATTGGCTTCGATAAAATCCTCGATGCACTCGCCTCCATCATCCTCCTGCATGATCGCGATAACGTCATCGTAGAGAAGGCGTGCCTGCTGCCATCGCTCTTCATTGATATACAAACGGGCCAGGCGCATCCGAGAGCTACGCTCCCTTCGACTGAGCCCGATCACAAATTGGTAATGCTCAACGGCCGCCTTCAGGTCACCGAGTTCATTCTCCCAAAGGTGGCCAAGCTGAAGGCCCAATGCCACCATCCGATCAACACGTCGATCGAGCCTCACCTTTTCAAAAAGTCGTGTGAGGTAGCCAACTGCTCGAGCCGGTTCTCCCTGGGTAATATAGGTCTGGGCCAAACCCTCAAGGGCCGCCTCCCAATCGGGCACCAAGCGAAGTGCCTGCTCAAACGCCCCCCTGGCCATCTTCACACTCTGAAGATGAGCGAGATAGATAGCACCCAACTCACACCAATATCGCGCCTTCGATTCATCGGAGAGATCAAGCCTTACCAATCGCTCCCCGGCGGGCTTTGCAGCTTTCCAGTCTTCCCGCGCACATCGGAGACGAAAAATCCCTGCGTAGGCCGGCACAGACGTTCTATCCCGAGAAGCCGCCTTCTCATAATGGCCGATGGCCTTCTCCGTGTCCCACGGTTCAAATGCTCTTGCCGCCGCCAATTCCGCCGCGTTCAGATCAAAACGATTGTTATCCAAACTCGAATCACTCGCTATTTTTACATAAAGGGCTGCTGCATCCTCGAACCTCTTCTCTGCCATCGCAATCGCAGCCAGAGCGAGGTCTCCCTGAGGATCACCGGGAGTTGCGCTCGAAAAGTTCCGAGCCAACTCGCCGATCTCTGCGTGAAGACGAGAGTCACACACGCCAATCTGTAAAAGACGCGTAACAGCCCAGGCCCCCAACTGCTCACTGCCCAACGCCCCCTTGTAGCCTTCGTAGGCCGCGCTTATCTCCCCCTCAATCAACGCCTGCTCCGCGCTTCGAAAGAAGATCATCGCCTCCGACGCATAAACCGCCTCAAGGCAGGGCGCACTCAAGGTAGAGACCTCCCCCATCTCACTCTCGGCGTCTCCACACACCAGCACAATCTGATCCCGATCAAGGCCAACATCAACAATGCTAACATCCCGATAATCAGGAATCTTCCACCCCATTCGCGGCAAGACACTCCTCAAGAACTCTCCCGCCGGCTGCATCTCCCATGAAGCACACCAGCTCGCGCTAACGTAGGAAAGCCCGAGGGCCTCACAAAGATAAACAGGAAGTAAGGGCGCAGGAATGCTCAAGACACCATAGACTCGCAGGTCAAAGAAAATAACCTTGAGCTGCAAGCCCTCTCCAGGCACCAGGCCAGCACGAGTGGTAAAATCAACGGGCTGCTCTCCCCGAGAGAAGGTGCCCGCGAGCTCCATGGTGCCCTCTTTAAAACCAACCCGTAAACCTGAAAACCCCTTGCTCCTCAGGCGAGCTGACGAGAAGGCATCAATCACATGTTCCGACGCCAGCCCTAGAGCAAGGTGCCGCAACGTACATCGTCTCGATTTGTAGGCGCCTGGTCCACCGGAGGTGTCAAAGGGAAACTCAAGCTGGGGAATCTCAAGCTCAAGGAGCTTCACATCCAAGGGCCCAACGCGCTCATTACGGGCCGACAAGAACCCTCGCCCGTCAACCAGCTCCAACCCTAACCCCAAAGGAACTTCGCTATAGTCTTCCGTTGTTATTTCCATGGTCCCCTGCCTCGATCGTTAGGCGCACCTCACCCAATGAGGAGACTCTATCCTGCCCGGTTCATTTCTGCGAATTTCTCGCAAAATTTCATAGTGTTAGCTAAGAATAAGCCACGCCCTGAGTTCCCCCGGATCTTCCCCTCTTCTTCTCTCCCGCGACCACCCCCGCCGAAACTTTTTTCGCTCTCCGGCCAACATATTTCTTGACTCTTTAGAGGTTTCTACCTAATGTGGCCGCCCTTGATGCGGGGTGGAGCAGCCTGGTAGCTCGTCGGGCTCATAACCCGAAGGTCGTTGGTTCAAATCCAGCCCCCGCTACCAATCGAGAATTTAGCGTGGTCAATCGAAAGGTTGACCACGCTTTTTTGTTTCTGGGAATCAAGCGATTCCGTCTTCTCTCCTCAAAGCCCGACGCTCCTATTGCCTTCCCCCAGGAATCCAGTCATGGTCCCCCCTATGAAGAGCCCGGATCACCACGGTCAAAAACTACCCAACCCATTGGAAATGCTCAGCTATCCAGGGTGGAGCTTCTCCCAGGTCGCAGAGCTGCAACATGGCTTTGGGCGCCTCTTCCTCTGGCTGGCCATCGAGCTTGTGCTGCTGCGTCCGCTCTCAGTGACCGGCGCGCTCCTGCAAATGAAAAACTCTTTAGGGGGTGGGCTTCACCAACTCTGGAATCTCTACCTCCACTTCGCCCTGGGGCCGGGCTTGGTCATCTTTCTCACGGGGGTCGCTTTTTATTATTACCTCCGCGCACGCGGACTGAGGCGCCTGGATATCTATCCCGCTGCGTCGGTTCTCGCCCAGGCCTGGATCCCCCACGTGGGCTGGGTGGCCATCGGAACCTTCCTGGTCTTCGCGGGGTATCCCCACCCGCTGCTGCCCAACTCCTCCTACCAGCACCCCGACCTCACCCCCGCAATGACCGGGCTCAAAGGCCTTCTCGAGTTTGGCCCGGTTGTCCTCTACGGCTTCATTGGAGCCCGAGCCGCGTCAAGGGGCGGCCCTCCTCCCTGGCGGCCGATCGCCTCTCGAAGAGAGTGGTGTCTTGGCTTGATCACCTTTCTTCTCTTTGTGGGGTGTGCCCAGAAAATCACCCGACATGTTCAAACCCATTGGGACTCCGTTCGCCCTGTCATGGTTCAGGATCCCCTTCCGCCCTTCTCGCTCTCTTCCCTTGAAGGTACCTCCATCAGCAATGAGGCCCTCAAGGACAAGGTGGTCTTGATGGACTTCTGGGCCACCTGGTGCGGCCCTTGCGTCGCCTCCATGCCGCACCTCAACAAACTCTACCAGGATTACCGCAACCAGCGCGTTGGCTTTGTCTCGGTCAACACCGAACCCGACAACCTCAGCGCAGTCAGAGAGTTTAAGAAAGAACGCAAGCTCTCCTTCCCCATCTACGTCGACACAGGAGCTCTCCAAAACACCATGAAGATCGCTACCTATCCCACCATCGTCATCGCAGATCGCTTTGGGAAAGTGCGACATATTCACATGGGCTCCACCTCCATGGTGACCCTGCGCAAGGAGCTCGATACCTTATTAAGGGAATAAGCGTCGCTCGTTAATGAATGACGATTTTCTCGCGACGAAAATTGACCGTGACTCGGGTCATCTCCCCCTCAATCACATCAATCACTTCAGTCAGCTCTTGCCGCTTCTGATTTTTTCCACGCACGGCGCGGAGCAGGTGCTCTCCCTCTTGAATCTCCACGGTCCTGTTTTTTACGTTGCCCAGCTTAACTCCACTGAGCCACAACACCGCTCTCCCTGGGATGTTCACCTTCACCTTGCCCTTCACCAATGGCTGGAGACGAAGTCGCTGCCGCCTCTTCAAAGCCGTCACCGCCGGGCCATCGGGCTTCTTTTCCACCACAGGCTCGGGGGCTGGCTCGGGAGATTTTTTGTTCTTACTCGCCTTCGCGCTCTTTTTCGATTTGGCTGAGGAGGACTTCGAGGTCTTCTTATCCGAAGTGTCACTTGTCCACGCCCAAATGCCATAGACGATCCCCCCCGAGATCAAAACCGCTATCACCACCACAATCCCCCATGTGAGAACCTTTCGACTTATCTTCAGCGCGCTCTTTTCCGAAAAGTCGGGGTCCTCCATGGGAGCATCCCGCCAGTCACCGTTAAGGTCCAAGTCGTCATCTTCTTTACCGGCTTCACCGGCATCATCGCCCCATTTATCTGCCATGCTGCTCAGAATAGCCCGGCATCGACTGAAACGCCAACCACGTGCCTCGTTTTGAAATCAGCGAATATACCCCAGCGACTTAAGCACCGCGATGGTCTCTGCGCTCAGCTCCGAATCCCCCACCCCGAGATCCAAGCGCTCCCCCCGCCGCGCCCGCAGCTCCTCCTGAAACTGTTTAAGCACCGCGGGCCGCTCCCGAATGAGGTTCCTCAGCTCAGAAGGATCTGAGCGCAGATCATAGAGTTCCTCTCTTCCGCGCCTAAAAGGGTAGCTCGGCTGCAGAGACTTCGTCTTCAAATGCCGAATGTATTTGTAGCGCCGAGAGCGAAGCGCCACCAGGTTCTTCCCCGCATGTTCGCTTAGCGCGATTCGCTCATCGGAGACATCTCCCCGAATCAGAGGCCACAGCGAGCGCCCTCGAATTCCCACAGGAGGAGGCAGCTCCAGATACTCCAGCACCGTCGGCAGAACATCCACCAACTCCACCACTTCGTTAATCTGAACCCCCTGGTGCCCCGCACCAGGAAAATATGTAAGCAGAGGAACTCGAACCGTCTGCTCATAGAGCCCCGTGTGCACAAAGAACATATCGTGCTCTCCGAGATTCTCCCCATGATCACTTGTCACCACCATGGCCGTTCGCTCCAGCAGCCCCCGCTCGGACAGCTCCCCCATCAAGCGGCCCAGCTCATCATCAACATAGGTAACCGCTCCCTTGTACTGAGCCATCACCCACTTTAAATCCGTCACCCCACGCAGCCACTTTCTTAAGAAGGGGTGGTCTGACATGTGCCGGGGAAGCAGCGGCATCACCCTCTCCAATGAACGCTTTCCCGACGCTCCCTCATCCCCCTCGTAATACATCCGACTGTAGGGCGCCGGGGGTTGATAGGGCGTGTGAACATCGGCCAGGTGCAGCCACGCAAAGAAGGGTCTCTCACCGATGCCGTCCAACCAGTAGAGCAAAGAGTCCACCGACTGCCTGGCCCCCTCAACCTCGGAGCTTCGGACAAAATCGTTGATTCCCTGACTAAGGTTGCCCACTTCCGGGTTGAGGTGCCGCATGTTAACCAAACCGAAGGTCGCAAACCCATGGTCCGCAAGCGTCTCCGCGAGGGTCTCCGCCCCATCCCCGAGGGCCGCAAAGTTCGAATAGACGTTATGATCCTGTACATGCAGCCCGGTCATCAAGGAAGCGTGGGAAGGAGTCGTGGTGCTCGACTGTGAGATCGCGTTGCCAAAGAGTTGTCCCCCGGAGGCCAGTCGGTCTAACGCCGTGGTCAAAACCTGTGGGTGGCCATAACAACCGAGGTGGTCAGCACGAAGGGTGTCCACCGTAACCAGAACCACTCCCCGAGGTGCTTGAACGCCACCCGGTAGCTCCGCCCGTGCCGCCCTCTCAACGGCCCGCTCGCGCTCTCCCACAGGAGGGCCCAATGACACGTCTTCCGAGAACGCGCTGACAAAACAAAAGCAGGTAACCCCCGCAACAACGATGAGCCCCATAAGGCACGCAAGGTTTTTCACCCCAAGAGCCTACCAAGGACCCGCCCATTGTCAAAACAACGAGTCGATCACCTCAGCGGCCAAATCCGGTCCTCCCAGGTCCCGCACCTCCTGAACCAGGGTGGGGCTGGTAACATTTACTTCAATCAGCTTGCCGTCAATCACGTCAATACCCACAAAATAGAGCCCATCCTGACGCAGGCGTTCTCCAAGAACGCTCTCAATATGCCGATCGCTCTCATCCAACTCGCAAGCCTGGGCCACTCCCCCCACATGAACATTACCACGGTGATCATCGGAGAGAGGAACCCGGCGCACAGCGCCCCGAATTTTACCGTCAATCAACAGCAGCCGCTTATCCCCCTTCACTCCCCCGGGCAGGTACTGCTGCACCAGAATCGGCTCTTTACCCTCCTGGGTCAAAAGCTCGATGATCGCCTTAAGGTTGGAGTCGCCCTCCTTCAAGAACACCACGCCAAAGCCGCCAAAACCATCGAGGGGCTTCGCGATAGCGCGACCCTTCTCCTTGCGAACAAAGCTAAGAATCTCCTCCCGGCAGCTGGTAACAATCGTATCGGGACAAAGCTCGGGAAACTCCATGGCATAGAGCTTCTCATTGGCAGAGCGCACACCCCGGGGGCTGTTAATCACCCGCACACCCCGTCGCTCAGCAAAACCCAACAACCAAGTCGCCGTTAAATAGGCCTCGTCAAAAGGAGGGTCGGTCCGAATAAAAATCGCCTTGCAATCTTCAGCCGGGATCCGAGTCTCTTCCAACACTTTAAAAAACTTCCCCTCCTGCCTTGCCACTTCAATAAAACGCCCCCGCATAAACAAGCGGTCCCCCCTCAAATCAAGGTCGGCCGGGTTCACATGGAAAATTCGACACCCTTTCGCTGCCCCAGCGAGCATAAAGGCAAACGAGGTGTCCGCGTTAATATTGACCCCCTCCATGGGGTTCATGACAAATGCTAAAATCTGCGACATCTTTCTCTCACGCCACTTTCGGCTGCAAACTATTTAGCCATGCAAAATAGTCAGTTATCAACTTCAGCCCTGCCACCGGGGGAAGATCCCCCACCCCCATCTCCACCCCTTTGGTCTCTGAAGTCATGCCAATCTACCACCAAGCCTCCTCCATGAAAAGCATCCTGAAGCAGCGGTTGCCGATTGTCCCCCGTGGGCTTAGTGTAATAGAAGGGGCTCCGCCCCGCGCTGAGGCGGGGTTTTCGCAGGAGATGCCAGATTAAAGCGGTAACCGGAAATATCGGCGGGCTCAAAGCCTACCAGAAGCAGACCCTTGAGCGGACATTTCGACGGCGGGTTCCCCAAAACAGGATCATCACCCCGGAGCTGGCCACCCACCTGGCGAGCCTCAGCCGGGAGCTCGGTCGTCAGATTGGGATCCTGGTGAATCGACTGGGGCAGATTGAGTACACCTTCGTCGGCGACGCCAAGCGTATTTATATCCCGGATATCGGTCGACAACGTGGGGGCGGCGGACACTTTCGTGGGTTGCGCCACATTCACACCGTGCTCGATGGGCGTGGCCTCCAGCAGGAAGACTACTCCGATTTAACCAAACTGCGGCTCGATCTTGTTGCCGCCCTGCACGTCTCCGAAGATGGAGAGCCGGGCAAGCTGCAAATCTCCCACCTTCTGCCCACCCCCCGTGGCGCCCGTCACAAAACGCCCCCGCACCACGATGAGTTCTTCCGCTCTGTGTTTGAGGCGGACATTGACTTCCAGCTTCTCATCAATGACCTCGAGAAAGAGTTCAGCCGAGAGCTCAAGACCACCGGAACCGCCACCGGTCAAACCCCGGCCATCCTCGTTGGAGTCTACCCCAACCGCGCGATGGCCGAGTGGAGAATCGAAGAGATGCAGGAGCTCGCCGGAACCGCCGGCGTCTCCATCGAGGACACCGTAATTCAGCTGCGAGACAAAGTGCACCCCAAGTTTGTCGTGGGAAAAGGCAAACTCGAAGAGGTCGTCTTGAATTGCCTCGACCTGGACTGCGAGCTGGTAATCTTCGACCACAACCTCACTCCCTCCCAGGCCCGAGCCGTCGCCGGCTTCTCCGAGTTGAAAGTCATCGACCGAACACAGCTCATCCTCGACATCTTCGCACAACACGCCCAAAGCCGTGACGGAAAGCTCCAGGTAGAGCTCGCTCAGCTCAAATACAACCTCCCCCGTCTCACCGATCTCGATGCCGGGCTCTCGCGACTCACCGGGGGCATCGGTGGGCGAGGCCCCGGTGAGACCCAATTGGAAATCAACCGTCGTCGCGCCCGGGAGCGGGTAACCCGCCTGGAGCGGGAGATTGAAAAGCTCTCCCACCAACGGGAGCTTCGGCGAAACCGACGACAAAAGAGCGGTCTGCCCATCGTCTCCATCGTGGGATACACCAACGCCGGGAAGTCCACCCTCCTCAACATTCTGACCGCCAGCGAAGTGGGCGTCGCCGACCAGCTATTCGCCACCCTCGACCCCACCAGTCGCCGACTTCGCTTTCCTCGGGAGCGGGAAGCCATCATTACCGACACTGTCGGTTTTATTCGCGACCTGCCTCCAGACTTGATCCGGGCCTTCCGGGCTACCCTCGAAGAGCTTGAGGGCGCCGATCTGCTCCTGCATGTGGTGGATATCTCCGACCCTCAACGCCAGGAAAAAATGGACACAGTCCACGAACTGCTCAAAGATCTCTCCCTCGCTGAGATCCCCGAGATCATCGTCTTCAACAAATGCGATAAAGTAGAAGATTTTGAAGCAGGCGCCCTATCCCGAAAACAAAAAGCCATCCCGGTCTCAGCGACCCAAAGAACCGGGCTCAAAGGACTCGTGCAGGAGATCGCACGACAACTCTGGCAATACGAGATTCTCGACACCCACGATGCCTGGGAAGACCTCCCCCCCTCCGAACTCCCCTAAGGTGCTTTGTTCGCGCCTCGAGTCCTGGTCAGCGCAAGGATAAGCGCTCCCCCTTTATAAGCAGGCCCGCCCACCGCGACGGTTCCTCCGGCATCAATCGCCACCACCGACTTGAACTTGATTTTTTGCGATGAGATCTGCAGGCGCCACACTCCTTCGTCGCTCATCTCCTGGGGCGCGATTTCCATCCAAAGACCATTGGGTAATTTAAAGCGGCTGGTGGTCCCCCGCTTAACCTGAAGCCTCGATCTCTCAAGCACCTTAAACGAGGTGAAGTTCAACTTCTTCAAGTCCCGAGCGAGTTCACCAAGTTCGGCGTCCACCCCCACGCCACTCCGAGTGGCATGAACAACTTTCACTTCCAATGATCCCGCCAGGGCGCTGGCCCCTGCCGCTGTCCACGTCAGTGCAAAACTCAACACCACCCCTGCGAACCTAAAAAAACGACTCCGTGCTCGCTTATCGTCCTGAACCATCATCAACCGCATCCCCCGAATCAATCCAGATTACGGCAGTGGAGCTGCCTTGAGGCTGTAATACCACCGGACTTGCTCCCCCTTCAATCTCCGCAGACTCCACCCTCACCGAGGCCGTGCGAGCCCCCGAAGCGCCGTTAACTCCTACGCCGCCCCCAAGGGACGCCCACCAAACCACCGCCGGCGCCGCTAATGCACCGAGAGCGAAGGCGAAAGCAAGCCCCAGCGCCGCTCTCCGATGAAAGACCCAAAAATCAGTGCACCACTCCATGAAAGCCCCCCAGAGAGTGTTCTTTTCGTTGGCCTCTATGCGATGTCGAATCTTTTGCAGCGCCACAAGTGGGTCCACCTCTCCCACGGCGTCATCAATCAGGCTCCTCAACTGGCTACCCGCCAAGCGAAGACTCTCCACCTCCCGAGCACACTCAACACACTCAATCACGTGAGCGGCAGCGCTTTGGGTCACCTCACCCGCCTCGCCATCCATCCAGGCGTGAAGAATCTCTTTTGGGAACTTACAGCTGCTCATCCTATCCTCTTTGCCTAAATAGTAGGCGTTTCCGCCTGACCCTTGTCATCAAAATCGTCCCCTTTGGACTTTTTCTCGTAGAGTGCCTGCATCGATTTTCTTGCATGAAAGAGCCGGCTCATCACCGTCCCTTTCTTTATCTTCAACGTGCTCGCGATTTCATCATAGCTAAACCCCTCCACCTCCCTGAGGAAAAGCACCGCCTGATGAATCTCAGGCAGCTCCCCAAAGGCTGCCCGCAAGCGCTCTCCCAACTCTCTGCGCTGGATCTCGGCGTCCGGGTTGCTCGAATCATAGCCTGGCCAGAGTTGCTCTTCGGAGCGGAGAGCCTCCCGAGCTGCCTCATCGTCAACCTGGGCCCGTCGCTGCCGTTTCCTCTTCCGAATCGAGTCGATACTGAGGTTAACCACGATACGATAGAGCCATGTATAAAACGCCGACTGTCCCTGAAAGCGGTCAAGCTTCAAATGAACCCGCGCGAAGGCCTCTTGCACCACATCTTCTGCGTCACTTGTATTCTTCAAGAGCCCAAACGCCACCCGAACCGCCCGACGATAATAGCGGTTAACCAATTCAGAGAAGGCAATGGAGTCACCCCGAGAAGCACGCTCAACCAACTCGATGTCCGTCAATGAATCATTCATGGGGCTTTCCGGGGTGCGAGGAGAATCCAGGAGACGACGCCAGCTCTGGCGCTCGCCGACAGGTGCCCGCACCATCGACCCCACTATAGCCGGATTTCCCCCCTCCCGTACAATTCCCAGTGAAGTAATCAACATCAAGGGTCTCCTTGCCCATACATTCAATCAAGACGCCGAGTTGGCAGCGAATATTCAGAAAAAAACGCCTCCTAAACACACCTCACACGAAATATTCCTGTTTAATACCAGCAACTTGTAACTTTCTCGCGCTTGCTCTGTCCTCCTGAGCGCGTTAGATCAAAGGCACAGACGCCAGCCCCGGAGGGAAAACCACATGCCCCTGCTCAATCGAAATATCCTTCACGACGGAACCCAATTTGCCCTCGCCCTGGACACCAGACAGGACCTCACCACCCAGGTGGAGAGCCAAGCGATGGAGACCCTCAATAAGCAAGGCAAAACCATTAAACGCGTCGCGAAGCGATTTATGATCAACGCGTTGGTCTCCCGGGTTCAACGGGATTTCGACCAGCTTCGCTCCACACCGCAGGACAACTCCCAGCCACCACCAAGCACCAAAGGTGTCCCAATATCAGACACTTCAGAAGTCAGGTAAAAAAGATTACCTGCGGCGTCGCTCCACCCATGACATCGCGGGGAATCATTCGCCTCACCTGAATTCTCATTAGCATTACCCTCAAGCCCAGAGGAAACATCGAGCAAAACTCATTTTGGGACACGCCAAAAAACAAAAAAAGAATGTTTTGCTTCGACAAATGAAGAGACTGCATCCATCAATAAAGGGCTCAAAGGACGTAACCAGCACATAGGTGAGTACATCACTCACTTAATGATGTATCCGCAAATCACAAATAGACCAGCAAGTTCGACCAGTTAGACTTCTGGGGGGGGTTCGAGCCTCCTGCCGGGGCGCCAAAAGTTCTCCAGACTCCACTTGTAGAGAAACGCATCCTTGGGCACACCATTCGCAGAGGGAGTGTTGAAGCGTTAGCGCTCCTTCGGCCAGGACACAAATCGACTAGAAGCGCTGCTTCCGAGAGAGAAGGTTCATGTCCCCTGATACACACAAAACGAGCGTTCATCCAAAATCGGACTGGGAACTTTCCATCCCTCAGGAGATCACGCACCTGCTCCAATCCCTCAGCACCGGGATTAGCTCCCTGCTCCCGGGACTGGCGCTCTGCATGATTCTTGGGTTCACCGCAAAACTCGTCGGCGCGGCGCTTCCTCTGCTTGGCAGCGGCACAAGCGCCATCCTGCTGGGACTCACCGCAGGGAACCTTCTTACCATTCCCTCCACTTTTCGTTCCGGCGTCCGATTTTGCGAAACCAAAGTGCTTGAATTTGCAGTCGCATGCATGGGGTTCAGCTTAAGCCTTAAACTTCTCGGACAGCTCGGTTGGGGTGCATCCATCGTCGTGGTCACCGCTGTCAGCACCGCGCTCAGCGTCGCTTTCCTCATCAGCAAATGCGTCAAAACTCCCCCAACACGTCTTTTGCTAATTGGCGTAGGAACCGCCATCTGCGGCTCTTCCGCGATCGCCGCAGCAGCACCCCTCATCGCCAGAGAGCGCAAAGAGGTCGGCATCTCGGTAGGTGTCGTCAGCCTTCTTGGAATCGCCGGCATTTTTCTTCTCCCTCTTTGGACGGGTCTTCTGGGATTCAACGCTCAAGACACCGGGTTTGTCATCGGCGGCACCCTTCAATCCATCGCTCACGTTGTGGCCGCCGGTTTTTCAATCAACGATGACGTCGGGAATCTCGCAGTAACCATCAAAATGGGGCGAGTGGCCATGCTTGTGCCTCTGGTTCTTTATCTCACGATGAGCCAAACACAGCTCACTCCCTCCCAAAAGAAAGTCAAAATTCCCTGGTACCTCATCGCGTTTCTCGGGGCCGTGCTCATCGCGTCAAGCGACCTGATGTCAGCGCCACTTCTTGAACAAGTGAAGATGTTTGATAAGTTTTTACTAACCATCGCCATGGCCGCCATCGGCTTAAACATCCACTTCAAAACACTCCGGGAACAGGCCTCAACAACCCTCCTCTACGGAGCCATCATCTGGGCAGTCCAAATAGGCGCTGTGAGCCTGGCAGCGTCTCTCTGACCCCTGGGCTCAGGCACTATCCCCAGAAGAATCACAGCACGGTTCAGCCTCTTTCAGAGAAACGTCCCCTCTCCGCCCCCGCTCCCTTTAAGCGGTAACACCACATAACTCCTCTAGATCGTTAAAGTTTTAGAGTATCCGCGTCCAACTCGCCCCGGCCCATTTTTCGGTCTGTTTTTTTGATGCCAATTTTAGCACCCCCTTGATTTTGGGCCCGATAACACTCCTGAACCATCAGAGGAGCCCGCCAGCCCATGACTACAATCAACGCTCACCAATCCCTGCGTCAAACCCCAGCGCAGCCTGACCTTGCTAACGTCCCAACGACGACCAAAAGCAACACAATCGATTCTTTCGCCCTGGCCTCATCCAAGTCGCCGCTAGACACCACCATCGACGCTACCGACCGGCTCGACGCCCCTTGCTTCTCAACAGAGAAAACTCACGTTCAGAGCGCTACAGCTCATAACAACGACACCCAAAACGACGCTTCGCTCGCTCAAAGATGCCCACAGGTCACAGAAACCATCCCCCACCCCCGAGCATCAGAGAGGTTATCCCTTGGCTCCAATCGCGCACCCAACAAAGAGCCACGGGTGGGCAGCCCCGAATTCGAGGCAATTCTGGATGCGACCACCAACTCGGTTTCCCGTAAAAAGAACCTTACTCGGCTGCTCTTCGATGGGATCAACTCTTTCAAGACTCGCCTCAACCTCATACGGGGGGCAACCAAGTCCATTTATCTTCAAACATTCATTTTCGATGATGATATTACCGGCATGCATTTGGCGCGGGAGCTTGTCCTGAGAGCACAGGAAGGCGTGGATGTCAGGGTCATCTACGATGGGGTCGGCTCTCTCCGAGCGGGAAACGTCATCTTTGATTACCTTCGTGAAAACGGTGTGCAAGTTCAGGAGTATGGTAATCTCCTAACCGGCCTTAACTCCAGGTGGCATGAGAAACATCTTATCGTTGACAACCAGGCCTCCATTGAGGGTGGAATGAACATCGCCAATGAGTACGCATTCGGTGGAGGCGCGGGACTAATACAAACAGCCAATGGAAAATTCTCTTCTGGCTGGAGAGATCTTGACGTCTACCTGCAGGGCCCCATTGTTGAGGACACCGCGAGGTCTTTTCTTAAAAACTGGGAGCATCTCAGTGGAGAAAGTCCTTCCTCCCCACTCCCGAATAAGGCCTGGCCAATTCCGCCCGGGTCAGGAAAGCCTGTTCGCTTTGTTCACCACTCCCCAATCAATGGTGACAAAAACACGCGCAACCTCTACCTTCAGGCGATAGCCTCCGCAAACGAGAGCATCACCATAGAGACAGCATATTTTATTCCTCCCGAAAAATTACATAAGGCGCTCATTGCCGCCGCAGAACGCGGCGTCAAAGTGAAAATCATGACCAACAGTCATCAGTCCTGCGACTTCCCAATCGTCGTCGATGCGGCACGCTATTTTTACCATGATCTCATCAATGCCGGAGTAGAAATCTTTGAGCGAAACGGGAGCACACTGCACTCTAAAAGCATGGTGGTGGACAGCGCTTATTCTATCGTTGGCTCCGTCAACATGAACGGTCGTTCTCAATGGAGAGACAGCGAATGCGTTGTCGCAATCAGCGACAAGGGGACGGGAAAGAAGCTTGAAAATCGCTTTGAGTCAGGGGTCGAAGAATGCAACCAGGTTTTCGCCAAAGACCTCAAGCGCCAAACCTGGATAACCAACCTGAAGCAATGGGCGGTCTCCTTCCTGCGAAGCTCGATGTAATCAGAAAAGCTCCCCAGGACCCAAAACAGATATCACTGACACGCTTCAGCACCTAAGCGAAGGGCTCACCACCTCACCCAATTCACGAAACATTAACCCGATAGAATTCATCCCAATCTTTAGAAAGATTAAATTCGTTTGAGCAGGCAAAATTCTCCTCGCCGGGGGCCCTCTCCCAACGATAGGGTTCCTCCAGCTTGAGTATTCCCAAGTCATCATAGAATTTCAAATACGCATCACCCTTGAGTTAGCAACGCAATTGAGCGCCACGCCCCCGGCAAGGCAAAGCCTCTTGTTCTTTGTCTTCTCGTAAGCGCGTTCTCTAGTGCCCTCTTTCCGTGAAACACTCGAGTTACCCTGTCGGGCAAAAGCAGCGCACTCGATTGCAATCTATTTAGGTCGACTATATGCTCCAACGTCAGCGACCTTTCGGATGGAGGACGGGATGCAGGGTGGGGCCGTATTATCTCAAGAACAGATCGACTTTTTTGTGGAGCATGGCTACCTGAAATTAGAACAATGTATTCCGCGCTCTGTCGCCCAGCAGATGGTTCGCGAGACATTTCAGCAAGGTGGTTGCCTGCAGTCTATCTACTCGCGTACCGTTCAAGGGCAGATCCCCTACGAGGATCACCATTTCGACCTCGAAGACTCCACCAAATGGTCCGCCAAGCGTCGACTCGATGTCGACACGGGGCATTTCAAATCCATTGAGGAGTTAAGCCCAAAGTTATGGGCCGCACTCGCCGATCTTGCGGGAGGCGCATCCCGCATAAAAACCACTCAGATGGCATCGAAATGGATTCTAAATACCCGTTACGAAGAAGACGCTTCTCCCTCACTAACTCCAGACAACTATCCCCAAATTCGCTCTGCATACTGGCACGCGGACACCATATCCAAAACGTCAACGCTTATAGGGCGATTTGACGGGTTTAGTCTTCTTTTCCTGTGGTCTGACCTCGAAGCCGGTGGAGGAGGAACCCTCTACTCCCCCCAGTCTATCCAGGCACTTCTCAAGCGCTATAATCAACACCCCGAGGGCCTAGACACCACAACCCACGAGGGCCTTTCCAATGTCATGGAATCCTGTGACAGCTTTCTAGAGGTCACCGGAAATGCCGGAGACGTCATCATTCTGCATGCTCTTGGACTCCATGCCTTTAATGAGCGCAAAAACAAAAAAAGGGTCCGTATTCTAGAGAACCTTGGTGTAGCATTGAAAAAACAACTCAATTACTCACCAGAAAATCACAGCGCCAGCCCTTTAGAAAAGTGTGTTTCCAGCAAAATACAAAGCTTCCCGAGGGTTCTCAAGCACGTTAACCACCACCACCGCCGGCTCAAGGCAGTCAATAACGCTATCGACCACCTCATTACTAACCACCCCGACTATTTCAGGGTTTCTCGCAATAAATGGTACGAAACCACACCCTCAGCAGAAAGGGAAAAAGTATACCGTGTTGACTACCAATTGATGCTCCAATGGGCCACAACCATTGCTTCGCAACTTCAAGCAGAAAGCACCGTCTCGTACATCAAGTCTGCAGCACAGCTCGTTCGCTCGTCGATACTCAATCAGCGAGACCTTTCGATAAAATTCGACAACTCTCAGGAGACTGTCGACTCCGGCGAGAGGGACTTCTCTGTGACCGGGTTCTCCCGACTATTGCGTGGAGTCTCTAACTGCGAGGGAGTTAATCATCTTCTTTACCTGGTTCTTCGAGAGCGCTTTCCAAAGACTGTCCTGTGGGATCTCTTTGACGTCAAAACCAATCGGGGTGTGCACGTAGTCGTCAAAGTTGTCACACCTGACGGGTGGGCCATCGCCGATGCCTGGGCTGACACGGGGATTTATTATGTGCCCAAACTCCACACAGGTGCTCCACTCGGAGGCATTCCCTCAATTACCAGCCTTTTTCCAAAAAACCGACCAGAAAATGTTCAATTCTACCCTGTCGAGACATTTATTAACGGCAATGAAGTCATTCTCACTTTCCCCTCTAACGCCCTCGACAAGGCTACAGTTTACGAAGAAGAATATTTCAAACACAACGCTGTCGAATTCAACCTCACCCAGCTCACACCCAAAGAAAAGAGGCACCAGGATTCTAAGTGGCAACAATACCTTCGAATCCGCGCGGAGCATTCATTTCACTGCGAAGACGCTCCGAAATCGCTTTACAAAGACCTCCTTGATAGCGGTGACTGGACGGGAAGTCTAAAAGTGCTTCTTCGCCATTTCGCGGGTGTGCCAGAGTCAGCAAAAAGCTTGAGGGGTGGCGCTCACAACAAGGCCCCGCTGTCTGAGACGATTTCGTCAGCTCAACAGGCGCTCGCTAACCTACTCGAGGACAACGCAGCTTCCAGCATTTCGGATAAACTTCCCGCCAAATTTCTTAAAAGCCTTAACAATCGACTAGACCTCTTCGAACAATGGGGACACACCATCATC
>JAZAIZ010000022.1:0-3565 GCA_036230545.1 Myxococcota bacterium
CTTACTCCGAGCCCGGCCTGGGGGATGGAGGTGGCTCTTAACCATACAATGATTCTTCTGGCAAACAATCCTGAGGGTCGCGAGTAGCGCCGTGGGGGCGATTCTCAATAAAGGACGATGGCGAAGAGCTGTTGGAATTTAGAGCAAAAACAGGCGTGTTGACGCGATGTCTCGTTGGCGGGGGAGGGACGAGGCGTGGAGGAGGGTGCTTTTTAATCGGGAGGTTGATAAATAAAGAGGAGGTGCACGCAATCACGCAGCGCGAGGGTCTCGCGTTGGGGGAGAATTGCAGGCGCGGGATAGAGCATGAGTTCGGAGCCCACAGGGAAAAAACCACCGGGGAAGAGCGCCTTTCGGCGCGCTCTCTTTGGGGTGAACAACGCCATGAAGTTGATTCGGGGCGGTCGCTTTAGCGCGCCCTACGAGGCGCCCTTTAATGTGGTTATGCGCACCGGTTTCACCCGCCTGCGGAGGTATCCGGCACTTGATGAGGTGAAGGACTCCTCTTTAAGCGCGGTCCCCATTTTGCTGGTGCCGCCTCTGATGGTGACAAGTCAGGTGTATGACATCTCCGAGGAACTCAGCGCGTTGCGACGTTTAATCGCAGAGGGCTTTGACGTGTGGGTGGCGGATTTCGGGGTGCCGGAGAAAGAGGAGGGGGGCATGAAGAGGACCCTCGACGAGCACCTGCTGGCCATCGATGAGTGTATTGACTACGTGGTGGGGGAGACCGGTAGTGACGTTCACCTGGCGGGGTATTCGCAAGGGGGCATGTTTATTTATCAGGTGACGGCCTACCGAAAGAGCCGGGGGGTCGCGTCGATTATCACCTTTGGGAGCCCCGTTGATTTGAACCGGAATGTGCCGGGGGGGCTGCATCGAGATTTGGTGGACCGTCTTTTTAACAGCGCTCAAAGCACCCTGGGCTTTACTCTGGATGGGTTGCGCGGGGTACCGGGGTCGTTCACAAGCCTTGGTTTCAAGGCGGTGAGTCCCCGGCAGGAGTTGCGTTATTTAAGGATGATGATGGGGCTGCTCGATGATCGGGAGGCCCTCAGCCGTTTGGAGCCCACTCGGCGCTTCCTGGGAGGAGAGGGATTTATCGCCTGGCCGGGGCCGGCCTTTCGCAGCTTTGTGGACAACGTCATCGTGCACAACCGGATGATGACCGGAGGCTTCGTGGTGAACGGGGTGTCGGTGACCTTATCGGATGTGACCGCCCCCATTCTCTATTTTGTGGGCGAGCGGGATGACTTTGCGCGTCCGCCCTCGGTTCGCGCGGTTAAGAAGGTGGTGTCGTCTGAGGAGCTGCACGAGGTGCCGATCTCGGCGGGGCATTTTGGGTTGGTGGTGGGGTCTCGTTCTCTGAAGGAGGTTTGGCCGACCACCATGGAGTGGGTGAAGTGGCGCAGCGGGCGAGGAGAGAAGCCGGCGTCTCTGGTGGACATCCGTGCTCGGGAGGAGGCTTTGGCTTCATCCCCCGCCCTGGAGGAGCCGGAGGCTCTTCGTGAGTTTGACGAGTCGGATTTCAAAGAGTTTGCGGTGGAGATGGCCCAGGACCTGTGGAAGGAACTCGGGGCGGCCTCTTTGGAGGTCACCGCTGCGCTAAGTTTTTTACGCTGGCAGGTGCCGCATATGGCGAGGCTCCCTCAGTGGGGGTTGGGGGGCCGGGCGAACATGGGCTTGCAGCTGGAGTTGCAGGCGCGTAACTTTCCTCATCACACCTTCTTTTTGTATCAGGGCCGGGCGTTCACCTACGGGCAGGCCAATCAGCGGGTTAATCAGGTGATCTACGCCTTGTTGCGGGTGGGGGTGCGCAAGGGCCAGCACGTGGCGATTATCATGGACAACCACCCCGATTATCTTACGGCGATTATGGCCCGGAATCGCTTGGGGGGGGTGTCGGTGTTGATTCACCCGGGTTCTCGCGCGGGGGTGCTTGAGCAGGCCCTTGAGGCGGGGGAGGTGCAGGGGGTCATCGTTGATCCGGATCATGCGGTGGCGGTCGCTGAGGTGGTTCCGATAGAGCAGATGTGGCTCTTTTTGGCGGACCAGCGTGGCCGGGAGCGGGTGGAGGGGATCACGGTGCTCGATCGCTTGATGGATCCCCGGGTGGTTGAGGCGCCCATCACTCAGGACGCCAACCGTGGGCAGCTTGAAGATCTGGCGATGCTGGTGTTCACCTCGGGGACAACGGGGCTTCCCAAGGCGGCGCGGATCAGCAACGGGCGCTGGATGATGGGCGCGGTGGGCGCGGCGGTGGCGGCGGGGTTGACCCCTAACGACACGGTTTATTGCTGCCTCCCGCTTTACCACGCGACGGGGCTTATTCTCGGAGCCGGGGGGGCGATGGCTGGGGGGAGTCGCCTGGCCCTCTCCCCTCGATTTTCGGTTTCGGGATTTTGGACGGACGTTCGTCAATCGGGTGCGACGGTGGTTTTTTATGTGGGGGAGCTTTGCCGCTATTTGGTGACGGCGCCGGATGTCCCCCACGAGCGCAATCATTCGGTGCGTTTGTTTTTTGGCAACGGGATGCGGCCAGAGGTGTGGCGTGAGCTGTTGCGGCGTTTTGGTCGGATGAGGGTGTTGGAGTTTTATGCATCCACCGAGGGCAACGCGTTGTTGGCGAACCTCACCGGAGAGAAGGTGGGGTCGGTGGGCAGGCCTCCTCCTTTGGCGGCGTCGGTGGAGCTGGTGCAATACGACGTGGCAGAAGATAAGTTTGTCCGCGATATCTCGGGGTGGCTGGTGCCCTGTCAGACCGATGAGCCGGGGATGCTCATCTCGAAGGTTCAGCACCTTAACCCTTTCTCCCGTTTTGAGGGCTACACCGATGAGGTGGCCACCCGGAAGAAGATGCTGACCCACGTCTTTGAGGAGGGGGACCAGTGGTTTATTTCGGGGGATCTTCTGCGCCGTGATCAGGACGGTGACTATTGGTTTGTGGATCGAATCGGCGACACCTTCCGGTGGAAGGGGGAGAACATCTCCACCGAGTTGGTGGCTTCGGTGGTGATGAGCGTGCCCTTTGTGGAGTTTTGTGCGGTTTATGGAGTGGCGGTGGAGCGGCATGAGGGACGCGTGGGGATGGTGGCGATTCAGGTGCGGCAAGGTGAAAAATTTGATGGCCGTGCGTTTTTTGAGCGGATGGAGGAGGGGTTGATGTTGGCGGGGCGGCCGCGCTTTGTGCGGGTGGTGCGGCACTTGGAGATGACCCGGACCCTGAAGGTGATCAAGCATCGCTTGCAGGAGGAGGGGATGGACCCCGCGGGCTTTAAAGACCCGCTTTATTGGTACAACGAGGCCCGACGGACTTACACCCGGGTGAACAAAACCAATCTTGAGAAGGCGTTGGAGTCCCTCTAGTCGCTGGCGCTCCCTGCTTGCTATTCCCGGTGTGATGGGGGAGAAGCCCACCCCATCACAGGAGGTAGAATGATGCAGGATTTTGAGGCGCTAAAGGTTGAGATCTCTGAGAACGTCGCGACGGTGTCCTTGAATCGACCGGAAAAAGCCAACGCCCTCAACGGTGTTTTGTGGAATGAGATCGGTCAGGCCTTTGATG
>JAZAIZ010000023.1:0-1812 GCA_036230545.1 Myxococcota bacterium
CAGGGGGCCGAATGCTCGATTGATGAAGACATAGGCGCCTCCGGATTGAGGGAGGGCGCTGGCTAATTCGGCTTTGGAGAGGGCTGCAGGGAGAATGCAGATCGCAACGAGAAGAAAGGCGAGCCAGGCGGAGCCCCCCGTCATCCCTACCGCGAGCCCTGGGAGAACAAACACACCGCGGAGCATCGCGCTGATGCTTATGATGACGACAGACCAGAGCCCAAGGCGTCGTTCGAGAGTCTTCAACAACTACCCCCAAAGAAAATAATAGCAGGGCATTCAGGATGCAAAGCGCTGTGCAAGGCATCAGGCAGGTTCCCGCCCCAAGGATTGATTCACCTTGAAAGCATATCATCTATTTTTCTGTTGGGTAGTCTTGAATTGTCGCGTAGGGGTCGGGTGAGGTAGGGAGGTGTGTGGGGAGGGAGAGCGCCCCCAAAAAGACGACATGTAGGAGCATGTGAATAAAGGGGGATAACGAACTCAGGGGTCGTTGGTGAGCGCTTTTTTGACGAGGGTGTAGATCTCATCGGGGTCTTTAGCCTTGCGCAAATCATCCAAAAGCGGGGTCGAGAGAATCTGCTTGGACAAAGAGGCGAGGAGTGTCAGGTGTAATTGCCGGTCAGCGGGTGGTCCGATGGTGGCAAAGATGATGTCCACCGGCTGATTGTCCGGTGCATCGTACTCGATGGCTTCTCCGAGCACCTCCACGAGGAGGTGACTTTTGTCTAACTCCGGGAGGGTGGCGTGGGGCATGGCGACCCCGTGACAGACCCCTGTGTTCTGCGCTTGTTCACGCTTCTGTAGCGCGCGAAAGATGTCCTCATTGGAGAGATGGGGGACCTCCAGGGAGAAGCGCTGGGCACAGAGGCGGAAGAGTTCTTCTTTGTCAGCGACCTGGTTTTGTCGATCAACCAGTGAGGGCTGAAGGTAGTTGGCCAGGTTGAGGGGGCGATGTCGCTTCGGCAGGACCCTGGGGCCCACCCGGGGTGATTTGAGGAGGAGGACCGAGCACACAGCGTGTTGAGCGAGGTGATCCTCGATGGTCTTGAAGAAAATATTACTCAATGTGTTGTGGGGTCGTGCGGCGATGACAAAGAGGTCATAGGCTTCGGTAGCAGCGACGATGGTTTTGACCTCCGAGGGACCTCGTAGGATGCGCATCTGATTTTGGGTGGGGCAGAGCTCGCTGATGCTCTGCAGGTACTGGCGGTGCGCTTCGACCTCATCTTCACCCGCGTCCTCATGAACAAATTGGGTGAAGGTGATGGTGGCTCTGTAGTATTTGCCGAGGTTGTGAGCGGTCTCGGCCACCAGAGAGTTGAGGGGGCCTGGCTCGGCCAGGACCAGGATCCGGCGAATGTAGCGAATGCCCGAGTCTTTGAAGAGAGCCAGGTCGTTGGGGAGATGGTTGTAGAGCCAGCCCAGAGGGTTGAAGAGGTGGTAGGGCCTCCAGCGCATAACGAGCCATTCACAGTGCATGCGGGAGCTTAGGGCATGCATGGTGGCGACCACATCGTGAGAGACCATGGGTGCAAATTTGACGTCAATGTGGGCCATCTCCCGCATGGAGGTGACCCGGCGGCGCATGGACACGACGCTGGCTTCTTCCTCCAGCAATTCATCCAATGCCATTTGATCGGGCACTTCGGTGATGTGGATGACCTCCACCCGCTTCTTGCCACATAGGGCGCTGCCGGTGTGGGTGAGGGTTTCGACGCTGAGCTCCTGCCCGATGACCGCGACGATGGAGGAGGCCTCGTGGGATAGGATTTCCTCAAGGCCGTCATTTCGGGTGGATAGTTTGTTGCG
>JAZAIZ010000024.1:0-7059 GCA_036230545.1 Myxococcota bacterium
TGCACTCATCGATGTCCACGCAGGAATTCCCATAATGTGCCCAGAAATAACCATCATATCCACAGTTCCAGCCATCGCCGCCAGCGTAGCCGTCGTCACAGGCCACGTTAAACGTATGACCCCCATACACCCCCTTAAGATCCTGGGCTGCATTAGGGAAGGTCTTCGTGGCACATTTCACCGGGGCGCACCGGTACCCCGTAAATTCCCCGTCATCCCCACAGGTAAGGGTAACCTCTCGAGGAGAGTCTGGGTTTGTTGCAACTGCGGCAACAATTTGCGTGGAATAATGTGTTACCCGCTCGCTTCCTAAGTCCGGCAACAGGCTCACTGAGCAAGAAACCTCCCCCCCTGCATCTTTGGAAAATGGCAACACGAAGGTTTGCGAGACGTCGTTCATGTTGAAATCCTCTCGGGCCACATCGATTGTTGACAGTTCTACACTCTGCCCACCACCACCACACCCTTCGCACCTGACGGTGAGCCGCACAATGGTGTCTCCCGGATGCCCCACGTTCTTGCCAGTTGTTTTCAACTTAAAGCGGCATTCGTAGCCTCCAGCCCCCATGTTCGGTAGATAGGGCCCAATAGTCATCACTTCGGAACAATTTCCATAGTTGCAGCCCACCCGATCCGAATGCTCATCTACTCCCGAAGCATTAATGATCCGCAATCCCGACGTTGCGCCCGCATTAAAGGGAAGCCCCGCATCAAAAAGCAACGAGGCAGTAAACCCTTGGTCGCATTCGGCTTGCACCACATCACCAAAGTTGCCATTTAAAGCATTACCCGTATCACGGTCAGAGTTGACGAGGGCGAAAGGGGCACAAACCGACGATACGCAAGGCGTATTCAGGCTTCCTCCTTCGTAGCCAGCCGCACACGTGCAGGTGTAATCAGTCCCGTTTACGACCCCCTCTTCCTCAGTGCAGGTTCCACCCGGACCACAGTCGACCCCAGCGCATTCGTTGATGTCGGTGCATGTCGTGCTGTTGAGCCCGCCCCCTTCGTATCCTGGTGCGCAGGTGCAGGTGTAGTCGTTTGCAACGCCGACCCCATGGGTGCAGGTTCCACCGTTTTCACAGATGACCCCAGCGCATTCGTCAATGTCGGCGCAAGTGCTTCCATCACCGGAGAAGCCTGCGTTGCAGGCGCAGTCAAAACCCCCAATCCTATTGCTGCACGTGGCGTTAGTGTCGCAGTTATGCGTCCCGTTGCCGCATTCATCCACATCGGCACAGGTGCCCTGGTCTCCCGTATAACCCGCGGCGCACGCGCAGGTGGCAAGGCAGCCATCATCGTCATTTTGATTTTGGTCGTCACAGGCTTCGCCACTGTCGACCACCCCATCCCCGCAGGAAGCAACCACGCAAGTCGTTCTGCAGGCGTCCGCGTCGGTGTCCGAGTTGGAGGTTCCCTCGTCGCAGGCTTCGCCGGTGTCAATTACCTGGTCACCACATCCAGCCACGCTGCAATCTGTTCGGCAAGCGTCCGCGAGCGTATCGGAGTTGCTGGCTCCTGTGTCGCAGGTCTCCCCTGTTTCTATCTTGCCGTTTCCGCAGATAGAGGCCACACATTCCCCGGTGTCCTCATCGCAGATAAGGAGGTCCCCGCAGGGGGCGCAGGAAGAGGCTTCCTCAACAGCAACCTCGCAGCCACCGAGCAATAGTAAGAGCAAAGAAAGCAAGAGTCGTAACAGCATGGAATCCCCCCTACGATTTTCATTTTGGACACAGACAGTGTTGCGATATCACTGCCCGTGGGCCGGGGAAAGATTCTGACAAAAGTTACCACCATCGGCTGCAAAGAAGTCATCCTCGTTATAGTTTGGGAGGCGCCTCGATTTGGAGCGTTCTATTTGAGGCACCGAGAAGGACCAGCCCATCCCCACCAACGAGGAGCCATTGCTTGAGCTGTAGCTCAAAGACAAGCCTGGACTCACATCTGCAAAACCCTCAGGAACCTCGATGCCACGCTGTACTGCATATTGCCCATATTAGGGTCTATCTCGACGTTTTCGCCCACTCCCTCGAGAGACCCTGGCCCTTCGGCCAAGCTCACCCGGCTATCGGATACGCCCGTGTCTGCAAGGACGCTCCCACTTACTCCCAAAGAGAAAAGCACAGCCAAAGCTGAAACAGCAATGTTCTTCATTATCAGACTCCCCATTCACCCAAAAACTTAATCAACAGCCCATCAACACCAAGCAATATCAATCCTGCAGAGCCCACAAGACATTAGGCATCTCTTCACCCTTGTCATTAAAACAACGAGACTTCGCAGTATCCAACTTGAGGCCACTCACAACACCCTTAGACATGGTCACAACCACAGCATCAGCAGCAATCGCCACGTCCTCTTTGGCAACAAACGCAATGGCGGCGCGGTCTCCCCTTTGCTTAAATGCCCCCACAACGCTGTCTTTAAAAACAACAGTATCAAGTGTCGCTGCATCGGTATTGTTCACCAGCAATTCACAGGAGCGCATCGCAACATCTGCACCAACAACAATCTCCGCTGGTTTCTTCTCGCTACTTTTCTTATCACCCCCACCGCAGCCGCTGAGACTCCACGACACAAACACCATCAACCAAAACAAGCTTATCTTTTTCATCAGCACCCTCCATTAGAATTACCTTTCCGTAACAAAGGTTCACCGCAATAGAAAACAATATGTTTCAACACGCGATTATCCGACCGGACAGCCCACAAAAAAGAGAACAAGACAATCAGCGTTCTCCATGCAAACAAAGACACATTCCCACCGCCAAGGGCGCTGCGTCGGCGGTTGTTGCGCTTACTGCTGCCGTGGGTGGACTTTTTGCCGTCGCCGCCGGCGTGGGAAGCGTTATTATTCTTAAGGAGATTTAACGTAGACAATGGGCCGCGGACATTCCTGCAACATCAGCCCCCAACATCAGCCCCCCTGCGGCCTCAGGAGCGGGGGGGCGTTGATTTTCCAAGGCAAGGGTGGTTTGATGCGCTGAGGGGGCTGTGTGGTCAAAATTAAGAAACCTGTGTTTTCAGTACCGAAGTCGAACGAGCGCTCAGGGGCGGAGAAGTCCGCTGCTGGGAAGAAGGAGGCAGGGGAACCCTCTGGTGTCTCTTTTGAGAGGGACCGAGCTGAAGGGGCTCAGAAGAAGATAGCGGCGAAGCCTGGCGCGTTATTGGTAGAGGGGCTTGAGCAACCTGGACCTCCGGCCAGAGCCTCCGGGAACAGGGGAGGCGTTGAGGTGCCAGCGGTTCCTGGGGAGGAGGGCATTGAAGCGGCTTTTTCGGGGCCGCTGAATCCCGCTTTGCTTACCGAGAAGTGGAACACCTTCAGGAAAGAAGGGGCGTCTCGGGAGTCCCTGCGAATTCTGGAGCCGCACTACGAGCGGTTGTCGGAGGTTTACGGGGGGCTTGCTGAAGACAGGCAGGCTTTAAGGTTAAGAGGGTTGCAATTGGAGCAGGCTGCGCTGGCGCCAAAGTCGGTCGGGAGTAATACGGTCCTTCAGGGACTCAAGGCATACGAGAGTGACCTCACCCTGCACGGGGAGCGAATGGATGAATGCCGGCAGGAGACCCAGACCTTTACGCGGCAACTCCTTCCCACTTTTTTTACGCTGTCTCCTCGCGTTAATCGATTAAAGAACGAGATTCTTGAGCAACTCAACCCGCTCCCTGTGCTGGACCCGCCGGACACGACCTTCGCCGCGGTGTATTCTCGATTTGTTGAGACTTATGGCGAGGAGGCGGGCGAGGAGAGCGAGCTTGACCGGGGCATGAACGAGCTTGAACTTCGAACGTCCTGCCTCGACGCCAGCCGCAGCCTGCTGAGCGCGAAGCGTTTTGAGATAACGGAGCGGCTCGATGGAATCATCGATGTCACTGAGTTAAAGGCGTTGTTGACGGGCGTTGAGGAGTTGAAGAAGGAGTATGACGACCACGGGCAGGAGCACATGAAATTCGAGGTCGACACCAGGGAGTTCATGGAAGCCATCACGCTGGTGGGGCAGCCCAAAGAGGTGATTATTGAATTGCGGAAAAAGGTGAACGCTCGGAAACCAGCGGTGAGGGAGAAGCTGGCGCCTTTAAAGGAAATGAGAAAGCCTCCGAGAAAATTTGAGTTAACGTTTCGAGAGGTGGCTGGGCTGATGGAGCCGCAGGCCCTCATCGACCAGGGGCTTCGAGGGATGTGGAAGGAGCTGCAGGGAGACTATGGAGAGTTGCTGGACGATTATGATTCCATTCGGAGGGCTGAGGGGGCGTTGGAGGAGGCGGTTGAATCCGCTGATTCGATGGAGGCTCTCCAGTCCCTGGAGACGCGGATTCAGGCGTTGAACCAGCAGTGCGACGGGTTTAAGGGGCGGGTTGAGGGCTTTGCTTCTCGGGCGGGTCTGTTTGATGGAATGGTTACGCGCGCACGGGAGAAATGGAAGAGGGACGATTGGGCGAAACGTGTTGCTGCGTTGAAGAGGGACGTTAGCAAAATCCCTCCCTGCGGTATACCCGAAGACGTGGCTTCCAGGGTTCAGAACCGGATCTTTGAGGTGGCGCGTTCGAATCAGGGCCCAATGGAGTTGCTCGCAGATTTTAACAGGCTCAAGAACGAGTATTCGAGCCTGGGGGAAGGGCTCTTAATGGTTTGGGGACTCGAAGCTGAGATTCAGAGGGAGTTAGGTGCGGAGTCTTCCGAGGCCCGGGTGACTCAGTTAGAGGAGGACGTGGTGCGGTATCGGGAGATGGTGGCGTCTCATAATGCCCGTCTGCTGGGGTTTCAATGTAACTCGAAACTCTTTCTTGAATCGGTCGAGAGAAAGGAGGTGGCCTTGCGAGCATCGGACCTCAGCCCCACCGGGCAGCGGTTGTTGGAAGCGGCGCTAAAGGATCGAGACCCCCTGTTTGGATTAGTGAGATCGGGGACGGGGCTTCAGCCGGAGGGGGAAGAGGTTCGCGTTTCGGTGGCAGACAGGGTGGCGGTTCTCAAGCAATTGGTGAGGGAGCTGCCGGAGTTGGATGTCCGCGGAAAGAGCAGAAGCGGGGATAACCTGATTCACAAGGTTCTCAGAGCCACGGATTTCAATGAACACGAGAAGATAGAGCTTATTCGGTGCCTGGTAGAGTTGGGGACGGAGTTGAACGAGTACTGTCCCGGGGGGCGTTATCCATTGGACATGGTTTTGAATATGGATACCCGGGCTCCGGCGCTGCTGAAGTTCTTACAAAGCTCCGGGGCTGTTTTGTCCCCGGGAAAAGATCTTCCTGTGGTCGCGCACCTCATTGGCACGGGGGGCTGGGTTTCGGTCTCCGGCCCTGACGGGCCCAAGGAGGTGGAGTTGGATGGGCTGAGTTCACGAGTGGCGGAGTTCTTTATTGATCCGGTGTTCAAGGAGGCGCTCGCTAAAGGGTGCAAGGAGGTGGGACCGCCGATGGAAGCGTCGATGGCTGCGGTTGCCCACGCCTATGACGATGTGCGGAACAATCAAAAGTTTATTGACACCCTCCGTCGTGCCCGCTCTGCGGAGGCGGGGGAGAGATTTGGGCCGGTGATGTTGTCCACCGGATGGCTGGAACCCTCCGGGCATGCTATCGGATTTGTTTTTAATCAAGAGAGTGACGGGAGTTACCTCTACGCCTGTAATACGGGGAGCAAGAGAGATCCCACCAGGAGCGTGGTGCGATACCAGGTTGAGAATTTTGACCAGGCGATTGGTTTCTTTAAGCGTTGCAGTAGGGACGGGGACGTAACGAGGTCGTTTTACACCGGAGAACCGGCTGATTTTGGATTCAAACGGTGTCGATCGGCCGAGCAGCTTCCGTCATCGATCGGCAAGTCCTTTCAGAAACGAGGAAATTGCCCAGTGGCGTCACGTAAAGCGTGTCTTTTGGCCATGCTCTGGAGCGTGAGCCGGGAAGAGGGGATCGAGCCGGCGAAGGTGCGCTCAGCCTACAAGACCCTTACCACGGACCTCCGGGTTTCAGGGGTGAATCAAGTGTTGGACCGTGATTTGGTGGAGTTGGAGGGAAAGGCGCTGGTGAGTATGCTCACCAAGTACGACCGACCCGAGTGCCAAAGACTCGCCCATCAACTCGCCGACAAGATCGTCAGGTCTCGGGCTGACAGTTCTGCTGGGCGACGTGAAGGGGGGGACATCGATAAGTGGACTCCCCTCTATCGGCTAAAGATGGCGCTCGAAGCGACCTATCAGGATCTGGGGAGTATGACTACGCGGTCCGGGGAGAGTCTGGCCGTGTATGCTCGTCGCATGGGCAACAGCCAAACCTGCGATATTTTGACCGAGCTGGTTTCTGAGGGCACCCCCGTCTAGGTTTTCTCAAGAAGCCTCCGAGAAGCGGGTAGCAGTCACCGCTGGATTCAAAAGCACCTACAGCAATTCCCCTCCCCTTCTATCACAGAACCTCGCTTAACCACGCCTCGATGGCCTTGCACAGCGCCTCGCTGTGGGGGTCGTGAACCATCGAGAAGTGGGTGCCGTCGACGTCGACGACCGTCAGGCTTGGCGCGAAGCGCTCCCAGCCGAGGGCGTGCGCGGTGGTCTCCGGGACGGACTCCACGTTGAGCAGGGGGTTCTCTTCGCGGGCGCGGACAAGCAGCACCGGGACATCCACGGTGGGGGGGACAAACTCAAAGCCGCGCTGGCTGTACCAGGTGGCGGCGCTCCAGCCAAAGGGGTCGTGCATGGCCTGAACCAACTCGGCCGGGTTGAGGCCCACCGTGTCCATGTTGCCCCTCACCACCTCGCTCAAGGTCTGGACAAAGAAGCCCGGGTAGTCATAACCGCGTATGGTCGCTGGAGGAGGTGGCGAGTCGAGCAGCACCACCGCCACCTGACGCGTGGGTTCGACAGCACGCAGGCGTTCAACAACCCCCATCGACACCCAACCACCCGCAGAGTGACCCACCAGCACGATGGGGCCCGCAGGACTTGCTTTGAGGATGGCGTCGGAGTGGGCGCTGATGAGGGCGTCCCATGTGAGAAGAGTTTCGTTGGGCTGGTAGCCGGGGTGACGGGTGACCCGCATCTCGCGGGTGCCCTCAAGGTGCGGCGCTATCTG
>JAZAIZ010000025.1:0-5346 GCA_036230545.1 Myxococcota bacterium
CCACCGGCGCGCTCCACCACGCCAGCCCCCCCAACACCACAAGAGCAGCGACAAACACCATACCCGCCCGACGAACCTCCCGGGCATCGCCCCTCTGAAAACGACACGCCAGCCACTCGGCCACACATGCGTTGAACCACACCAGCACAAAGCAGATAAGAAAGGTCCCTCCAACCCGCGCGAGTCCCAAAAACACCCCGACATGCTGAGTGTCTCCGAGCAGGTTCGGCAGGGTGCCCGGCAACCAAGCGTGGCCGATCTCTAACACCACCCAGAGGGCGGGGGCCAGAAGGGTCCTGAGCAGTACTCCGCTCTTCCGGCTAAGAGAGACATAGCAGAGCGCAAAGACCGCTCGCTCCAGACCATAAAAGAGGCAGAGAGCCAGATAAAGATGCCAGTGATAATGAAGCGTCCCCAGTAAAATGACGCTCTCAAGCAGCCCGCAGCCGAGCCCTCCGTAGAAGGCCTGGCGAGGCGTCGCCCGCCCCAACACCAGCATCAAGGGAATAATCGCAACCAGCCCCAGGTAAGGAGCGTAGCCGTGAGTAATGGAGAGCAGGGCCCCGGTGGTAAACGAAAACAAGAGCGCGTCACTGGTTTTGCTCATCTCACTCCCTCCACCGGCGTTGCGTCGATCCTCATCTCGCCCCATGGGGTAACAAAAGGGGGCTCCGCCTCCAGACTCAGATACGTCTGGGCCGCCAAAGCTCCCAGGGTTCCCATCACAATCAACACCGCTAGAATTCGTAGCAAAAGCATTGCGCCACCCCCTTCCCGAACCTTTTTAATGGAGCCCAACGATGGAGGCAAGCCAGCCTCAGAAGTAAGCTCCGCCGCTTGATTTTGATATACGCGACGTCTCCTTTCAAAAATCATCCGCATTCCCTCCTGGCCGAAAAGAGCGTTGAGTGAGGAGCAGCACTCAACCACGCAAACACATCCGCAAGTGCCTCACTAAGCGAACCCATATTTAAATCATGAACTACTTGAAGCACAATGCCCGCCCCCGTTATGCTGGACCTATGAGCGAATTAGCCGCCCCCACCTGTGTCGATTGTCTGGCGTTTATCCCCGAGCACGATAGAGCTGACGGCGTAACCCTTGGGGGCTGCCGCTTCCGGCCCGAGCTTGGACTAATCCCGGAGACCCTCAAGTACTGCAGCAAATTCCACATCCGCAAGCGAAGCGTGGGGAAAGTCCAGGACGTCACCGCTAAAGGCCCCAAAGCAAGATCTCCCCGACGCTCATCCCCCCCATCAACCCCCGGTGTGATTCGCGCGACACTGAACGCGCCCATCACCGGTGACACCTCAGGAGAATTCAGCGTGGACAGAGATGGCTTAAAACAAGTGCTCCGAGAGCTTATGCAAGAAGAGACCGTCTACGGATTTGTAGAGATGGGTGACAAATGGGAAGGCGGAACCCTTGAGTTCAAACCGAGCAACTCCGAGCTTCAATCCAAAGAGATCCCCATCGACACCTTCTTTCACAAAATTGTGATGGTCCGAGACAAGCTTCGAGTTCTTGAAGCCAAGCTCAACGCCAACGACAGCCTGTCTTCAGCTGAAAAGGTCGAGATGCAGCAGTATATCTCTCGAGCATACGGAAGCCTGACCAGCTTTAACGTCCTTTTCAAGCACAGAGAGGACAACTTCAGCTCTAAATAAACTAACGTCCCACGCATTAACCCATCGGAAAAAATAATCATGCCTTACTCTCTTCTGAGAGCGCTGTGTGCACTCGCTCTGGGCTGCACTGGATGCGCTCCTGACGCCTCCTCCCCCTGGATCTACCCCCACGACGACCAGCTGCGGCTACATCATCTGCAGCTCAAAGGAACCCACAACAGCTACCACCTTGAACCGGAGGCCCCCGTCTACGAGGGCCACCGCTACAGCCACCTCTCCCTTGACCGACAGTTGGACGAGCAGGGCGTTCGAGTCATGGAGCTCGATCTTCACTACGAAGGCGCCGGAGCCCCGATTAAAATCCTGCACCTGGGCCTGGTGGACGAGAACACCAGCTGCTCCACCCTCAAGGCCTGTCTGCGAACCATCAAGGGCTGGTCTGACAAACATCGGGGCCACCTCCCAATTCTGGTCTGGCTGGAATTGAAATTCGGCGTCGACGGAGCAGAGACGGAGGTGCTCCAGGACGTGGAGCGCGTCATTGAGGGCATCTTTCCCCGAGACCGTCTCCTCACCGTTGACGCAGTTAAGGGAAGCCACCCATCTCTCCGCCAGGCCCTCACCAACGAAGGATGGCCTCTCCTCGGAGACGTCCGTGGACGCGTCGCGTTTATCAACATGAACTCTGGCGCAGCCATGACCAACGCCTACCTCGCGCTTCACCCCAATGCCCTTGGGGGAGTGCTCTTTCCCAGTTCGGGAACCCTCACCCAATTCGATGAGCCCTGGGCTGCGTTCACCAAGATTAATGATCCCAACAGCCCCCAGGAGATCACCGCCGCGCTTGAACGAAGAATCCTCGTCGCCAGCAATCTCTGTCTGGCGGACTTCAGCGATGCCGAGTGTCGCCAACGAGAAGAGGTAGCCCTGAGCCACGGCGTCGCCATGCTCAAGGGAGATTTCCCAGCCCCCGTGGACGAACGTGACTACTGGTTTGAGTTTCCCGGTGGAGCCTCCGCCCGCTGTAACCCCCTCACCGCTCCCGAAATCTGCACTCCTGAAGCCCTTGAAAACCTATAAACAACATAACCAAACCAGCATACCACACCATTTACACTAAGCTTTAGCGCCGACAAGGTTCCGGGCATGGCCAACACCCCACTCCTCCCCTCCACAAACTTTTGCAAAAAGCGCTCTGGCCTGTATAGAGAGCACCACTTCAAAATGAAACACGGGCTTCCCCAGGCCCCCTTGAAAGGATCCCCCATGACCCCCACTCCCAACCGACCCGACTTTCTTAAGCAAAGCGTAATCCTGGGAAGCGTCGCGCTGCTCCTCTGCCTGATAGGTTGTGGTAGCAGTAGCGAAGATGAGGTCAGCATCAACTCCACCTGGGAAACCCACGCAGACAAGCTTGAAAACCAGGAAGACCTCCGCACCGCCGACCAACCCGGTCCCTGGGGAGAAAAAATCGCCGGGCACCTGCCCGCCGTCGCCGTGGAGCGCAACTCCAAGCAGCTCACAGTCGTCACCGCCCACGCCATGTCCGATGAGCACTACATCACCACTCTTTACGTGCGCAATCAGGACGGTATCGTGATCGGATTAAAGGAGTTCTCTCCCGCCGACGCTGAGCCCAAAGCCGTCTTCACCTACCCCAAGGGCACCTCCAGAATCTCCGTGTATTCCCACTGCAATCAACACGACAACTGGATGATTGAAAAGTTCGTTCGATAAATCCGGTCGTTTTGGTCTGCCTCTAAGAAGCCCACCAAGAAGCATCTACGATGCTCTCAAGGGCTTATCCGCCTCTCGACTTCTCGCCTCACCTTCTAAGCACAGGGGATCCCTCATTTTTATAGGGTCTCCACATAGCGTTGTGCTTATCATCCCGCATTAACTACAATAAAAGAGTATGCAACGCTTACTCCTACAGCTGCTCAAGGCGACAGTCACCTTTGGACTCATCGGTTATATTGTCCGACTCATTGACTGGAACGCGTTTAAGCTGCTTTGGCCCCTTATCGACTGGGGCTGGATGGCCGTCGCTCCCCTCGTTTATCTCGTGGCGCTCTCGGGGACGGCCTATCGATGGCACATCATGCTCAGGGGCCTGCAAATCCCCTTCTCAGTGCTCCATAGCTTCATCGCCTACCTCCTGGGGACTTTCTACAACCTGCTTCTGCCGGGGGGACTCGGGGGGGACCTGATACGGGTGGGCTACGCCAAAAAACAAACCAGAGCCTCCACCACGCTTCTCGCCAGCACCGCGCTTATGGAGCGCTTCTTTGGCTCCATGATCTCCTTCCAGGTCGGAGCCCTCACTCTCCTCTTTCTGTCCACCCAAATCCTCACTCAATTGGGGGCAACGGTGGTAGCGCTTGTCATTGGGGGAGCCATTTACATCACAGGCTGGATGCTGGGTTTTTTCCTCTTTTGGGATAAAGTAAGCAAACGTCTCCCCAAGGGACTCACCCGAGGGAGGCTTAGCAAGAAGATGTTTTCAGCCTCCGGAGAAATTCAACGTCTCTCCTGGGGAACCCGGCATCGCATCGTGGCCGGCACCACGTGCTATCTCATCTGTGACGCGCTTGCCTCCTATGCCCTGTCCCAGGGGTTGGGTGTCAACATTCCCTACGCCGTCTTTCTCCTGCTCAACCCCTTCATCTACCTGGCGATGGCCTTTCCCCTCTCCCTTGGGGGACTCGGCGTTCGGGAGGGGGTTGTGGTGAGCTTTCTCGCACTCCTGGGGGTGCACACCACCGAGGCAGCGACCCTCGCGTTTTTAATCTACCTCAACCACGCCGTGGTAGGCCTGGGGGGTGGAATACTACAATTGACCATGGGGTTACACCCTCGCGACGACGCGGAGAAAATTCAGAAAGGGCGTGAAGAACACGAAGAGGAACACCTCGACACCCCAGCCTCCGCATAAGGGTAGCGGGGCTTTCTCCCCTCTGCCAGATCCGATAAGAGTCACCACAACTGCTCTCACACACACTAAGGCGGGCCCTCTGAATTGCTCTGAACACTCTTTTCATGCGGGCTTCTCCGCGTGCATCACCGCCCGCTGGAGCGACCTTGAACGTCACCTCGCGAACTTCTCCCAAAAGGACTTCGCGACGTGGCTCCAACAACATCGATTGGCCGGCGTCACCTACGAGCTGCTCCCCAACCATCACCCCCTGCGACAGTCTCTCAGGCCCATGCGACTTCAATGCTTCATCGATTATCAACAGGCCCTCCCCACCCTGGAGGCGCTCCTCGCCGCAAGTCAGCAACGCGGGTTTCGGTGGATCGGGTTTAAGGGATGGGGGATCGCCCACCTTCGAGGCTGCTACTCCAATCCCGAACTGCGCCCCTTGGGAGATCTGGATCTCATGGTCCGGCGTGAGGACATCCCCGCCGCCATTGAGGCCGCTGCAGAATGCGGCTTCATACCACAATGGGACAACCCTGCGGTTAAGGATTTTTACCTGAACGCCGGGTACAACATCCCCTGCCACCGTCAAGACGGGGGGCTCTTCGAAATTCACCACGCCCTCTACCGCGACATCGGCGATAACTACTTCGCCGACATTTTGAAACGCTGCGAGCGCACCACCCGAACTGGCATCCCTATCGACTTCATGGACCCGGTAGATCTGATGCTTGTGCTGTCTACCCACCTAAGCGCCAACGGGGAAGGTCCCGCAAAATGGATCTGGCTCTATGACCT
>JAZAIZ010000026.1:0-13408 GCA_036230545.1 Myxococcota bacterium
GGGGGGGGCGTTGTTGGCGACAGCGCGGGAGGGGGACTACACCTTGGGCGAGGTGGTTTGCACGGCGACCCTGATCGACACCGACGTGGTGATTACGGCGGCTCATTGTTTCGCGTTTTACCAGGACCAAAACCAGGAGCAGGAGGAGGAGCTGAGGTGGATGGTGAGCTTCGCCGGAGATGTGAAGGGATTCGGTCAGGGGAGCCTCGCGCCGCCTCCACGGACCTATGGCGTGCTCTCCAGCGTGGTGCACCCCTCCTTTGAACTCTTGCCTCAAGGGTACGCCCCCCATGAACTGGCGGCGTTGGGGGATTTGGCGTTGGTCTTTTTGGACCGGGAGGTAGAGGGGATTGCCCCAGCGAAGGTGATCTCAGCTGAACTCCTGAGCGCGCTGCACGGGGGCAACCCGGTGCTCATCGCCGGGTATGGTGAGCGCGCCCCACATGGCTCGGCGGTGTTGGAGGGAGAGCGCTATTTTGGCCCTAGCTATCTGCACGAGGTGGGTGATTTCGAGCTTCGTGTGGGAAGGGTAGGGCCGGGGGCAGAGGAGGCTCCCCAGGCAGGCCTGGCGGAGAAGTGCTATGGGGACTCTGGGGGGCCTTCGTTTTTGTGGACCGCGGCTGGCTTTCGTTTGGTGGGGGTTACCAGCCGGGGAGATGACGGGGATGAAGGCTGTGAGCGCGCGGGGGTAGACACCCGAGTGGATGCGTATGCGGAATGGATTCACCATGAGCGATTGCGTGCGTGCCTGAGTGGCGTTCGGATGGAGTCGACCTGTGAACGTGAGTTTGCCGGGTTCGCCAGTGGGTGTGCCGCGATGGCTCCCAGCGGCTGGTTGGTGTTTGGGGCTTTGCTGGTGCTTGGGCGTCGACGCCTTCATTGAATCCCTTTTGGACCAGTAGGTCAAGCAAGCGCTGCCGCAGAGGCAGATGGTCGCTTGTGTTTTGATGGCGCTCCGAATAGTTGAATTGGCAGGTTGTCGGTTTCACAGGAGGGGTCGAGCATGGTTCGGGTAGGTGGTTTTGTTGTTGGTTGGTGGGTTGTGGTGGTTGGGGTGATGATGATGGGGGGCTGCAAGGGAAGCAGCCAGCCATCGGAGTGTTTTGTATCTGATGACTGCGCATTGGGGAGTGTTTGCGTCTCCATGGCGGCCAACCCTGCGTGGACCTCCGAGTTGGGGACCGGTGCTTGTGTGAAGGAGGAAGAGTGCGTTGACCGTTTCAACTGCGACGGCGACCGCCTCCTGAACGCCCGGGATATAGACCCCAGAAACCCCGAGAGCGACAGTGACGGCGACGGTGTGTCCGATTCCATCGATGATTGCATCGTGAATGGGGTGGTGGACGGTGATTTTGAAGAGTGCGATGACGGTAACAACTCCGACGGGGACGCTTGCCTTAGCACCTGTCGGGTTGCTCGCTGCGGTGATGGGGTGGTTCAGGTCGGGGTGGAAGAATGCGATGATGGGAACGATGTCAGCACCGACGCTTGTTTGAACAGCTGTAAAGACGCGGTGTGTGGTGATGGTGTCGTGTGGCCTGAGATGGAGGGCTGCGACGATGGGGACGCGATCAGCGGAGGGGAGGGCACCTGCGACTCCAACTGCTGGGGCATTCAGGCCTGCGGAGACAGCGTGACCTCTGGCACCGAAGAGTGTGATGATGGCAACGACGTGGAGACGGACGCGTGTTTGACCGGATGTGTACGAGCACGGTGTGGCGATGGCCATATTCGGGCAGGGGAAGAAGCGTGTGATGACAACAACCGGATCGACAAAGACACCTGCAGCAATGCCTGCGTGGTCCGTACTCCCCAGTGCGGGGATGGGGTGTTGGACGATGGCGAAGTCTGCGATGAGGGAGCCGCGAATGGGGCCAGCGGCGGTGAGTGTTCTGCTTGTCAATGGATCGTGGGTTATGTGGGAATGGTGAAGGTGCCTCTGGGGCAGGAGGGGGCGTTCACCTTTGGCCCGGAAGTGGGGACAGTGGCCACGGCCATGGAAGTGGCCGAGTTTTATATGGACATTCATGAGGTGAGCGCTGGTGACTACAAAGCCTGTGTGGATGCGGGGGAGTGTACTTACGGTGGGTCGCTGACCAGCGAATTTCGCACCTTTGAGAATGGGAAGGACTCCTCCCCCATTAATTATGTGCAGTGGAGCGACGCGAACGACTACTGCACGTGGAAGGGCAAACGACTTCCCACTCAGGTGGAGTGGGAGAAGACTGCTCGTGGGTTTACGGGGCGGGCAGAGGGCCGGGATTATCCCTGGGGGGATGCGGTGCCTGGGTGTGACTATACGGTGATGGCGGAGGCGGGCTATGGTTGTGGCACCGATTCGACCTGGGAGGTGGGGACCAAGCGCGCGGATGTGAGCCCCTTTGGGGCTTATGACCTTGGGGGTAACGTGAAGGAATGGACCAGTTCGTCCCTTTCGTCAGATACAACCTACCGAGTTGTGCGGGGCGGAAGCTTCGCGGATGCGGTGGGGTTTGTGGGCTCATCGGGGCTGGCGGTGAGCCACTCGGAGACCCGGCGCTTTGACCTGGGGTTTCGCTGCGCTTATTGAGCCATCAATAAGCTCTTCGTTGGAGGTTCTTCTATTCGCGTCCTGCGCGCTTTTTCGATAGGGACGCTTTTATGAATATTGGATTAGCGTCAGTGAATGTCGGAGGCCTTGATGGTGCGGGGATGGCCACCCGCGCGCGGGTGGCCGAAGACGTGGGAGTGGAGTCGTTTTGGACCTTTGAGCACGTGATGGTGCCCAACCATTACGCCTCGGTGTACCCTTATAGCCGTTCCGGGAAGATGCCGGTGTTGCCCGAGACCCCCTTTGTCGATCCCCTGATAACCCTGGCCCACCTTGCCGGGGTGACCTCTACCCTTAAGCTCGCCACTGGGGTCAACATCATGCCTCAGGCGAACCCCCTCCTGCTCGCGAAGCAGGTGGCGAGCCTTGACCACCTCTCAGGGGGGCGTCTCATTCTGGGACTAGGGGCCGGTTGGCTGGAGGAGGAGTATGGCGCTATGGGGGTGCCTTTCGAAAAGCGCGGAGCTCGCTTTAACGATTACCTGGTTGCGGTGAAGAAGGTGTGGAGTGGGGAGACCGTGGAGCACCAGAGTGAATTTTTGAACTGGTCGGGTTTTAAGAGTTATCCGTTACCGGTGCAAAAACCACATCCTCCGCTGATTATTGGCGGCACTTCGCCAGCAGCCTTGCGTCGGGTGGTGCGACATGGGGACGGGTGGTTTGCGCCCTCGCGGAATCTTGAAGAACTTAGCGAGATGTGTGGCGCCCTGCGGGAGGTGGCCAGCCGGGAGGGTCGCGATTACCAGAGTCTTCAGATCTCGGCGATGTGGGGGGGAGTCCAAGAGGGGCTGGAGTCGATTCCTGCTTATAAGGAACTGGGGGTTACTCGTTTAATTCTGGGAATGCATCACCTTGAGGGGAGTGACCCCTTGAAAGGCCTGGAATCCCTGGGCCACCGGGTGATTGAGCCCCTTAAGGCGTCACAGGGGTGAGGGGAGCGCCGGTCGTTTTGGGCGCTTCTTTCGGTGCCAGCGTGGCGTTGACGGTGTCGAGCTTGGCTCCAAGGCGGAGGGCGTCGGCTTTGTAGCTATCGGTGTCTTCGTAAAAATAAAGCTCGCCCTCCGGATCAATGATCACGTAGCGCTCATCTTTGCTGCGGTCTTCAAGGGACGCGTAGATAAGGTCGCTCGCATAGCGAAAAAACGAAAAGCCCGCGTCGCTGATTTGCCCGCTCGCATCGAGAAGAAATCCTCGTTTAGCCGCGTCGGAGTTGGTAAGGATCCGGCCCTTGCTGTTGCGGACAATGGGCGCGGAGATGAGTTGTTTTGGCCGCCAGAGGAAATCGGCGGGGAAGGTTAGGGGACCGGCGTGCGCCTCGACTGGCCGACCTTCTTCGTCGTGGCGCAGGGTGTATTTCCACGTGGAGTCGCTGGCTCCTTGAAGCCTGAGACTAATCTCGTATTGCGTGAAGTCACCTTGCTTCTGCACTTTGTCGAGTCGAAGTCCTGTGGTGCCGTAATTCCACACCATGTAGCCGCCGGACTCTTCTGTGACAAAGGAGACCCCGCGCCGCGCCGCCTCGAGAACGTGCTCATGAAATTCTACCAGGCTCTCGTGGGTGAGCTCTCGGCTGAGGGTCCGGCCGGTCACCGCGCCGATAATGCGCGGTTTCGATGAGGTGGGGACCATGGTCCAGGTGCCGTCGGCTTGTTGCGTTGGCGCGAAGATGCGGCTTTCGAGGTTGCCGCTTTTCTCATTGAGGAAGTAGCGGGTTATTTTTGGCGGGTGTCCACCCCGTCGACGCCGTGTTCCCACGAGCACGGGCTCGTCCGAAGGGTTTTGCGGATCGAGGGTGATGCTGCGGGTTTTCCGCTCAAGGGTGCCGTCGGGGTTGAGGTCCACGTACTGGATGGTGCCGGTTAGTTTTTGATTGCCGTCCACGGTGGACCAATCGTTGTCCCGCAGTCCCTTAAAGGCGGGGTTCTGCTTAAAGGCGATCCCTTCGCTAACCACGGTCGGGGAGAATGCCGTGGCCGGATCCACGGGGCCATTGGGGCCAAAGAGTTCGTCGATGGTGAGCTTAAAGGAGCGCTCCTTCCCCTTGACCTGCAGGATAAGCTTATCGGCGGGTTTGGGTGCGTAGGTGGTGCCGTTGCGAAAGCCCACAAAGGTAGTCTCCTTGACCGAAGCGGGCTTGGAGGTGCGCATGTCCTCGTAATGGTCTGCATCCAGCATGGCGAAGAGCAGGTCGTTGATGTCGCTGTCCTCGAAGGTGGTCATCTCCTTGGAGCGGGCGTCAAACACCGTAACTTCCGAGGCTGCGTTCACGCTGAGGGCGGTCAGGGGCGCTTCAATGTGACAGTGTCCCCACCAATCGGTGACGATGGGATCCACGTTAATGCGTTTGTTGCGGTCCCAGTCGTAGGGGAAGTCCACTCGCGGGGTCTCCCCTTCCTGCAAGCGCCGAAGGCCGGTGTTGTCGGACGCGGGGCGCTCCACCAGGTGAGCGCTCAGCTCGGGGGGGAGAGGTGTTGCCGTGCCGTCAAAAAGGAGGCGCTCGCCGTCGCGAAGCACGGCTTTGCCTGCGTATTGTCGGTGGGCCTCGGGCAGGTCGGCGCTTGCGACGTTGAGGAGAACGTATTGCGGACGTCCGGGGACGGAGTTCGCGGCGAGGGAGAGCGCCTGGTTGTCGTTGTCGCGGTCAATGGGGCGCAGCAGGAGCGTCTGCTCGGCGTCCCACTCACGCAGGTAATCGGAGTCCAATTGCGTCTTGCGGTCGGTGATGTAGTTCAACTCTTGGGTGATAGCATCGCGGGCGATGCCTTTGGGGGCGAGGGCAGCCATCTTCCGCACGCCGCCGTCAAAGGGCTGGTCGTAGGGATGGTAGGTCTCGAACTTCGCGGTTTCAAAGTCGATATCCCGCCCCTGGTAGGTCTCCTCTTCAAGGGAGCGGAGCAGGCGCCTCGCGGCGGGGTGGTCCTGAGGGGGAATACTGGTTTTGGGGAGCGCGCGGACGAGGCGTTTAAAGAGGGCCTCTTTGCGCTGGCCTGCGACCCCCAGTCGGGTGTTGCCTGCGTCAATGTCCGTGGCGTTGAGGTGATCCTGGTGGGTGGTGAGGAGCTTGGTTAGCGCGTCGGTGAGTGAAGCGAGGTCACCGATGGCTTGCAGGGTTTCGTCCGAGGGAGCGATGACACGGGGGGAGGGGTCCTGAATATCGCGCGTGGTAATTACCAGGCCGGGGACGGCACGGTATCCATCCACGCCAAGGTCGGTGGAGAAATGCAGGGCGGCACCGGGGGTGGTGACGCTGCGTTTTGATCTGTGCGGCGCTTGATTGCCGGAAAGGTGGATGGCCATGGGAGGCTCCTTGGGCGTGGCGGCGCGTATGGGGGGATCAGGATGGTTGTTGTTGCGCGACCGCCTGCTTGATGGAGCCCTTGCGCAGCTCGGTGGTGAGCACCTTCTGGATTAAGGGCTTGGGTACCTTCACGTCGATTCGGTGGAGGACTGAGATCAGGACGATCCCGGTTCTGCTTTCGCTCTCGCATGCAAGGGCCTGGAGCAGGTAGGATTCGAGGTTGCTGTGATCAAGGTGATGGAGTCTCGTGACCAGCTTATGAATCGCTTCGGCGGTGGTGAAACGGATATCGCCGTTGGCGTCTCGCAGGGCAACGGTGAGGTAGGCAATGGTCTGCTCGTCGCCGAGTTTACCGAGGGCCTCAATGACCGGGATGAGGCAGTGCTCAGCCTGAAAAGCGGCCGTGAGAATTTCAAGCGCCCGCGGCGCTCCAATCTCTCCGAGGGCCCATGCGGCCTGGGATTGAACGCTGAGGGATTTCGATTTCGCGAAGAGCTCGATCAGAGGCTCGATGGCTTCTTTGCGCCGAGCGACACCCATGGCGTGAGCTGCTGACGCGGCGACTCTCGGGTCGTCGGAGGCGAGGCGGGTTTCAAAGGCGGTGCTGAACTCCTTGTTGCCACTGAGCAGGAGGGCTTTGCCGGCGCCGGCACGAAGGGTTGGGTGCTCGTCTTTGGCGGTTGCGAGGCGGGTCAGGCAGGAGGTGGCCGTGGGGTTTTCACCGTGACGGGTAAGGACGGCCCCAAGGGCCTGGAGAGCGAGGATACGGTCGGCCAGGCTGTTGCCTGCGGCTTCGATGAAGGTGACCAACTCTGGGATGGCGTCAGAGCCCATGGAGATCTTGTCGATAAAGGGGTGTTTTGCGGGAGGCTGCACCAGGCGTTCATCGATTTGCGCCAATTGGCTGCGCATCATTTTAGTTTTAAGTCGCGGAACACGGGTGGAAATCATCTCGGTGGCCTTGTCGCTTGTCTGAATGGGGAAGAGTGCTCCGTGGGGTGGCCCCTCCTTGCAGGAAGGGCCACCCGTGGAGACAAGTTGTGTTTAGAAGTCTACAGACGTTCCTGTGGAAACCGTGTGGGTCACAGGTGCCTCAGGAGCTTCAGGGACCAGGGGAGTCACCACGGGCGCGGGCGCCGCCGGCGTCTCAAGGGCGCCTTCGGGCTCGCTGGTGAAGTCCGGTCCCGTGGTGTCGACATCGATGTTAACGACGTCTTCATTGGGGTAGGAGTCCGCCAGAAGAGGGTCTTCAGCGTTGACGTGGGCCTCAATGTGCTCGTTGGTCACGTCATCGCCCGTGCCGGTCTCACCGGGCACCATAGGGACGAGGTCCACGAGGTTGACGGGGCCGATGGGGCCTGCGGGCTCTGTTGTTACTTCTGGCTCGGGCGCGAAGAACTCCTCAATCTTCTCGGCGTTGCCGCCGAGATTGAGGAGGTCTTTTTTGTAGGCGTCCTGATCGTCGTAGAAGTAGAGTTCCCCTTCTTCGTCGATGACCACAAGTCGCTTCTCCTTAGAGGGATCGGCGAGAGAGGCGTAGACCACGTCGCTGGCATAACGGAAGAAGGACATGCCTTCGCTGCTGATTCGGCCGTCGCTGTCGAGGAGAAATCCTCGGTCAGAGGCGTCTGAGTTGAAGAGGATTCTGTCCTCGTCGTCCTTGTAAACAGGTACAGAGAGGGCGTTCTCCGTGCGCCATACAAAATCGGCGGGGGTGCCGATGGCGTGAGCGGCGGAGACCTCACCGTCCTGGTCATATTGGAGGACGTAGGCCCAGCGGCGGGTACCGCCCTGGGTCTTGAGGGTGATCTCGTATTTGACGAAATCGCCGTCTTCTTCCAGCTTGTTCAGGCTCATAGAGTCCGTGCCATAATTCCAAACCATGTAACCTGCGGATTTCTCAGTGACGAAGGAGACGCCGCGTCGGGCTGAGTCGAGCACGTGGTTGTGGAGGGCGAGGATGCTCTCTTTGGTGAGTTCACGGGTCAGAGTCCGGTTGGTGACACGGCCCAGCAAACGGGCTTCATCGGAGGTCGCCACCATCTCGTAGGTGCCGTCCTCTTTCTTCTCTGCGCGGAACCGGCGGCTCTCAAGGGTACCGTCGGTCTCGTTGAGATAGAAGCGGGTCACGTTGGGAGGATAGCTCCCCTGACCAAGCTGACTTCCGAGGAGCACGGGCTCGTCGGCGGGGTTGTTGGGGTCCAGGGTGATGTCCTTGCTGACACGCTCCACGCTGCCGCTGCTGCTCACGTCCATGTACTTGATGGTCGCGACCAGTTTTCGCTCACCGTTGATGAGGGTCCAGTCGTTGTCCCGCCATGCGGTGAACGCTGGGTTGTCCTCAAAGCGAATTCCTTCCTTAAGGAGGGTTGGGGAGAAGTGCTTGTCGGAGTCCACGGACTCTTCGGAGTTGCCCACTTCAAAGAGCTCTTTGATGTTGATGTTGAAGGAGCGCTCGCGCCCGTTTACATCGAGGATAAGCCGGTCGCTGGGAAGCTGACCGCCGGTGGTGTCATTGCGAAAGCCCACAAAGGTGGTCTCTTCAACGCTCACAGGCCGGTTGCCTCGGGTGTTTTTGTAGCTGTTAGCGTCCAGCATAGCGAAGAGCAGGTCGTTGACTTGAGTGTCGTCAAAGGTTTCAAATCCCTTTGAGCGCGCGTCAAAGACGACCAACTCGGAGCCCGCGGCGAGGTCCCACGCGGCCAGGGGCGCCTCGATGTGGCAATGTCCCCACCAGCCGGTGTTGATGGTGTCCACATCGATGGAATTATTTTGGTTCCAGTCGTAGGGAAAGTTGTTTCTGGAATTCTCCGAGGACTCGAGCGTACGAAGACCCAGTTCGCTGGAGACGCGTTTCTCCTGGAGATGGTCTACCAGCACGGCGGGGACCTCAGTGGAGGTCTTGTCGAAGTAGACTTTGTCGCCGTCTCGGAAGACGGCTTTGCCCGCGTGCTCTTCCATGCCCTCGGGGAGGCCCGCCTTGTTAACGTTTAAAACAACGTAGTGGGGGTCACGGGGGTTGGTGGAGTCCTTGGTCAGGGAGATGGCCTGGTTGTCATTGCCACGGTCGATGGCGCGGAGCTGAAGGGTGCTCTCGGCGTTTCGCTCGTTGACGTTGCCCCAACCGTATTTGCTTTTGCGGTCGGTGATGTAGTTGAGCTCTTTGGTGATGGAGTCTCGCTCGAAGCCCTCGGGAGCGAGGGCGGCGATCTTCTCGACGCCTTCATCAAAGGGGTGACCATAGGGGTGGTAGGTGTCGAGTTTGCTGGTATCGAAGGTGATGGTTCGATCCATGTAGCTGCGCTCTTCCAGTTGTTTGAGGAATTTTTGCGCTGCACGGTAGTCGCTACTGGGCAAGTCGGTGTCGTCGAGGGATTCAGCGACCGCGTCAAAGAAGGCCTGCTTGCGCTGGCTTGCAACTCCGAGGGATTCGTTGTTGCCATCGATGTCTTTGGCGTTGAAGTAATCACCGTTCGCCTTGAACTCAGTGCTGATGGTCGCCTTAAAGGACTCGAGGTCGGTGATTTTGTCGAGTGCGCGTCGGGTAAGTCGAATCGTGCGTGGGGAGGGGTCCTTCATGTGTCGAGCTTCGATGAGGAGGCCGGGCACCGCTTCATAATCTCGAATTTCGAGATCGGTGGAGAATTTAATGGTGGCACCTGAGGTGGTGACGACACGGTTGGGTCGGGAAGGGGCACGATTGCCGGTCAGATTAACAGACATATTAGGGGATTTCCTTTAAGGGGTCAGTCGGCGCCAGGGCAGTTTTAGAGGTCCGCAGCGCCTGTTTAAAGTTATTGAGCGGGGCTCGTCCGGGGATTATCGGACGAAAAAATCATTTGTTGCGTGAAAATCGCGAAAAAATGTCGACAGGAGCCGGTTCCGCTCTCTAGATTGAAAGGGTGTGCAATAACGAGGAGTTGTGGCGAAAAATGCCTTCGGCGCTTGAGCGGGGCCGGGACAAGTTTCGATATGGAGGGGGATTTAAACGCGGTGGGGCGCCCCGGGAGCCGATTTGATGCGTTGGGATGAATGGCACTATGATCGCGGTATGGATGGGAACCTCGTGACACTCTTCTTTGGTGGGGGCCTGGTGCTGCTGGTGGTCTTGCTGACGGCCCGCTTTGCCCTTGAGCGGTGGGAGCGGCGGCAGGGGAAGGCCGCCACGGCTGGGCCCGAGCGGATCCCCCCGGCGGTGGTCCGGGAGATTCAAGGGGACTTCGAGCAACTTACCCTGCGATTGGCGGCCGCCCGGCGGGCCTCCACGGCGCAGTGGCCCCCGCGGGAGCGCCTGGACCTGCTGGAGGCACGGCATGGTGACTTGCCGGAGTTTGTGCAGGAACTCTTTGAGTCCGGGGCGGAGCCGCCGGAGGAGTGAATCCGCCGGGTGGGGTTCAGCGCTTCATGGCCAGGGTGAGACCATCGCCGATGGGGAGCAAGGAGAGGTGCACCCGCTCATCCCCGTGGACAAACTCGTTGAAGGAGCGGATGGCGGCGGTGTCGTCGCTGTGGTCGGCTGGGTTGATGACAGCTCCTCCCCAGAGCACGTTGTCGACCAGGATAACGCCTCCGGGGCGAAGCAGGGTAAGACATCGTTCGTAATAATCACGGTACTCGGCCTTATCGGCGTCGAGAAAGGCAAGGTCAAAGGTGCCAGACTGATTGGCGGCGATAAGTTGGTCGAGGGTTTCGAGGGCGGGGCCGATTCGCAGCTGTACTTTGTGCGCGACACCGGCGCGCTCCCAATAAGCCTGTGCGGTGGTGGTGGCCTCGGGGTCGGTGTCGCAGGCGATGAGCTCGCCCTCGTCGGGGAGGGCCCGCGCCACCGAGAGTGCGCTGTAGCCGGTAAACACGCCCACGTCGATGGCACGCCGGGCGTTGAGCAGGCGGGCCAGCAGCTCCATAAACTGACCCTGCTCGGGTGCGATCTGCATGCGCGCCATGGGGTGATTGGCGGTGGTCTCTCGCAACTCCCGTTGCAGGGGGGTGTCCCGTAATGAGACGTTCAGGAGGTAGTCATAGAGCGGGGCGGTGAGGGAAAGGGTCTGATTGGACATGGGGCTGTCTACACGCCGCAATGTTCAGAATCAAGTAGGGTCGTCCGGAGAGACTCGTTTAAAGAGAAGCGCCGTCATGTCGTCGGGCTGCTCGGTGCCAGCGGCGAAGGCCTCGATGCTGTCGCGCAGGGTTTCGAGGATGAGCGGTAGTGGCTCATGGGCGTGGCGTTGAATTAACTCCATGACTCGCTCTTCGCCAAACAATTCCCCCTGCGGATTGGGGTATTCAAAGAAGCCGTCGCTGAAAACGGCGAAGAGGTCGCCGGGCGCAAAGGTGACGGTGTCGGGCGAGGACATGGGGAGCTTCGCGCTGATGCTCAGAGGGATGGTGGACGCTGACCTGCTTTCCCACTCCTGTGTCGCACGATGAAACAAGAGCAGGGGGCCCTGACCAGCGGAGTGGTAGGTGAGTCGATGGTGGTGGGTGTTGAGGAAGCCAAGAAACGCCGTGACAAAACGGTTTGCCGCCAGGTCCTCACTTAGCTGTCGATTGAGGGTGTGGAGCTGGTCATCGAGGGTGGCGTGCAGGTGCACCGCGACGCGAAACATCGCTCGCACCTGGGTGACCGAGAGGGCCGGGCCAATGCCGTGGCCTGTGGCGTCCGCGAGGAGAAAGCTGGCCTCCTCCGGGGAGAGGCCCACCGCGTCATAGATATCGCCGCCGGTTTGATCGGCGGACTGGCTCCAGCCCACCACCTCATAGCCCGCAAGCTGGGGCATGGAGTCGGGGAGGACTCCTTGTTGGATGTCCCGGGCGATGGAGAGGTCGTGGTCCTGTTTCTTTCGGACGAGATGGTCTTCAAAGAGGCGGGCACGTTGCAGGGCGAGGGCGCAATGACCGGCGAGCACCGTGGCCAGGCGCTCGTCGTTCTCGTCGAAGCTGCCCTCTGGTTTGTTGATCAACTCCAGAACCCCCACCAGCCCATCCATCATACCAAGCAGAGGGACTGCCAGGAGGCAATGGGTTTTAAAGCCGGTGAGTTTGTCAACATCGGCGTTGAAGCGCGGGTCGCTGTAGCAGTCGGGCACGTTGATGAGAGCTTGGGTTGACGCGCACTCGCCGACGATGCCGGAGTTCATGGGGACGCGAATCTCCTTCTGGCCTGTGGCTACCCGGGTGACCAGCTCCTCGGTGTCGGGGGCGTAGAGAAAGACGCTGCCCGCTTCGACATTCAGCACTTCTCGGGCGACTGTCATGACCTCTTCGAGCACTTCTTCGAGTTCGAGGGTAATACTCAGCTTTCGGCTCACCTCGAGGATCTTCCAGAGGGCGTCCGCCTGCAGTGCGTGTTGTGGTAAAACCATCGCGGCTCCGGTTGCGGGGTGATGCCTTAAGTATCGAGGGACCGGTGGGTGGGGTCAAGATGGTAGGGAGAGGTGGGCTCAGGTGCGAGCATTCAGGGCAGGCTCCCCCGCAGGGGGAGGGTCTCATGGAGGGTGATGGTGAAGTCCGCTGCGTTTCCGCGATGAAAGGCCATGGCCACCAGGTGCTGGCTCGGGAGGATCCGCTGCTCAAATTGCCACTCGTTCGCTGAACCTGGCTCGTTGTGGAGGGTGATGCCGATGGTGTCGGGGTGCAGGATCATGGAGAAGCTGTCGAGGGGAATGGAGAGTCCCTTGCCCCGGGCCTTGATATAAGACTCCTTGAGAGTCCAATAACGCAGGAAGCGCTGCTCCTGGCGGGCGGGGTCCTGGCTGTGGAGATCCTGGACCTCGTCTGGGGAGAAGAAGCGGTCTGCAAGGGAGAGCACCTTGACGGGCCGGTTGAGGTATTCGGCGTCGACTCCCACGGGGATATCCCGTGTGATGAGGAGCGCCACCAGACCCTGGGTGTTGGTCAGGTTAAAGGAGAGCCCCGCGGCATCTGCTGGCGGGGAAGCGAGGTGGGGTTTGCCGTAGTGATTTTCTTCAAACTCCCAGGCCTCCGGGGCGAGGTCGGCGTAGCGGGACAGTGTCGTGCGAATAAGGACCCGGGTGAGCAGGTAGAGGATGCGGTCCTTGTCGAAATGGTAGCGTTCGTAGCGCTCGCGCTCGGCGTTGGAGAGCAGCGCGAGGTACTCCGTGTGCAGCTCCGGGTTCTCTGCTTTCTCCGCGAGGATGTACCAGAGGTGCGCCTCGCCCGAGGCTAATGGGATCACCGAATTTTCCATGGTCCCGTTATTGTAACCGGACCTCGATGGCGCGCAACCTATCGGGGCAAAAGTTTTTCGCCAGGAGGGAGGAGCTGGTTGAGGGCGATGGCGCTGACGGTGGCTTGCACGACGCTTCGGTAGAAGGTGGTCTCTTCGGGATTTTCCGCGAGTGGTGGAAGATCTGCGCTGAAGAGCGGATCGCCAGCGCTGGTGTCCACGCAGGTCAGAGGACCTCCCTGGTGAGGGCTGAGGTGATAGCAGGCCCGGTCTCCCGCGCGGTAGGAGGTGTGTCCTCCTTCTTGATAAACCCAAGGGCTGGCGGGGCTCTCAA
>JAZAIZ010000027.1:0-2514 GCA_036230545.1 Myxococcota bacterium
TTCTTCGTCGCTTTTTTCTTCGTCGCTTTTTTCTTCGTCGCTTTTTTTACGGAGCGTGTACTGGATTGAACGATCGTGGATACAGGAGCGGACTTCATAGCGGTCGAGAGGAGCTGAACCATTCGACTGATGTGGATCAGGTGCAGATAAAAGCCGAGGAGATCTGCGGGCGTGTGGACGTGCTCCAGGCAGTCCATAATAAAACTGTATAGTTGGGGAGGATTGTTGGCGTAGCCGTCCAGTCTGTTGGAGACGATACGGCGTGTTTTATCGCCGTAGTCGGGTTCTCCCTGGGGCTTGGCGTCGGTTAGTGAAATGGCGCTTCGGACTTTGATCGCGAGGGTTTGAATGAGCTGAGGGGAGACGTTCTCTCGAAGAAGCTCACCTGCGATGTCCATTGCTCCGTCAACCACCTCACGGCGGAGTGATTTGCGGTCTCTGGCCTCAAACCAGCCATGCTTGAGATACATTGTCATAACTCAACGAGGTTAGCGTTAAGGGGGCGGCAATAGCAAGGATGTTGCGGGGAGAAAGCGGCGGCTCCGAGGGGTAAGAGCGCTGTCATCTCGTGGATTTTGTGGGGCGCTGAATGCCGAGGCTTTGGAAAGGGAATGGATGGACTTCCCTGAGAGGCAAAGGGGAGATAAACAAGGGAGCGTGGGTGGGGCTTGATAGTTGGAGGTCTTTACCGAATGGTGGGGACCTTCTCTTCGGAGTAGAGGCAAAAACGTGAAGAATATATTTTGGCAGGGTGGGAAGGTCTCAGTGAATGGGATCATTGTTGAACCGGAGACCGCGAACGTCAGTATTTTTGACCGTGGATTTCTCTTTGGGGAGTCTGTCTTTGAGACGCTGAGGGTTGATGGAGGGGAGCCCTTCGCCTTTGAGGAGCATCTCGAGCGCATTGTGATCTCAGGTGACAAGATTGGATTTAGCCTGCCGTGGTCGGCCGAGGTTATTGAGAAACATTGTCGGGCAGTGCTTTTGGAGAGTGGGCTTGAGCAGGGCTATATGCGGATTATTGGAACCCGGGGGATGGGGCCCATCGGGCTTGATCCTGAGCTCGCTTTTGACCCGCAACTCTTTGTTATTATGTTGCCGCTCCCGGAGATCCCGGAGACAGTCTATGAGGATGGAATCAGCGCGGCGCTGGTGTCAGTGCTTCGCAACCTGAAATTGGCTGTAGATCCGGCAGCTAAGACCGGCAATTATATGAACAGTGTGTTGGCGGCTCAGGAGTCACGAAGCAGGGGCGCTGACGAGGCCATCATGTTGAACGTGGAGGGCGAGGTGGCTGAAGGGAGCTCCTCGAATGTCTTCGCTTTAATTGACGGCGTCTGGGTTACGCCTCCCTTGGAGGCGGGGATTCTCAGCGGCATCACCCGCAAGGTGATCCTGGAGTTGTGCCAAGGGGAAGGGATCCCCGTAGAGATCCGGGTACTTCTCCCAGAAAGCCTCAAGCTTGCTGATGAAATATTTCTCTGCAGCTCGGTCAAGGAGCTTGTCCCAGTGGTTAAATTGGACGACCGACCGATAGGACAAGGTGTGGTCGGGGGGAACTATCGGCGCCTGCGGAGCCTCTATCGCGAAGAAGTTCGTCGCCGCTGCAGGAGCTAAGCGGGCTCGTGGCAGGGGGGCTCTTCAAGGAGGGTGTCGAGACAACTCTGGATGTCCATGGCGTCAAAGCGCTCATAGAAGGAGTCCATTTCCTGCTTGTCGAAGCGGACCTGCATGGACGCCGCCAGGGTTGTCTCTCCGGTCTCATCGCTGGTTGCTTCTGTGATCAGGCTCATTGAGCGCTCCCCGTGTCTTAAGGTTGGATCCCTGAGAGTGGATGCAATCCTAGTGGGGTGTGGGAGCGAAATCAAACCCTTGTTGAGAATCGACGTTGGGGCTTTTCGATTTAGTGCGTGAGGGCGGGGTTGGAGCGGCGTGTGGACTGAGGGAGTCGAGCTTTGTAGAGACGGAGCGCTTTGGGGTGGGAGATCCCTTCCAGGATTTGAACCCCGACTCCATGGGTTTGGCCTGACGTTGTTCGAGTGACCACCGCGATGATCTCTTCAAGAGAGCCGCCTCGTCGAGGGGCGTCCAATTGCAGGCGGAGGATGCTGCCCGGGGGAGGGGCGGGCTGGAGCATCTCAATGAAGAGACCCTCGGCGCTTACGTCCAGGGTCTGGGCGAGCATTTCGGCCTGGGTTTGACCGGATACCCGCAGGGTCAAGCGAAGGGGGTGCCGTGGGAGGGCTCGTTTCTCGGTCTGGGGGGGGAGAAGAGGAGCGGGGCCGCCAAGGAGGTCGTGAATCCATTGAACGGCTCTGGCGGGGATAGAGTGGGAGCTGCGGGCAGTGGTGAGCGACATGGTTATTTTCTCCTCGGAGGACCTGTGCCTCCATGGTCTATTCCCTGTTTATTTCACGGGTGGGTGGGTGACTTCTGTGAGGCCAGTCACAGTTCAGGAAAATAAACGCGTTTTTTGCTGCGTAAGTACTTTTGAAAATCACCGTGGTTTTTCCC
>JAZAIZ010000028.1:0-1996 GCA_036230545.1 Myxococcota bacterium
GAGCACGCCGTGCTGCACCTCCTCTACGCGCGCTTCTGGCATAAGGTGCTCTATGATGAAGGCCACGTGTCCACGCCAGAGCCCTTCAGCAAATTGATTCACCAGGGCATGATCCTCGGAGAGGACAGCCAAAAGATGTCCAAATCCCGAGGTAACGTGGTCAACCCCAACGACGTCCTCAAAGACATCGGCGCAGATGCCTTCCGCATCTACGAAATGTTCATGGGCCCCCTCGAAGACGTCAAACCCTGGCAAACCTCAGGGCTGAAGGGAACCAAGCGTTTCCTCGACCGAATCTGGAACCTCTACCAGGACACCCCCGACACCGCGCCCTCCGAAAGCCTCAAGCGCAGCTTTCACAAGGTGGTGAAGAAGGTCACCGAAGACATCGAGCGGATGCGCTTCAACACCGCCATCGCCATCATGATGGAGTTTGTCAACGAAGCCAACAAAGAGGGCCTCTGCCGGGAGCTGGCCGAGCCCTTCGCCAAGCTGCTCGCCCCCTTCGCCCCCCACCTCGCCGAGGAACTCTGGGAGCGCCTTGGCCATGAGCCATCCATCGCCCACGCGGGGTGGCCGGAGTGGGACGAGGCCCTATGCACAGAAGATATGGTCACCTACGTCGTCCAAATCAAAGGCAAGGTTCGAGACCGCTTTGAGGCCCCCAAAGCCATGGATAAAGAGGCCCTTGAGAAGGTCGCCCGAGAGCGCGAGGCGGTGCAAAAATGGCTCGACGGACACACGGTCCGCAAGGTCGTGGTGGTCCCCGGCAAGCTGGTCTCCTTCGTTATTTAGCGCCCCTCCCGGGCCCCGGCGGAGCCTCCCCACCCCAGGACAGCAAGGGGGTTCCCCATAAGCCACCGGAAAAACGACGTTTTGCTCTCTCAACCGGTTTTTTACCCTACTTTGAAAGCCCACGTTCGAAAGGCATTTTCCCTCTTGTAGTTCTGAGCTTTTTAAGGCAAACACCAATCTGGAACCTGACTTTTATGGAGTTCAGGTATAACGGGTTGATGGTCACTGTCCAAAGTGACGGTAGCCAGTCACCCAAAGACGTTGTCGAACAATCGGCAATATTGGAAAAAGAGAAGACTATGTCAAAGAAACTTTATGTGGGTGGCTTGGCTTGGGGAACCGATGAGAACGGTCTCCGCGAAGCGTTTGAGCAGTACGGCGAAGTCGTAGACTGCAAGATTATTACCGATCGAGACACTGGCCGCAGTCGCGGGTTTGGTTTCGTTACGTTTAACGAAGGCAACGACGCAGACAACGCAATCGCAGAGATGAACGGTTCCGAGCTCGATGGTCGTTCATTGCGAGTTAACGAAGCTGAAGATCGTCGTGGCGGCGCTGGTGGTGGTGGACGTGGTGGTCCTCGCCGAAGCGGCGGCGGCGGCGGCGGTTACAATGACCGCAGCGGCGGCGGCGGCAACCGCTGGTAACAGCGCGCTGAACGCAAGAATCAAGCGGGGTGATACTAACGTGTCACCCCGCTTTTTTTTGTCCTTTTTTTGGGCAAACGAAGCGCTCAATCCATGATGCGGTTGAGCGCGATCCCCTCCACCAGCGCGTCGACGGTCTCTCGAAAAAAGAGCGATGTGCTTGAGTCTTCGTTAATCTCCTCCAGCGACTCCGCAAAAAGCGGGTCCTCCCCCATGACATCGTAGCAATGAACTCGGTCCGTAGCAGTGGAGTGATAGCACCCCACGCCCTCGGTTCGATAGGAGAGCGCCTCCTGCACCTGATAGAGCCAGGGGCTTCCTGGGGCATCATAGAGATTGCCCCCAAGCTACGCGACCTCCCCGCCAAGTCCCAGGATATTGGCAATGGTGGGAGTAACATCCACCTGGTGCACAGGATGGGTATAACGACGGGGCTCCCGATGATTCTTGGAGATAATCGCCATCGGGATTCGGAAACGCAGCTCGGTATGCTGGACATCGCTCAACGGCGCCGAGGGAAGCACAGGAGTGCTGTGGTCTCCCAACATCACCAT
>JAZAIZ010000029.1:0-27230 GCA_036230545.1 Myxococcota bacterium
GACGAGCGAGGATTGCGAGAGTCAACAGCGCTGTTTTTTCAAGGGCGGGAAAGGCGCGACAGACCACATCAGTGATGTCTCCTGCGTCGAGGACCTGGACTGTGCCCGCTTGACCGAAGTGGGGCACTGTTTCAATGGGGATGACCCTCTGGACACCAGCAGCCCCTGCATGTCCAAATCCGAGTGCCTGCCCACCATGGGAACGTGTTCCGGTGAGAATGACGGGGCGACCTGCTCAAGCCGATGTGAGTGTGGTGTGGGGTGTGACACCCGCTGCGAGGGCTACTCGGCTCCCCGTTGTGTGGACCAGAAGGTCTATGATTGTGCCGCCAACACCTGCAAGGGCTACGTCACCGCGAACCTGGGACCTCCCGGTGGTCCGAACACGGTCTGTCCTTTTGTGGCCGTCGATTCCTGCATGGAGCAGGAGGTGGAGCGTCCCCTGGATTTTCCAGGCGTTGGGGATTTGATCTTAACGGAGGTTTTCGCGGATCCAAGCTCCACGAACGATTTTCCGACCAACTCCGACAAAAACCGGGAGTGGCTTGAGCTTTATATCAACTCGGACACCGCGGTGGATTTGAATGGTCTCGAGATTCGTTTTCATAAAACCTCGGATGATGGGACGGTCACCACTCGCGCCGCGAAGGTGATTCAGGGGGAGTGCCTGAGGGGAGAGGCGAGGAGCTACATTGTCCTTGGCGAGTCCATGGACAAAGCTGTCAACGGTGGGGTTGAGGTGGATGGGGTTTTGGACTCCTTAAACATCTACAATAATCAAGAGCTGACGGTGGAGCTGGTGATTCATGGCACTGTGGTGGTGGATTCGGCCGAGCTGCCCAAGTCGACCTCGGGGCGCTCGACGTCGTTGACGTCGGGATCGCCGGATCCTGGCTCCAACGACGTGGCGGAGTCGTTTTGCAAGTCTGAGTCTGAGGGGCTCTTTGCTCAGGGGGGCACGCCCGGTTCAGCGAATTCCTGCTCCAGCCCTGTGGGCTGCATGACCTCCGAGGGGAACCGGGGCGTTGTTGCTCCCGGAGCGGGGGAGTTGATCATCAGCGAGGTGCTCTTTGATCCTTCGGGCCCCGACGCCGACAAAGAGTGGATCGAGGTTTATAACGCCTCGGGCCGCGCGGTGGATCTCAACGGGGTGTCCGTCGCCAATTACAGCCTGTCTTCCCCCGACAATATCCGCAACTACACCGTCCAAGAGGCTGCATGTGTGAGCGTGGAGCCTGGGGCGTTCGCGGTGATCGGCTCCACTGACGACGTCTTTATGAACGGGAACCTCCCCGTGGATGGGAGCGCGGACGGATTCACCCTCTACAACAGCGCCGGGGCGCTGGAGCTCTTCCACGAGTCTGTGCTTATTGACAGAGCGGAGTATCCCGACAGCCGCGCCGGGACGTCCGTCAGCCTCAAGCCGCAGTTCATGACGGTGGAAGGAAATGATGTTCCAGGAGCGTTTTGCGAGTCTCAGACCGGGGGACATTATGATGGGTTCGGCACCCCGGGACAGGCCAATGTTTGCGGGGCGCCTTGCAATGGTGTCGATGGCATGCGGCAGGTGATTTCTCCGGAGCCAGGGGACCTGGTGGTTACAGAGTTTATGGCGAACCCCGTGGGGGCCGACGCCGGGAAGGAGTGGGTGGAGCTCTATGTGGACAGCGCCACCGCCGTGGATTTGAACGGCATCCTGCTGGTGGCGGGCAATGCGAGCAGTAGCCGCGAGCGGGAGCTCGTGGCCGAAAATGACGACTGCATCACTGTGCAGCCCGGAGCCTGGGTGATTATGGGGGGCGAAGCGGTTGAGAGCGCGGGCGTTGAAGTGGACGCCATCTGGGGACGCAGCGAGTTGTTTTATAACTCCAGCCTTCACTTTGAGGTGAAAGCTCCCGATGGCACGGTGGTGGATGCGGTGCCAGGGCCCTTTCGAGCCACCTCAAGCACCCCGGCACGCAGTCACGCGTTGAGCATGGACGCTGTCGACGCGATTACTAACGACGATCCCGAGAATTGGTGTCGATCAACAGACTCGGACTCCGGTGATTACCCCTTTCTGGGATCACCGGGACAGTCCAATCAGAGCTGTCCATAGTTGTCCATAGTTTAAGGAGACCGAAACATGACGAGATGGTATGCAGGAGCGTCCGGTGTCGCTCTGGTGACGTTCATTAGCGCCTGTGGAGGTTTGGCTGAGACGGGGTTGAGCTCGCTCTGTGGGAGTGAGGAGGCGGTGGTGGCTCGGGTTCTGGATGGGGACACCATTGAACTCGAGGACGGTAATAAGGTTCGTTATTTGCACGTCGATACGCCGGAGATCGCGCACAACGGCGTTGAGCAGGACCAGTGCTTTGCTCAGGAGGCGAAGCAGCTTAACGAAGCGCTGGTGCAGGGGAAGACCGTGCAATTGGAGTATGATCTCAACTGTGCTGACCGTTTTGGGCGGACGCTGGCGTTTGTGAGCGTCGAAGGAAGAATGGTGAACAAGATTTTGATTGAACGTGGCTACGGCGAACTCGCGATTTATGAGCCGAACACCGCGCGGGAAGCGGAGTTTAAGGCTCTTGAGGAGGAGGCTCGCGAGACCCAGGCGGGGCTCTGGGGAGCCTGTCAATGAGCGAAAAATCCACGCGCTTTTGTTTTTGGTGGGTGGCCGGGTTGGTGCTGATGCTCGGGCTGACGAGCTCCACCGCCAGCGCCCGTGAGTATGAAGCCCGACTGGTGATCGAGAACTGTGGGGACCTCTATGAGTACGAGTTGAGCGGGGACCTCCCTGAGGATGACTTTGAACTCTTGCTAGCTCTCTGCCACCGGCCCTTAAATATCAACCGCGCCGATCGCTACATGCTCTTTGACTTGCCCGGGATGACCTATGAGTTGGCGGACCGGATTGTGGAGCACCGTTCGACCCACGGCTACTTCAAAACCCTCGAAGACCTGCTTAAGGTGGAGGGACTGGAGGCCATGCATTACGAGGAGATCATGCTTCTGATCTCCGTGGAGGATGACGCAGAGGTTCAGGGTGTGGACGACATCCCGGTGATGGCTGAGATTCAATCCGGGACCATTGGCCGCTCGGGCTTTAAGATCTCCGATGCCACCAACACCATCGCGAGCAATATGGAGTTTAATCGCTTGCACCAGGATTACCTTCGCTTGAAAGGGACCGGGTTGTCCTATTTTGGGTTTGGTGGCTTGCTCACCAACCGTGAGCGAAACGAAGCCTATTGGGACAAGAGCCTGGGGAGGGTCGTGAGCTCGGAGGGGCCGGTTCAGCGTCTGGATCTCGACAAAGCCTATCTGGCGATTAATTATCAATCCCTTTCACTGGTGCTGGGGAGCTTTGACGTGGGGTTTGGGGAGAAGGTCACCTTTGACACCACGGGGTTGACCAATCCGCACGGTTGGCGTGAGAACCGACACTTCTCTACGGACGTGAACAACGCGCGCATCAGGCCTGACAACAGCCTCTTTGGCGCAGCCCTCAGCGTGACGGGGGTGGATTTTGCCCAGGGCTGGTTGGACATGACGGCCTTTGCTTCCTACGAGGCCGAGGACCTCTTTCAATATTATTATCGCTTTCAGATGGATGAGTATTATGAGGCCGGGGAAGAGGGCGACTGTCCTTACGGTTACTCGCGTGGAGAGAGCAGCGGTTGTTATAGCACCGGGGTGGGGGACGCCAACGACGTGGCGGGCAGCGGCTATCGTTATGTGACCCTGCGGGACGCCTACTCGGAGTTGCTCTACGGCGGGAACGCCACCTGGAGTTTCAGCGACCGAACCCGAGTGGGGGTGACAGGCTATCAGTCCCAGACTGAGATGTTGATCGCCCCGGAGACCAACCCCGTGTTTGCGTGGCACGCTCGCATGCCCCGAAAGAGCCGCTTTGGAGCGGTGGGGGTGAACGGGCAGGTGGGGCTTGGAGAACTCGACCTCGCGGCGGAATATGCGCACACCATGGCCGGGGGCAATGCGGCTTATGTCGAAGGCGTGTACGAGGCGGGGAGCTGGCTTGAGCTCATCGGCGGGCTGCGTTGGTACGACCGGGCCTACAACAACCCCTACAGCCGGAGCCCTTCGGCGCCCACCGTTACCCTCGGGACCCGCCAGCGCAACGAGCGGGGCGCGCGCTTAAAGGCGGTGCTCAAGCCGGTGAAGGGGCTACGCTCGGTCACTACCCTGGAGGGCTGGTACCTGCCGGAGTGGGCGAAGTTTGACAGCGACCAGGGTAAGGTGGTGTGGGGGCCGCTGGAGCAATACGACCTGCGCCTGGATCAGCGGGTGGACTGGGACATTACCCGCAAAGAGACCTTAAGCGTGCGGGGAGCGTTCTCAGACAACGACTTGTCTCGGGGCGGCGACAAAGAGATCTACAGCACCCCCTACGCGAACGTCGACTTCACCGATCTTGAGGCCATGCAGGATTCGATGCGGGGTCACGGGAACAAAACGAAGGTGGAGGTTGGCGTGTCGAGCCGTCGCCTGAAGATGTTGAACTTCTCCGCGCGCTATCGCGTGCAGTGGGAGCAGTCCCGCAAGAAGCTCAGCGCCGACGAATTGGAGGCAGCCAGCGCAGCCGAAGGCGAGGAGTCGGGGGAGGCGGAGGCTCCTCAGGATCCCTACCGCTATTTTCGGGGGGTTGAGCACTACGCCACCGCAAGGGCGACGCTGCGCCCGATGGAGGGCACCCGGATTGTATTGAACGGGCATAAGTTTTTTGACCAGGCCGACGCAGACATGCTCGCGATGTATCAGAGCCCCGAGTATAAATTCAGCGCCGGGGTCTGGCAGAGGCTGGGGAGCCACTTCAGCCTGCACGTGCTCTACGGTGTCCTGCATTACAACAAGGACCGGGTGGGCCGTTATACGGATTACCATGTGGGACGCGCTGAGCTGACCGCGCGCTTCTAAGGTGTTGGGGGCTTTCTAGTCTGCCACGCCGCCTTCAATGACCTCGTATTCGGAGCTGTCGGCGAGTCTGCTGCCAACATTACAGGATTGGCGCGCGTTGGGACGTTGTCGCTCGGTCTCCTCTGAGGAGGAATGGTAGAGCCTCTCGTTTATCCAGAAGCGCGCCCCATCCGGGGAGACGAGGATCTCGACGTCGTCTCCCACGATGTCCTGGCGAATGTCGGCGCCGTGATCCCGGGAGACGCCCCCGGTGATATAAACATCTCCATAGGTTTTGAGGCGGTGATAGACCTCAATGGCCGGGTGGCCGTATCGATTGTTGCGCCCGCAGGAAAAAACCGAGGCCTGGGGATGAAGCACCTGGGAGAAGCAGGGGTTGGAGCTGTGGGCCGAGCCGTGGTGATCGACCCGGTAGACCTCGACGGGCCCAATCATTTTGGCCACGCTGGATTCGATGTCGGTGTAGCTGGCGCGAATGGGACCATACTGGCGAATGATGTTGGAGCCGGTGAGGTCGCCGGCGGCGAACATCTCAAAATCACCCAGGGTGACCTTGACCCCAACGGAGTAGTCATTTTCGCTGGGGGGAGTGTTGGCGATGAAGGTGGGGTAGAGGCTGTTGAGTCGATCGAGGATCCCGTTGCCGGCGCTTGAGATGACTTCGACGTGCAGGCCCTCTCCCATGTTGATGAGGTCACCAGGGCGGGCGACCCGCCGCTTTCCTACCTGGCCGGTGCCAAGCCACCGCTTGAGGGCGCGATGGTAGTTGTTGTAGGAGCCGCCCTTGCTGCCCAGCAGCCAGCTGCCTCGATCGATGATTTCACCGATGGTGACGCCTTCGTCCTCGATGAGGGAGAAGATGCCCGAGGGGCGTCGTCGCTGCCGGGGGTTGCCGGGGGAGCCGAAGTGATCCTGGTGGTAGTGGGTGACAATAAAATAATCGATGTGGCGATGACCCAGCAGCGCATCGAGGCGTCGCGGGATCCGCTGGGCGGCGATGGCGGGCTTGCCAAGGGGAGAGCCACAGTCCACCAGGAGGGATTTGCCCTTGTAGAGGATGAGCATGGCGTCGGCCTGCTCGACGTTAAAGTTGATAATGTGCAGGGCGTCGTTTTCTTCGGGCGCCATGTGGTGATAGCGGACTCCGGCTGGCTTGAGGCATCCGCAGAGCGCGAGGCAGACGAGGAGGGCGGTGAGGGACGTTTTTTTCATGGGTTGCTCCGGCGATGGGGATACCAGAGTTTCCGATTATTGAAAACGAAAAGGTGATCTCAGGGGGAGTTGGTGGGTGGGGTGAGGGCAGGGAGCCTGACGGTGAAGGTGGTTCCCTCTTCGGGCTCTGAGGCGACCTCCAGCCTGCCACCGGAGCTCTCCACGATACGCTGGCAAATGGGGAGGCCGAGGCCGGTGCCCTGTGCCTTGGTGGTGAAGAAGGGAACGAATATTTTAGTGAATAAATCCGGGGAGATACCGGGGCCACTGTCGGTGACTTTGATCAGGACCTGGGCGTTTTGGAGGCTATGAAAGGGTGCATCCCCCCCCGCATTGGCGCCGCTGCTCTCAAGGCTGGTGAGGGTGAGCTTTCCCCCTTGGGGCATGGCCTGGAAGGCGTTGGTGAAGAGGTTGATCAGGACCTGTTTGAGGTGCTCGGGATCGACCGACACCAGGGGCAGGTTGTGACTGAGCTCTTTGCGCACCTCAACGTTGGTGGGCAGGGCGTCGTGCTCCATAAGCCGTAGGGTGGCGTCGATGATGTCGTTGACGTTGGAGGGGATGGGATCTCCCCGGTAGGGACGGGCGTAGTCGAGAAACTGAATGACCACGCCGTTGAGCCGATCGACTTCTTCGAGGATGATCCCGATGAACTCCCGCTGGTCGGGTTGGAGCTCATCTACCTTCAGGCATTGGGCTGCGCCTTTGAGGGCCCCCAGTGGATTTCGAATCTCATGGGCCATGCCCGTGGCCATCTCGCCGACCTCCACCAGGCGGTCTCGCTCCCGACGCTTCTCGTATTCGAGGGAGTTCTCCACCACGACCGCGCAGGCCTCAGCCACAGCCATGAGGGCTACGATGTCCTCGGCGGAGTATTCGGTGAAGGCCTCCTTGGTGGTCTGCTCCTGCCCGAAAGCCAGCAGGCCCACCACCCGCGCCTCGCTGGTCATGGGAATCACCACCGAGGCTCTCAGGGAGCGCATGGCCTCGATGGATTCGCCGATTCGGCCCAGCTCCCGCTGGATGCCGGTGTCTTCGTGAGTGAGGAGCGCTGGTGACTCCACAGCGCGGCCCATGAGCTCTTCGAGGATGACCGGGCGCCGCTCCCGGCGGATCTCCTGCAGCAGGGTGGGGTGCTGGGAGAGGCTGAGAACCTCCGGGGGCCTCTCACCAAGGTAGCCCTGCAGGAGGTATTGGAGTTTGCCCTCGTCCAGGAGGTAGATGGACACCTCGGTGCCGCTGCCGGTGAACGCGCTCAAAATGCGGTCGCGCATGCCGTCGATGCTGATGGTGGTGCGTAGGGAGCGCTCGAGGGTTTGCGCCTGAAGGCGAAATTCGTAGTGGTTGCGGAAGAGCATCCGAGCGGTGGTGGTCTCCACCCAGGGGCGGATCTGATCGTAGAGGATCAGGATCACAAAGCTGGCCACCAGGGTGTTGAAGAGCCACAGGCCTTGATGCCCGCTGCCCACCCACAGGACCAGCACCGAGTAGATGGTGGCCAGCATCAGGGTCAGCACCCCGAGCACCGCGGCTTTTCCCATAAGCTCCACCAGGTTGATCAGGCGCTGGGAGATGATGGATTGATAGAGGAAGTAGACATAAAACGTGACCGCCACGTGCCCGATGGCCGCGGGCACAGCGGTGGAGGAGATGGTCTCTCCGGCGGCGAGGAAGAGCGTGATGGTTCCGCCGTAGAGCAAGTAGCGCAGTCGGGTGCGCTCTCGGTCGGAGGTGCTCCGCTGAGTGTGTTGGTAGAGCATCTTCAGGGCGATTAGTCCCGCCGCCAACACATAGATTCCGAGGGGCAGGAGGATAAACGCGCTGCGACCCAGGGGGCTGATGCACAGGACCGTGAAGATCCCGCTAATGAGGAAGCCAGTGCGAATATAGTGGCGGATAGTGGGGGAGTTGTCCCGGACGACGTCGGCGAAAAAGAGGAGGGTCAGTGGCGCGATGAAGGCCGCGGCGACGCTCTGAAGCGTGGACATGGGGCCCTCGCCGAAGCGCGTGATGAGGGAGCCTGCGTGGTAGAGGCAAAGGGCCAGAGTGAAGAGGGCGAAGCGGCTGTAGAGTCGTCGTTGGGGGCGGCGTAGCAGGATCGCGATGGCGACGGTGAGGCTGACGATGCTGGCCAGGATGGCGCTGGTGATGCCGATGCTCATGGGGAGGAGTTCCTCTCTGCTTCGACCCGCTGATTCAGGGAGCGACGGGGCCGGGAGGCGGGCTGGAGGTGGTCGTTGGGCTCGGGGATGGGACAGCCTGCGCAGAAGTGTCGGGTGAGCCAGCGGTGCCGGAGGGTCTCAAGCTCCAAGTAGACCTCGCCGAGGTTTTTGCCTTTGGCTTCACAGCCCGGGAGGTCGGGGAGGGTGGCGTGGAAGAGGGCGCCCACCTGCACGACCTGGGCAGGGTAGCTTCTGCCAAGATAGAAATCGAGCCGCCGGTGGGTGAGGTCGTTCATGGATCTGATCCCTGAAGTGGGTGTCGTTTCGTGTGTGCCTCTCTTTCCTTAATATGTACCATACTGTTTGGTGTTCTCCTACATTTGTGAAATAGGATAAGCTTGTTTTAATGCGGGCGGTGGCAACCGAGAGGGCTGCCTCCCACGCCAGGAGGTGCTTGATGTTGGTGGTTATGCGTCCGGACGCGACGCCTGAGGATGTGGAGGGGGTTTCGGAGAAAATTCGTACGTTGGGGTTTACCCCGCACCCCATGGCCAGTCCCCAGCGGACCGCCATTGGCATCACAGGGAACGAGGGGCAGATTGCGCCGGAGGTCTTTGACCTGCTGCCCGGTGTTGATCGGGCGATCTCGGTCAGTCAGCCCTTTAAGCTCGTCTCTACCGAAATGAAGAGCGAGCCTACGGTGGTGGACGTGGATGGTGTGAAGGTGGGCGGCCACAATGTGGTGGTGATGGGGGGCCCCTGCTCGGTGGAGAGCGAAGAGCAGATTTTGCGCTGCGCTGAGGTGGTTCAAGCGTCCGGTGGAACGTTTCTGCGTGGGGGCGCATTCAAGCCTCGCACCAGCCCCTACGCTTTTCGCGGGTTGATGGAGGAGGGGCTGAGGCTTTTGGCCATGGCACGGGAGCGCACGGGCCTGAAGATCGTCACTGAGGTTCTGACGGTGGATACCGTTGATTTAGTTGCAGAATATGCGGATGTGCTGCAGATTGGCGCCCGCAACATGCAGAACTTTGCGCTGCTGGAGGCGGCGGGGAGTCAGTCGAAGGCGGTGCTGCTGAAGCGGGGCATGAGCGCCACTATCAAAGAGTTGCTGATGGCCGCCGAGTACATCGCAGCCAAGGGCAACTACAAGATCATGCTCTGTGAGCGGGGGATTCGAACCTTTGAGCCCATGACCCGCAACACCCTGGATCTGGGGGCGGTGGCCATGCTCAAGGAGCTGACCCACTTGCCGGTGATCGTGGACCCCTCCCATGGGATTGGGGTTCGCTCCGGGGTGACCCCCCTGGCACGGGCCGGAATCGCGGTGGGCGCAGATGGGCTCATCGTCGAGATGCACCCCGATCCCAGTCAGGCCTGGTCTGACGGCATGCAGTCCCTGACAATTCCCATGTTTCAGAGCATGATGGAGCAGGTGAAGAAGATCAGCGCCGCGGTTGACCGGGGCATTTAATCCCAGAGCGTAAAGGAAGCGCCATGAAAGACTTATCCCTTGAAGAGCTGCTTGAACCCTTGTTTTCAGCCATGGAGACCTACCGGTTAAGCCGGATAGTGGCTCGCCCCGGGGCGGTCACCGGTGACGGGCTGGGGGGCATGGGGACCTTGGACATGGAGTGGGACGAGGGGACCCATCAGGAGCTGCTCTCGGTGGTGGACGAGCCCGTGTTTTTGGATAAGGGCGCGGTCATTGAGCAGGTGGGGGGACAGATCGTTATTCGAGTGGCGCCTGCTCCTGATGCGAACCTGCCGGAGTTGATGGAGAGTGGGATGCTCTCGGAGATGGCCGCGAGCGTGGTGTCGGTGGCTCTGGGATTGGGGCGCAATGTGGTGTTGACCGGACCCGCTCATGGCACGGTGCCTCTTTGTGTGGCCCTGCTGGCGGAGGGAGAGCGCCCCGCGGTGATGGGCCTCTCGGGGATGGTGCCACCGGAGGTGTGGCCGCATCTCTCGGATCTCGGCGAGGTGCAGGTGCTGGGGCCGGATCGTCTGGGGGTTTGGTGTTGCCCGGCGGAGAGCCTGGTGGAGATCATGAGCGCCGCCTCCGGTGTGGTGGGTTGTGTCGATGGAGGGCGTCGTGAGCGGGCGCTGGCTCGTATGGAGAACGCCCTGAGCGCTGTGGGCATGACCAGCCCCTCACGGGGCCTCGCGGGGGCGGTGGACCTGGTGGTGAGCGTGGCGTGGCGGGATGGTTTTCGCTGCACAGAGATTTCGGAGTGTGTACCCACCGCAGAGGGCACGCGCTCCCGTGTGCTCTTTGAGACGGGGCATGCGGAGGCCGGGGATGCCCTGGTTCCCGTGGGCCGCCCGTCGTTTCTGGGGGAGTTGTCTGCGCTCGGGATGGATGGTTTGGCCGAGGCGATTATCCAGGCTACGCCTGAAGAGACGTCGGGGACCACCGAGCGTCGAAAGCTCTCCTTCTCACCCTCGGTTCCTGCAGAACCCTCAGCGCTTCCCGTCGCGCCTGCTATGGAGACAGCCGTGCCGGTAGAGAGCCCTCGGGTGGACGTGGATTTGTCGCGGACCATGCCGCGTCCACCAAACTATTCGCCGGATTCTGTTAGCGATGCGAGTGACACCCCGGGCTGGGAGCTCGATCGGGCAGACCAGAGCGGCGTTGTGGGGAGGGAGTCTCGTGGGGAGCGGACCACCACGGCGGATGACGCCGTGATGGCTGCCGCCTACGGGTTGGAGCCCCCGCCGCGACCCACAGGGGTTAAGGCCGTGGACAATCCCAACTTTCAGCAGGCCCTTGAAGAGGCTCGATTGCGGGACCAGACCTTTCGAGATTTGCAGGACGCGACGTCCCCCACGACCGAAGAGTAGGCAGGCACAGGACCTGTTGGATGTAGATGTACCCTGGAGGCCTGGGCCGCCGGAAGGATGTAGAAGTGTCGGATTCATTACGTGTTACCATTGAGGGGTTGGATGCAGACGGTCGTGGGGTGGCCGAGGTGGGCAGGCGATCGTCCCTGGTGTCCCAGGCTTATCCCGGCGAAGAGGTGGTCTTTGCCATCGACCGCAAAACCCGGGGGACCTTTCAGGGGCGGGTCAAGCGCCTGATCACCCCCTCGGAGGATCGGGTTGATCACCCCTGTCCCCATGAGTTCACCTGCACGGGCTGCCCGCTGCTGGCGCTTTCTCCGGAGGCAGAGGAGGGCTTTAAGATCGACAAGCTCCAGGATGTCTTCGGTGAGGTGGCCCACGAGCACGACTCCGTGGAGTTTGATTATGTGGTCCCCACCGAGTCCTTTGGCTACCGTCATTATGCCAAGCAGGTGTTTGGGGTTGAGCGGGGCAGGGTGGTGTTGGGCTCCTTTGTGGCCGGAACCCACGACCTGGTGGATAACGAGGGGTGTCCTGTTTTGGTAGAGCCGCTGCAAGACCTGCTGAGCGAGCTTGTGGACGAGGTGCGGGCCCTGGGGCTTCGGGTCCATGTGGGCGAGGAGCAAGGCCTGCGCTTTGCGGTGGCACGGGCGTCGCGCTTCAGCGGTGAGGTGCTGCTGGTGCTCTCCACCTCTGATCCTCGTCATGGCGAGCCATCACGGCCTCTGCGCAAGCTGATGGACCAAATGGTGGATAAGATCCCGATCCTGGCGGGGGTGGTACTCTTGCTTAACCAGGATAGCGGTCATTCCCTGCTGGCAGGGGAGGTGCTGGCGGAGGTTGGCGCGTCGGCCATTACTGAGGCGCTTTTGGGGCATGAGTATTCCATTGGTCCCCGTTCGTTTTTTCAGGTGAACCCGGTGTCGGCGGAGACGCTCTTTGAGGTGGCGTTGGCTTTTGCGGGAGAGGGGAGTCGTTGCCTGGAGCTCTTCGCTGGAGTGGGGGCGCTGACCTTCGGGCTGGCGGCGAACTTTGAAGAGGTGCGGGCCGTTGAGCTTGTGCCCGAGGCGGTGAGCGCCTTGAACCGCAGGGCTCAGGAGCTTGGGTTGAACGTGGAGGGGAGTGTGGGCGATGCGACGGACGTGGCCTCGCTGCTGGCGGAGTTTGACGCGCCGGTGTGTGTGGCCGATCCGCCTCGCCGCGGTCTTGGGGAGGCGCTCTGCGCGCAGCTGGTGGAGAGCCGGGTGGAGCGGTTGGTGCTCCTCTCCTGCGAGCCGAATTCACTGCGTCGCGATTTGCCAATCTTGATCGAGGGGGGATTCAGGCTGCGGGAGGTCTGCGGGGTCGACCAGTTTCCGCGAACGGCGCATATTGAGACAGTGACTCTCTTGGAACGCACGGTGGAGCGCGATTGATGAGGGTTGAGCCCTTCAGGGTTCCCCGAGGATAAGCGTTGCCTTCCCTGAGGTGCACACCAGCTCAAAGGCGTAGCCCGAGCGTGGGGCGACCCCGAGGATGGGCGGATCGGAGTCCGCCTCCAGCCCGGCCTGCTCAAGGCTCGCGAGGACTGTCCCGGCGACGATACTGAGAAACTGTCCCACGGCGTCGTTGCGGATGTCGGTGTCGAGGTCGCCGACTCCCACCGGAGGGATCCCAAAGACGCCGTACACGAGCTCGTCGGCGAAGGCCTCATCGGTGCAGAGGGCGATGCGCAGCCCCTGCTCAAGTCGAATCAGGACTGTGGCGATGATGGGTCTTGAAGTTTGCTCCACCGGTGCGCAGGTGGTGGGCATCTTGATTTGCAGCTGGGACATCCGCCGGATGGCTCGGGGGATAAACTCCAGGGTGTCTTCGGCGAGGCGGTTGTCTAAGAGGTACCCGGGGAGATCGGTGCGTTCTGTTCCTTCGTGTTCGGCTTTGATGTTCTCAAAGTGAGACAGATGGCGGTGCATCTCTTCTTCGCTCAGGTGGTTGAGCTTCACCAGCGCTTCTCCAATGCGCAGGCGTCGCTGGGCCTGCTCGTTAAGGAGAACTTCCACCTGCTCTGCAGAGAGCAGGCCCTCGGTGGTGGCGATAGCTCCAAAGTGTCGGTCGGTGTAGCGCTGCTCGTGGTTGATCTGGTTGGCCTGCTCGTTGGTGATAAGCCCCTTCTCCACCGCGACCTGCCCCAGGGGGAGGTTGGTGCGGCTCATCAACTCCAGGGCTTCTCGCAGCTGCTGGTTTGAGATGGCCTCTTGCCCGATAAGGTATTGTCCAAAAAACTGCACCAATTGTGCTCTCCGTTGAGCCCAAAAAAAGGGCTCTGCTTTGATTGTATGGGAAAGTGAAGGGAGAGGAGAGTGGTAGCGCGTGTTTTTTGGGCCCTATTCGGTGGGCACTTGCCCTACATGCGCCCATGACTTTCAACGAGGTTCCCGGGACTGGCCCCCGTTGGTCATCGGGGCCATGGAAGCTTCAGTCTTCGAACCCACCGGCGTGCTTTGGTTAATGCCTGTCTGATGGGGGATTTGGCCGGGCTGAAGGTTAGCCTGTCCTTCTCGAGGAGCTTAAAGATCGCGTCCTTTTTTCGAGTGTCTCCTCCCAATTGATTGAAGGCGAGCTTCGCCTGCGTCTCTCCGGGGGACATCTGATTTTGGACCTTGTCCATAAACGCCTTGACCTCATCCATGGAGGCCCGCTTGGCAGGGTCATTCACCAGCATGTGGCTTAGCATATACTCACAGAGCACCGGGTCTGCCTCGCGGAGTCTGCTGAAGTAGGTGTCCCAGGGGGTTGATTGGTCCTTCTTGATCAACCCCGTGTCCAGTCCCTCGGGCGTGACTAAGGCCTTACGCCACTGGTCAAACTCGTTGAAGAATCGCGTCTCCTGGCCGTCCCGAAGGTTTCCCCATTCCCCCCAGTTGGCAGAGGTAAAAGGGGACTCGTTCCACGGGATGTGAATCTCCGCTGCGGACAAGGCCAGGCTCCAGGTGTCGACTTTGGTGTCGTGGCCCTGCCCGTTGTACATCTCCGGGCCCATGTATCCCGGCGTTCCGGCTTGCCCTCGAAGCCGCTCTTCTCCCCCCACTTTTGTCGTCAGCCCAAAGTCGGCGACGGACACTTTGCCATCGGGGTTCCAGAGGGCGTTGCGGAGTTTAACGTCTCGATGCACATAGCCACGGCGGTGACATTCTCCCAAATCTTCGGCCATCTGTCGCAGGACGCTTCGAGCGACGCATTGTTTGTCTTTGGGCGCGACGTGATAGGCGATGTCATTCACTTCGCCAGACATGATGGGCATCACCGCATACACCTTCCCATCAATGTTCATCACGTCCTTCACGGTGAGGCTGGCGCCCACCGCCTGCATGGTCGCAATTTCAGCCTTAATCGCGTCGATGTTTGTAACATAGGTTTTGGGGTTGGCTTTGGAGGGTGCCTCGTTTGAGCGAAACTCTTTCACGGCCCAGCGCTGCCCCTGCATATCGAGGGCATAACGAAATTTGCCGAATCCGCCTTTTGCCTGGGTGTTGCTGACGACGTATTCGTTGCCCTCTTCACTTCGAATGTGGCTTATCTTGACGTCGCCCGTCTGGTTTTCCCCCAGGGGGGCGTTCACCACTTTCTTCTTACCAAATTTAGTGCCTTTGGGGATGTCAGCGGGAGGAGCCGGTTGTTGGGGGATGTCGTTTTTGGGAGCAGGGGGGAGGGGAGCGGTGGGGAGGGGTTGGGTGGTTCCTTTCGGAGGAGCGAGGGCTGTGATGGCGGTCTCAACCACCTCGTTCTTGCTTGGATCGGCGATTGCTTTTTTGGGGGCCCTATCCACTTTGTCGCCACCAAAGAGCCCCTTGGCTTCCAACTTCGCTCTCGCGTCGGCGACGTGGCCCTTTTGAATTTCCGGAGCCTTTGGCTTGGTGGTAGGCCCGGTCGGCGCGCCCTCTGCTTTCTCTTCGAACTGCTGAATCAACTTGTTAACGCGTCCCTTTTGGTCTCCAGGTACCTTCGGACTCATTTCTTACCCCCTGTGCAGGTTTCTTTGTCGTGGCAACTTCCCTGAACTCAGGGGCAGCAGCTTTGAAAGCTGGTCAGAGAGTTTCACAGTCCCGGGGTTGGTTGCAAGCAGAGGTCAGGCAGCAGAGAGCGCCGCCCAAATGATTAGCTCAGCGCCGGTGCCCCTCCCGCCTGGTGGCGTCGCTGGCGTTTGGGCAGGGTGGATGTGGTCTGCGGCCGGGGCGCCTGAAAGGAGTCGGTGAACTCGTAGAGGCATTTGGGGGGCTTGCGGCCCGAGCGCGTATAATCCCGCAGGAGGTGTTCCCCCACATGGGAGCGCGTGGCCTGTTTGACCGTGGTCAGATAATCAAGGGTCAACTGAACCAGTCGCTCTAAGGAGATTTTGTGCACCGCCTGGGTGGTCTCGTAGAGCCAGTCGGAGAAGTGCAGAAAGCTCTGAAAGGGGGACGCCTCGTGCCACAGAAGCGGGAGGGTCGATTGAAAGTTGCCGCTGTTGGCGATGAGGTCCCAATAGCGAGCGAAGCGCTTGAGACGCTGCATCTGCTCAAAGGGGATGGCTTCAGTTTGAAGAATCTCATAGGGCGGCGCGTGATTGTAGACCATCTGCCAGCGCTCGGTGTGGCGATTAATGGGCGCTCCCCGCAGTCGCTTGAGGATGCCGATTTGAACTTCGTTGGGACGAAGCTCAATCAGGCGGTCGAGGCCCTCCCCGAAGGACTCCAGGGTTTCTCCGGGGAGCCCGATGATGAGGTCTGCGTGGGTGTGCACCCCGGTCTCCCTGTCGAGAAAATGAAAGTTGTCATTGAGCCGCTGCAAATCCTGTTTGCGGCTGATGCGCTGAGCCACCTCGGGGTTAAAGGATTGAATCCCGATCTCAAATTGCAACGCGCCGGCGGGGAAGCGAGCGATGAGGCCGCGCAGCTGCTCGGGGAGGCGGTCGGGGATCATCTCAAAGTGCAGAAAGAGTCCTTCCTCGTAGCGCTCGAGAAAAAACTCCATGATGGCCTGGCTGATGGAGAGGTTGAGGTTGAAGGTGCGGTCCACAAATTTGAACTGTCGGGCGCCCCGGTCAAAGAGAGTTTGCATATCGGCGAGAAACGCTTCGAGGGGAAAGGCTCGGGTGGTCTTGTCGAGGGCAGAGAGACAAAACTCGCAGCGGTAGGGGCAGCCCCGGGAGGCCTCCACGTAGAGCACCCGGTGCTTGATATCGTGGTCGGTGTAATAGTGGTAAGGCGTCTTTAGGGTCTTAAGGTCCGGAGCCTCGCCGGGGAGGACCTTAAGCAGGGGCCGCCCGCCCTTGAGGAGCCGGCGGCAGAGGTCGGCAAAGGTGACCTCGCCTTCGCCGGTAATCACAAAGTCAGCCCACTGTGTGAGGGCCTGGCCCTCGGTCTCGTAAGAAACCTCCGGGCCTCCGAGTATAACGGTGATGTCCGGTCGCAGCTGCTTGATGGCCTGGACAAGTGCGAGGGTGGGCTCGGCGTTCCAGATATAGACCCCCAGGCCGATGATTTTGGGGTTGAGGGCCAAAAGCGCTTCGGCGACGTCCACCGGACGCTGGTTGATGGTGAACTCGCGGATCTCAGCCCGGGACTGCAGGTCACCGAGGTTGGCGTGCAGGTAGCGAAGCCCGAATGCGCAGTGGATGTAGCGCGCGTTGAGGGTGCTGAGGACGATTTCCGACATGGGCGGGTCTATAGGCACGGCGCAGGGGGGCTGGCAACCGGATAATCGAGGTCAGGATCTGGCTTGGCCCCGGGCCTGGCGCAACTTCTGGATGGCCCGCATCACTGAGTCGTCGGACTCCAGGGCGGCGACCTCGGCGAGGTCGACCCATTGTGCCCCGGTGGCGTCAGAGCCGGCTTTGCAGGTGAGGTCCGGGGCTTGAAAGAGGAAGCGGACGTCAAAATGAAAGTGGTCGGGGTCTGCCTTGCGAGCGGGGATGGGGTGAACGTCCACATCAAAGATGCCCTCGCCGGCCCAGGCCGGTTGCAGGGTGGCGATGCCGGTCTCCTCGAGCACTTCGCGTCTGGCGGCGTGGTAGATACTCGCGTCGGCAGGGTCCACATGCCCCCCCGGCTGCAGCCAGCGATGGAGCTTGCCGTGAAAAATCAGCAGTACTTGCCGGCCATCGGGGGAGAGCACAAAGGAGCTTGCTGTGAAGTGGCCGGGGTTGAACTGGTCCCGGGAGAAGGGCGCGTCGGTGTCGTGGAGGAGCGTCAGCATTCGCGAGCGGTGGTCGGCCTCCTGAGGATCGGTGGGGGCGTAGGCCTCAAGCAGCGCTTGCAGGTGGGGGACGTTGGTGTTCATGGGGGTTCCTTAAAGGTAGCGTTGGAGGATGCGCCGGGCAGCGGCGACGTAGCCGCCGCCGAAGAGGTTGACGTGCACCAGCGTGGGGTAGAGTTGGTAGAGCGGGACCCGCTCGGCGGCGCCGGGGGCGAGGGGGTAGACGGCGTCGTAGGCGTCAAAGACCCGAGGTCCAAAGCCGCCAAAGAGCCGCATCATGGCGAGGTCCATCTCGCGATGGCCCCCGTAGACCGCCGGATCGATCAGGCAGGGAGCTCCCTGCTCGTCCACGAAGAGGTTGCCGCCCCATAGATCTCCATGCAGCCGCGCGGGGGGCTCGGCGGGGCCGACGAGGGAGTCGAGTTTTGCGGCAAGTCGCTCCGCGAGCTGCACGTCCGACGCGTTGAAGTGCCCGCTCTTGCGGGCGAGGGCCACCTGCGGGAGGAGGCGCTCGCCCCGGAAAAAGTCCGCCCAGGTGTCGTGGGGGGTGTTGGATTGCGGGAGGCTCCCGATAAAATTGGCGTGGTCGAGCCCAAAGGTGGCCGGGTGCGCCTGATGGAGCCGGGCGAGGCCCTCTCCGAGGCGGTGCTCAAAGTCGGGTTGACGCGGGGCGGGGGTCAAGAGCTCAAGGGCGAGGAAGCTCGACTCCGGGTGGGCGTCTGTGGAGGAGACCCCAAGCACCTCGGGTGTACGCAGGGCAGCGGAGTCTGCCAGCCACCCAAGCCCCTTTGCTTCGGTGGGGAAGAGGGTGGAGGGCGCCCGGGGATTGCTCTTGATAAACACCTCCCGTCCATCCTGAAGGGTGGCGGCGAAGGCCTCGTTGATGTCTCCCCCGGAGAGGACCCGGGATCCCACAATGGGACTCTTCAGGGTGGCCTCCACGGCCTCTTGCACCGACTCGCGCATCAGCCCAGTCCGTGTTGGCGCTGCAGATGCTCCAGAAATCCCTCGCAGGCTGCCTGGCAGATGTCGTAGACGTCGTCAAAGCCGCTGGGCCCACCGTAATAGGGGTCGGGAACATCCGGCCCCTCGGGGGTGGCGGGATCAAAGGCCCGCAGCATCACGAGCTTGGACTCATCGCCGGGTTTGGCCATGGCGCGCAGGTTGTTGAGGTTGCTTTGATCCATGGCCACCACGTACTCAAAGTTGGCGAAGTCCTTCGCTTTGAATTGGCGGGATCGGCTGGTGAGGGGGACCCCCCGTTGGTTGGCGACCTCGCGGGTGCGTGGGTCGGCCTTTTCTCCTTCGTGCCAGGCGCTGGTGCCGGCGCTGTCGATGGTGATGGCGTCGCCGAGGTCGCGCTGCGCAACGAGGTGCTGCATGATCCCTTCGGCGGTGGGAGAGCGGCAGATATTTCCGAGGCAAACGAAGCAAATTCTGATCATGGGGCATCCTTAACGGCTCCGCTTCGGGGAGGCAACGGGGTTTTGGCGGTGAATGTCGGGTTGACCCTTGCGGCGGCTTCGTTTTAGACCCTCGGGGTAATCACGGAAGGAAGAGGTCGATGAGCAGAGAGGTTTCCAGTTGTTGCGCCAGGATTGCCATGGTGGCTAAGAAGCTCCCCTCCTCATTGAAGGGCCTCGGGTATCTCTTGAAGTCCGATAAGAGCGAGGCGCTGTCCATCGGCCTCTTTCTGGAGCAAAACGCCGAGCGTTGGCCCCACCACACCGCCCTGCTCTTTGAAGACCGAACCTGGGATTATGCGTCCTTTAACGGCTGGGTCAATCGCTGGTCGAATTATTTTCGGGAGCAGGGGATTGGCAAAGGCGATGTGGTGGCTGTGCTGATGGAGAACCGACCAGAGGTGCTTTGTGCGGTGGCTGCCCTGGTCAAGTTGGGGGCCGTCTCGGCGTTGATCAACACCAACCAGCGCGGTGAGGCTCTTCGGCACAGCTTGAATTTGTGTTCTCCGAAGGCCTTTGTGGTGGGGGAAGAACTCTTTGCGGCGTTCTCGGAGGTGAAGCCCTCCCTCGACGGCGCGTTGGCGACGACCTATTACGTGCACGACACCGGTGAGGCGGACCTCCCCGATAGCGTCCTGGATCTGGTGGGGCTCAGCGAGGAGTCCTCTTCAGCCAACCCCGGTACCACCGGTGAGGTGACCCTGGGGGATCCCTGCTTTTATATTTATACCTCCGGCACCACCGGTCTCCCCAAGGCATCCATCATGACGCACCTGCGCTGGATGAAGGCTTGCGCAGGCATTGGACTCTGCGCTCTGGCGCTGAAGCCCGGTGAGGTGATCTACGTGCCACTGCCTCTCTACCACAACAACGCCCTCAGCGTTGGCTGGTCGGCGGCACTGGTGGGCGGGGCGGGGATCGCTATCCGACGCAAGTTCAGCGCCAGTCAGTTTTGGGAGGATACACGAAAATTTAACGCCATCGCGTTTTGCTACATCGGTGAGCTTTGCCGCTACCTGATGAACCAACCCTCTCGGCCTGATGACGCCGACAACCCCGTCAGACGCATCGCCGGAAACGGCCTGCGTCCGGATCTGTGGGAGGGGTTTAAGGCACGCTTTGGGGTGCCGGAGGTCTTTGAATTTTACGCGGCCAGCGAAGGGAACGTGGGCTTTGTGAACCTCTTCAATCTCGACCGCACCGTGGGGATGTGCCCGCTGCCCTATGCGATTGTGCATTACGATGTGGACGCGGACGAACCGGTGCGCGACGCTCGGGGCTTTTGCGTTCGTGTGAAGAAGGGAGGAGAAGGCCTCCTGCTGGGGAAGGTGAGTGAGAGGACCCCTTTTGATGGATACACCAACCCCGAGGCGAGTGAGCGCAAGCTCCTGCGGGATGTGTTCGCTCCGGGGGATGTATGGTTTAACTCCGGGGACCTGATGCGCCAGTTGGGGTTTCGGCACGCTCAATTTGTGGACCGCCTCGGTGACACCTTTCGCTGGAAAGGAGAAAACGTCTCCACCACCGAGGTGGACGAGGTGGTGAATGGATTTGAGCAGGTGAACGAGTCGGCCACCTATGGTGTGGAGATCCCCGGGACTGAGGGCCGGGCCGGGATGTCGTCCCTGAGCCTGCGCTGCTCGGTGGAGGAGTTTGACGCCGAGGGGATCTGCCGGCACCTGAAGGGTGCGCTGCCCGCTTACGCGGTGCCGCTCTTTTTGAGGGTGCGCTCGGAGCTGGAGGTCACCGGGACCTTCAAGCATCGCAAGGGGGAGTTGAAGAAGCAGGGCTATGACATCGACGTGGTGGCCGAGCCTGTTTACCTGATGGACCCGGGTGCGGAGAGCTATGTCCGCTTAACCCGGGAACTTATCACCGCTCTGGAGGCCGGGGAGCTGCGTTTCTAACGCCCCCTCGCTTAGAGGGGAACGCAGAAGGCGTTGTCGTAGCTGTCGGGGTAGTAGCCCTCGGGGCAGTGGGAATAATCACAGGACAGCACCTCTGTGGAGAGGCAATCGGGATCGACCGCACCGCAGCCGCAGTCGCAGCCGTCGTTGGTCCCATAATGACACGTGGAGCACACCCAGGTGATGGTTTGGCTGGCGCAGTCGCCGAGGTCGTATTGGCAGGCCTCGGTGTTGCATGCCGCGTCGCATTGGTTGTCGCCGACCCACGAGGCAGCGCAGCCGGGGGCGCACTCGGCGGGTGCTGCGCCAACGCAGACCCGGTTGTCGTTCTCATCGGGGAGGTAGCCTTCGGGGCACCAGGAGTAGTTGCAGGCGCTCAGAAGGGGAGAGTTGCAATCAGGGTCGGCCACGCCACAACCGCAGTCGCAGCCGTCGTTGCTGGCATAGTTTTGAGAGGCACAGGCCCAGCCCGGGGGGGGGACGCACTCGGCGTTGTTGGTGGCCGAGGGGAGCATGCCTTCGGGGCAGCCATTGAAGTGGCAGCTGTTGATGCTGGGGTCGGCGCAGTCGAGATCCATCGCTCCGCAGCCACAGTGGCAGCCGTCGCCTCGGGTGAAAGTCGCGGGGTCGCAGGTCCACTCGGGCGGGGTGCAGTCGCCGCCATCGAAGCTGCAGGCGGCGGTGTAGCAGGCGGGGTCACAGATGGCATCACCCACTGAGAGGGGGCTGCAGCCGGGGGCGCACTCAACAGGCGCGCTCAGGCATTGAGCGGTGCTGAAGCCGGTGCAGGTGCTGTTGCAGCGGAGCTCTCCCCCGTCAAAGCCAAAGCTTTGGCAGGTCTCGTGGAGGGTGTGGGGTCCATCGCAGACTTCGCCGGGCTCGAGGGTGTTGTTGCCGCAGATGGATTGTGGTGGGTGGTTGCAGTGGGCAGTGTAAAATCCCGTGCAGTCTTCGGTGCAGAGCAGCGTGCCGCCCACAAAGCCGAAGGTGTCGCAGGTGTATCCAGCGAGGTCTTCGCCGTCGCAGATCTCGGCGCCCTCGGTGGCGTTGTTGCCGCAGGTGGCCGGTCCGGTGGTGGTGTCGGTGCATTGGGAGATGTCAAAGGCGTCGCAGGAGGGGGCGCAGGTGACGTATCCGGAGGAGAAGCCGAAGTCGAGGCAGGTGATAGAGCCGACGTTGTAGCCGTCACATTGCTCGTCGGATTGCAGCACGCCGTCGCCACAATAGCCCCCTTCGCCGCCGTTTCCACCGCCGTTTCCGCCGCCAGTTCCGCCGCCAGTTCCGGGAATGGGATGGAAGCAGTGTCGGGTCTCAAAGCTCAGGCAATCGGGGGAGCACTCGAGGGTGCCCCCGTCAAAGCCGAGGGTTAGGCAGGATTCACCGTTGAGATTGGTGGAGTCGCAGACCTCGTTGTCGGTGAGGATGCCGTCGCCGCAGATGGCCTGGGGGTTCAGAGTTCCCTGGGGGACCTCCGGGAACTCTTCTCGTGAGGGGTATTTGGTGGGGCTGTGCAGCCCGCAACCGTTGAGGAGAACGATGGTCAGAATTAACGCGGACAGGCCGGAGAATGATACACGACGACGCTTCATGGACTTGCTCAACTGAGAAGGCTGCGGAGAGCCTTCGCTGTAATACGGCGTTCGTGGGGTGGTAGAGATTATGTATAGGATGAAAAGCGCAGTTGACTAGCGCTTTCTAAGGGAAATAACGGAGGATGATCGTCTTAAAAACTTAATGGAAATGGGGGGTTATGGCCTGTTCGACGGCGGGGGTAGCGTGGGGGAGGGTCAAATGGAAGCAGGCGCCCCGCTTTGCGGCGTCGTCCACCTCAATGGAGCCCCCCATTTCGGTGATGATGCGGTGGGTGAGAGCGAGCCCGAGCCCTGTGCCCGAGGACCCTTTGGTGGTGGCGTAGGGGAGAAAGAGGCGGTCTTTGATCTCATCGGCGATGCCTGGCCCCGAGTCGTGCAGGGTGAGGCGAATGAGCTGATCCTCGGCGTCGGGATGGAGGTGAATCAGCAGCTCGCCCACTCCCTCCATGGCCTGGGCCGCGTTGAGGATGAGGTTGGAGAAGACCGTGCGCAGCCGGTCGGAGTCGGCGTGCAGCAATCGGGTGTCCTCAAAACCTCGCAGGGTGAACTCGAGAGAGGGGTAGGTGTTGCGGTAGAGGGTGACGATTTGGGAGAGGAGCTGCTCGAGGTTGAGCTCGCTTGGTCGGGGTTCGGGGAGCCGGGCGAATTGGGCGAAGTTGTCGGCCATGGCCTTGAGCCGGGAGACCTCCTCGTGTACCGCGCCGGCCTGCTCGTGGAGGATCGCGTCAAAGTCGGGATGCGCCTGCTGGTGGGCTCGCTGCACGACCCGCAGGGCTCCCAGGATCGGGGTGAGGGGGTTTTTGATCTCGTGGGCGAGACCCCGGGCGATCTCCTGCCAGGTGGCGACGCGCTCGGCGTGAATGAGCCGCTTGCGGGAGTGTTCGAGCTCACTGGCCATGGTGTTGAATCCTTTCACCAGGTGCGTGATCTCAGAGACGGAGTTGGCGGGCAGGTTCACCCGGGTTCTGAAGTCCCCGGTGGCGAGCTCGCCGGTGGCCTCCACAAGGTGTGCCAGGGGACTGCTGATGCGGTGGGCGAGGTAGAGACCGAGCAGGAGGGCGAGGAGGAGCGCCAGGACGCCGGTGGTGAGGGCTTGTTGAACCAGGTCTTTTTCCAGGTTTTCAAGGTGCGCTCTGCTCAGCCCGATGGCGACCTGGATCTCATGCAAGGTGTCCTCCCCGAGGGAGAAGCTCTGGAGGTGGAGGTCGGGTCGCTCCTGCAGGGGGGAGAGCGCGTCGAGGGGGAGAGGGGGGAGCTTGGCGGAGGTGGCGCTGAGACAGGGGGAGTCGCTTTTGTTGCACAGCGCGACGAGGTCGCCCCCGCTGCGGGCCAGCATGCCCTGCAGGACCGGCTGGGAGATGAAGCGCCCGATGACGAGGTGGACGGGGTGCCCCGAGCGGGTGGTGGCCTGGGTCCACACTTGGAGCGCCGGTCGGCTGCCCTGGGGCGTGGCTTCGTGGATGAGGGCGAAGGGGAGGTGGGGGACCGGGCCGGGGGAGCGGTAGCGCGTGCTTTGGGGATCCAGGGCGCCAAAGGAGGCTGGCCAATGGGCCGACGTGAGGATTTGTCCCTGATGGTCGAGCACCTTGAGCACGTCAATGAATTGCCCTTGCAGATGTTGGGTGGCCCAACGGTAGCGACGTGCGGGGTGGGTCTCGGGGAAGTCGCGAATCAGGATGCCCCGCGGGTTGACAAGCCTGGCCATCAGGGTGCCGAGGGCCTGGTGGGTTTGATCGAGCTCGATGCGGAGTGACTCTGAGATGGCGTTGGCCCGCGCGTCGAGTTGGGCGTCGTATTCTGCGGAGAGCTCCTGGTAGTGGAGGTAGGCGCTCAGGCCGACCGTTAAGAGGCTGACGGTGGCTATCGCGATGAAGATGCGCCAGCGGAGGGTCATGCTTATTCGCTCCAGAACGCATCGTGAAGAAGGGGCACTCCTTCGCTGGCGATGCGCACGCCGCGGAGGTGAGGGTTGATCTCGTACCAGGCGGAGAGGGTGGCGAGTGGGACCATCACTCGGTGGGACACCCACTCGCGTTCAAGCCGCAGGGCTGCCTCCAGTCGGGTTTCCAGGTGAGCGGAAAGGAGCTGTTCGCGAAGCTTGAGAGGGGTGTCGGAGGGCGGGACACCGCATTGTTGCTGATAGGCGTTGGCCAGGTGGAGAATGGCCAGCGCCGGGTCGGGAGTGGGGGAGCGCCAGGCCACCAGGCGGGTGGTGCCCGGTGCGGGGGCGGGTCTCTCTTGCAGGCGGTATCCGTGGTGGCGATAGAGGACGCTCAGGCGCTCGGCGAGACTTTGGAAGAGGGGGGTGTTCACGGTGGTGAGCAGGGTGTGGGTGGGGGAGTCGTCCCCAAGAGGGGGCAGGCTGAGTCGCGCGCCGGAGTCGGAGGTTGCGAGGGGGAGCGGTCGGGGTGGCGCAACCCCCGGGGGGAGGATGGCCCGAGTGGGGATGCCGTAGGTCTCATGGTGGACACTCAGAAGCAGGGGGGCGCCGAGCTGTTGATAGAATTGCGTGAGTCCCTCGGGAGAGGCCAGCTTGAGAGGATCTACAGAGCGGGTGGTGGGCTCCTGAAGGAGCAGGATCACGTCGGGGACCGGGGCGACCAGCACGCTGAGGGAGGCGTCCGTGGAGCGGGTGGTGCGGACGTCGGCCTGAAACCCCGACTCGGTGAGGGTGATGCTCTCCAATAGAGGCAGGGGGGCAGTGGAGCCAGGGTTGCGCTCGAGGGTGTTGCTTCGCCGCTGTTGAAAGGGCCCCAGGGGCCGACGGGGGTTGAAGGGAACGCGGCACCCCGCGAGCAGCTCGGGCAGGGGGCCCACGGGGTGGTTGAACTCCAGGGTCAACCCGTGGGGAGAAGGGGTGAGGGTGTGGGTCACCTGAAGCCTGGTGAGGACCAGCGCTGGCCAGGGGGTGGGGTGGCCGGCGCTGAGGCAGGCCTGAAGGGTGCGTCGAAGTATGCGACGTTGATCGGGGTGGGCAGAGAGGGTCCACCGTCGGTGGTCAGCGGAGCTTTGGAGGCTCTCGAGCACGTGCGAGGTCCATTCGCTTGTTGAGCTTTGCAGGGAGGTGCGCTCGTTGGGGGCGGTGCCATGCGCTCGGCGAAGCAGGGGGAGCGAGCGGTGCAGCTCCAGGAAGGTGCGCCGCGCCTCGGGGGGGAGTTCGATGGACACGCTCCCACCGGGCTGGGGGAGGCGTCGGGCGGTGGCCGGGGGGAGGCTCCCGAGCCCGAAAATAATGAGGAGGAGGCCGACGCAGGGGAGTTGCCTGGGGAAATGCTTCATAGGGCCTCCAGGCGCCAGAGGCGATGTTCGGTTTGGGAAACCTGCTCGGCCACAATGACCGACTCGCGTCCGCCCTCTGTGGAAGGCAGGACGTCCATGGCCACGATGCTACCGCCGCCGAGGGGGGCTTTAAATCGGAGAGCGCTGGTGGCGGGGGGAGAGGGGAGCGTGCGGATGCTGAGGGCGTCGCTTTGTCCGGGGAGGGCCGCCCGGCTGTGAATGAGCTCCTTCTCTCCGTCACCGTCAAGATCTGCAAAGAGGATGCGGTCGCCGATGCGCTCCTGCAGCACGTTTTGCACAGGGGTGGTGCTTGTCGCGGTTTGCAGCATGCCCTGGGGGGTGACCCAATACCATTGGGGCCTCGCGCCGAGTGGGCGTGCGTCTCGAAAGGTGGGAGTCATACTCGCGGGGGGCGGCGCGCCGCCGGCGGGGGTTTTGAGGGGGCCGCGAATGTTGGGGCTTCCGGCTTGGTGGCGGCCCCAGGCGGGCCCGGGAGCCCCGGTGCGCAAGGGGACGCGGAGGGTTTGGGGGATTTGGGTGCGCTGCCGGGTGAGATCTACCTGGAGGCTGTCGCCCCGGGAGGTGGTGGCGACGAGACTGGAGGAGGTGTTCAGCCCCATCCAGCCGGTGATGATGCGGGGCCAGGGGCGCGCGCTGCGGAGAAAGGCGTGCCCGATAAAATGGTTGAGGGTGTTTTGGAGGGTGTCGTGGTGGAAGATCTGCACTCCGGAGGTGTCGAGGACGGCGATGTCGACCGTGGAGCGATCGGGTGAGACACGGGTGACACAGAGGTCGAGCAGGTGTCCCTGTACGGTGCCAATGGGGTGCACGCGCCACTGCAGGGAGGCCCGAGTGGGGCGTCGGGAGCCGATGGCCAGGCGGAGTTCGTTGGAGAGCACCTGAGACACCACAAAGGGAGAGGGCCCCACCAGGGAGGGGGCCTCAAGGGTGCCGATGACCCACACCCGGTGTGGATCCACGGAGACCTTTAAACGGACTTGAGTTGAGGAGTTTCGGGACATGCGGAGGTTGCCCCGACGCTTTAATTTCTTAAGCAGGGGGGTGAAGAAGAAGCGCCGGGTGGAGGAGAGGCTAAGGCCGCCTTCGGTCTGCATCTCAAATTGCACGGGAGCGGTGATGCCGCTCTCGCGGAGACGCTCCTCAAGTCGGTCGGCGCTTCGCTCGAGCAGGGAGGAGAGGGGGTCGGTGGGGTAGTCGCTTTTTGCCTGCACGGACGCAGGGAGCGCGAGCAGGATCAGGAGGGGGAGGAGGCGATGGTTCATGGCCTTCGACCTATAGCACGGGAAGGCGGAAGGGCGAAGGGGTTCCCCAAAAGCGTCGCCCGAGCCAGAGACGTCGAGGATGCTTTGGGGAACCCACGGCAGGCAGGTCCCAAGGGGGGGAGGGAGAGACCTGCCTGTCGGTCTTGCGGGAACGTTTTTCTCCTTGTTTCATAATGAGACGCTTTTGTTGAGCGGTTGGGATGGCACGGTGTTTGCCCAAAATGGGAGTGGTCTCTCAGACACCGTGTGCATCGTTGATACCTGGTTTATTACAGGAACTGTGCCAGAGTGGGGGTGAGGTGATTTCAGGGAGTTAGGGGATTGAGGAGGGGGAGTTGTGGATGGGGGGACACATTGGGGT